>QCWB01000080.1 GCA_013114715.1 Nitrososphaera sp.
GTTGAAGACAACCAAGTTGTAGAACTGATGAAAAAATACAGGCCACTTTAATGCACTATCATTACTGGACAGGGAGATTGCTCTGAGAGTTTGCGTGAAACGCTGCCAAGCACTTTTAACTTTGAAATACCAGAAAACCCGGAACTTCCAACAATCACAAGATCGGCTTCTTCCTTCTTGGCTATTGAAAGTATCTGCTCTACGGTATTTCCTCTAAGCACTGCAGTCTTTGCCGGCACTTGAGCTGATACACACAATTTCTTTTTTTCTTCAAGGGCATCTAGTCCATCTTTTTCCATCTCTCTGTAGAACCGTTCCAGATTTTCTCGGGCTATTTTGTTTGATGGCAGCTTTAGTGAATACTTGCTCAACGGCAGATGCATTTCTTCTACCACATACAACAGCACAATCTGCGAGCCAAGAGCTTTTGCAAGCTCGATTGCTCTGTCCAGCGCCCTGTTTGCCGGGTCAGATCCGTCGTATGGCACTAGAATAGTATTGTAGGTCAAATGTTTTCGTTTATTTGACCTTTCTTGTCCCTTTTATTTTCTTGTGCGAAGTAAATTCTGAAGGTAACGCGGACTTGCCTTCTTTTCGTGTTGGTCTTGGTTGCTCGTCGTCCACCATCTCCTTTGCCTCTTCTGCAGATACACCAGAATCATCTACCACGCTTTTTCGTTTCATTGAAACAGTATTCTGCAATATCTTATTTATTGTCGATGAATACACTGCAATGCATAGCAGGTTGCTTAAATTACAGAAGAGGTATAGCTGACCAATGGAATTTGACGTTGTAGAAATCATGTTGCCAGAGGGCATCCAGTTGATACTTGCTCAGAGTCATTTTATCAAGACTGTAGAAGACGTTTTTGAATGCCTTGTTAACAGCGTACCAGGTATAAAGTTTGGATTGGCATTTTGCGAAGCAAGTGGGCCATGCCTGGTCAGATACGACGGCAACGATGCAGATCTGCAAGACCTGGCGGCTAAACACGCATTTAAGATAGGCGCAGGACATAGCCTAGTCATTCTTTTGAAAGACGCGTATCCGATAAACGTCCTGCCAACGCTCAAAGAGGTTCCAGAAATAGTGAATATTTTTTGCGCAACGGCCAACCCGGTGCAAGTGATAATAGCTGAAACCTTTAACGGCCGGGCAATTTTGGGAGTTGCTGACGGCGCCAAGCCCAAGGGAATCGAGTCAGAGAAAGACGCGCGTCAGAGATGGCAGTTCCTAAGAGACATTGGATACAAGAAATAGACTAGCGGTCAAGATACTTTTTGAACCAGTCCCTGGCAAGGATTGATACCCGTTCTAGTTTGCCGGGCTCTTCAAAAAGATGAGTGGCGCCTGGAACAATTACCAGATCGCACACTGCCTTCATTTGGGACTTTGCTTTTTTGTTAAGGTCTATGACTGGTTCATCGTCGCCTCCAACTATCAAAAGTGTAGGCGCGGTAACCTTTGGCAGAAAATCATATGCAAGGTCTGGCCTGCCGCCCCGCGAGACGACGGCGTGAACTGGTTTTGATGTGGCTGCAACAAGTGCAGCGGCCGCTCCCGTACTTGCGCCAAAATATCCGATTCTAAGATGTTTTGTATGTTCATACTGCAAAATCCAATCCGTAGCTCCGGCCAACCTGTCTGCCAAAAGCGAGATGTCAAATCTCAGCTGCATCGTATACATGTCTATTTTCTCCTCTTCTCTAGTTAGAAGGTCAAACAGCAGTGTGGACAAACCGGCTTCCTGCAGGACTTTTGCAACATACCTGTTTCGAGAGCTCTTTCTGCTGCTTCCGCTGCCATGAGCAAAGAGCACAATACCTCGCGAGTCTTTTGGCAGAGCAAGGTCTCCCTCAAGAGTCACTTTTCCAATAGATATCTGAACTGAACGTTCAAGCGCGGCAGTCATCTGAACCATCCTTTCTTTGTCCAGTTTCGGACGGTCGACCGCATGTGCACCAAATCATTTCACCACGAGTACTGGACAGCTAGCATGCGAAACGACGCCGTTGGCCACGCTGCCAAGCAAGACGCGTTTTATGCCGGTTCTGCCCCTGGTTCCTATAACTATCAGGTCGACGTTGTGAGAGTTTGCATAATTCACTATCACGTCGGCTACCGAAACAGTGTCAAACAGGGTCTCCGACGAAACTTGGACTCCGTCCTTTGTTGCCATTTCTTTGACCTGACCAAACCACTGCTCTGCATGCCTCTTTGCTTCCTCAAGGTATGTGGTCACAAACGCGCCACCGCTTTTATGCTCGGTGTATGGAAGGCTGACCACAGCGTGGATTGCCAAGATCTCTGCGCCGGCCATCTTGGCCAGCTTGACTGCATACCCTACTGACTCTATCGAAAAGTCTGATCCATCTATTGGTACTAGGATTTTCTTTATTGACATCAATACCACCTGTCAGATATTTTGCAAATATTATTGAATCTCAACGACGGTCTTGGTTGATTAGTCATTGTTTGTAGCAACGCAGACTCGCATTAATTCCAGAGGTATGCAGTGCATTGCAAAGTACGCTTCAAGAAGAAATATTGGCAGCCGCTGTAACGCATGCTAGCTCCTCACAAAACTAGCAAATAGGCCGCGCTGCCTCAGCGCCTTTGTTACTTCAGTAAAAATGAATCCGGTTGTGGCCAGGGAGATCATTATTGCCCAGTCAGAGATTCCAAGCGGTGCAAAATCAAACGCTTGCTGTAAGACAGGATGGTTCATGATGAGCAGTACTGCAAGCGTTTCTCCAACAAGCGAGTACAGCAGGATTTTGTTTGTAAGTATCCCCACCCGTACAAGTGTGTGTCGAAGCGATCTGCTTGCAAGAGCAAAGAATAACTGAAAGAAGACAAACAGTCCAAAAACCATGGTCCGGGCTTTGGAAATGGCTGCCTCAGACTGCCAGCCTTCGGCCTGGAGTATGTACCAGAAAAGTGATAAAGATATCACAGAAAGAATCAAAGAGATTCCGATCATCAACCAGGCTACGCCAGAAAAGACGCTTTCCTTTGGGTTGCGGGGTTTTCTTTTCAGGACATCCGGCTCGCCGGGTTCAAGACCAAGGGCTATGGCTGGCGAGCCATCCGTGGCCAGATTAATGTACAGCAGGTGTTTTGCAAGCAGCGGTAACGGCCAGCCCATAATAACAGAAAAGGTCAGCACGATTATCTCGCCAATATTAGCGGAAAGCAGGTACACCAGGTACTTCTTGACGTTATCAAATATCCTGCGACCTTCCTGTACTGCGGACAAGATGCTTGCAAAGTTGTCGTCTGCAAGGACCATGGCAGAAGACTCCTTTGCCACCTGCGTTCCGGTTATTCCCATGGATATACCCACGTCTGCAGCCTTTAGCGCCGGTGCGTCGTTTGTTCCATCCCCGGTCATTGCCACGACGTGTCCTCTGGATTTCATGGCATGAATTATCTTGAGCTTGTGTTCAGGCGTGACTCTCGAATACACTTTTACGTCTTGTACTTTGTCTGCCAGATCCTGCTCAGTCATCTCGTCAAGATCCTTGCCAGTCATTATTTTTCCATTGTCGGATATCCCCATTTCTTTGGCAATGGAACTTGCGGTAAAAGCGTGGTCGCCGGTAATCATCACTACATCTATGCCGGCGCTCTTGCACTGGGAGACTGCCTTGGTTGCATCCGGCCGCGGAGGATCCATCATCCCGGTTAGGCCAAGAAAGACAAGGTTGTTTTCCAGCTCTGAATCCGTTTCGCCGGCCTGTATCTGTCTGTAGGCAAGAGCTAGAACCCGAAGGCCGGAGCTTGCCATTTCATTGTTGGTCTGCAAAATCCGCGATTTCTGCTCAGAGTCCAGTTTGGAAGGTTCACCAGCGACCTGCATCTGATGGCACCGGGTCAGAATAACTTCAGTGGCGCCCTTTGAGAATGAATAGTATCTGTCACCAGATTTATTGACAGTAGTCATCATTTTTCTTTCGGAGGAAAACGGCACCTCCCTTATTCTTGGAAATGACAAGTTTACCTCTTTTTTGTCCAGGCCTGCCTTTGCTGCCAACACCAGTAGCGCGGCCTCGGTCGGATCGCCAATAACAATTGTCTTGTTGTCTTCGTTTCTGATGCTAGCATCGTTGCACAAGATAGCGCATCTGGCAAAGAGCTCGAGGTCTTTATTATGCAAACTCTCAGATATCTTGCCGTCGGTATCGTACCCAGAGCCCAGGACTTCAGACGACTGTCCGCCAACGTAGACCTGCCGAACTGTCATCTCGCCTTTTGTGAGGGTTCCGGTCTTGTCGCTGCATATGATAGTAGTACAGCCTAGGCTTTCAACGACAGGAAGCCTTCTTACTATGGCATTTTGCTTTGCCATCCGGTAGACGCCAAGTGTAAGAGAGGCAGCAATCACTGCAGGAAGTGCTTCTGGGACTGCAGCCACTGCCAGGCCTATGCCCCAGACGAGCATCTCCATTATCTGATGGCCACGCAGAAGGCCGATTACACTCACTATGACGACTACAACTAGCATTATTGCACTCAGGACCTTGCCGGTGTGTTTTATCTTCAGTTCAAAGGGAGTTTTTCCAAGGTCTATTCCCTGCACCATCTCTGCTATCGCGCCAAGCTGCGTATGCATGCCAGTTGCCAGAACCACGGCCCTGCCGTGTCCGTACGTGGCAGTCGTCGCGGTATATAGGATGTTTTTTCTGTCTGCCACGGCAGTGTCGGCAGGCAAAACAGACGAGGTCTTTGAGACAGGCATAGATTCTCCGGTTAGCGGGGCTTCATCTGTCTGAAGATTGAAAGAATCCAAGATGTACGAGTCAGCAGGTATGCGGTCGCCAGAAGAAACGATGATGACGTCTCCTGGAACGAGGTTCTTGACATCCGTTACCTTTTGCTGGCCGTCACGTAAAACAATGCAGGTTGCTGCTGCCATCTTTTTTAATGCCGCTATAGCTTTTTCAGACCGGAACTCTTGAACAAAACCCACAGTTGCAGAAAGCAGTACAATGGCCATAATGATGACGGCGTCCACCAGCTCGCCTAGAAACGCAGAGACAGCCGTTGCTGTAAGCAAGATGATGACCAGAGGCTCCCTGAATTGCTTTGCAAACAATGCAAGGATTGAGGCTTTCTTTTGCTCCTCTATCACGTTGTAGCCGTATGTTGAAATTCGCCTTCCGGCCTCAGCCTCCGAAAGACCCTCATCACCAGTGTTCAGCGCAGCAAATACCCGTTCCTTTTCTAACGAGTGCCAAGGAACTTTGCTGATATTAGGTGGAGTGGCTATTTTTCATCACCGAATGCAGACGATGCTGCTATTAGTTCCTCAAATATTTGACTTCTCGTTTTTCTGCACTGCAATAGTCCTTAAGTACATCTGCAATTCCACTAACGATGTTGGATTCAGAGTTTGAGAAAAGACTTGCAGACCTTGAAAAACGCGTCTCCATTCTCGAGCAGAACAAGAACAACCAAAGACAGGCCAATTTTTTGCAAGACATAATCACAAAAATCGACGAGATTGGCACGCAAGACCTTGTAATCCTGGCGTTAAAAGAAAAACCAAACAGTACAAAATCCGAGATCAAAAATATCCTAAGCGACTGGGGAAAATCCTACGGCAACTGGTTTGAGGGCGGAAACTTTGGCGGCAGGCTGATAAAGAAAGGACTGGTCAAAAAGGCAGACAAAAACGAGAAAGGAGAGGACCGGTTTTTGCTGACAAAGAAGGGCGAAAAACGTGCCGACGATCTGAAGTAGTCAGGCTAAACGTATGTCGCTACCTCGATTGATTCTTCTTTTGGCAAGGCAGACTTTTTGGTTGTTCGGGCCTTGTTTCTAAGGGCGAAACGGCAGCATGGGCAGCGAGTTCCATTCCACTTGATAAACGTGTCACAGATCTGGCAGCGCTTGCTACCGCCGGCGTATCTTGAAACTGTCTTGTAGTTGATACATTTTCCCTTACACACCATTGCAGCGGTGACCACAGGGGATCTATTAACCGGTAGGATTATTCTGCATTGCACTGCACGCAGGAAATATCACCGCAGGGCAGTCACCCTGCCCAATTAGACCTGTTTCATTATCAAGTCCCAGGGAGTCAATATCCGCCGTTCGTAAAACAGACAAGGAGTGGAAATATCGGTCAGCTGCAAGGCGGCATCTCTTGTCGTCGCGTCTTTGGATATTTGTTTTCCCTTCATCAATCCAAGGCTTGCAAGCGGGATTTCACCCAGTCCGGCAAACCCGTGGCTTTTCAGGATCTCTCTGGCATTGTAGCTGAGCAGAAATTCAAGGATTTTTCTGTCGTTTATCATATAAGCAAGTCCAGATTGCATGAAGACCAGATTCCGTATTTTTTGTTCCGCCATTATTTTCAGAGAATCAAACACGCTTATATCCTGCGAAACCGGAATGATTTCAGAGGCAAGACTCACGGCCTTTATAGAAGTTTCCTGCTTTGCATAAAACCAAAGCAAGTCTCTGATTGAAAGCGAAGCAGATATCTCACCATGGAGAGATATCGGGAAAAACGCAAATCTAGTTTCTTGGAATATCCGTAATGCGTCGGACACCGGTGCGCTGGCCTCAAGGGGAACTTTTAATCCGTCCATTACCCTTACAGCGTTGAATTCCAGCCATTTTTCCCGTGTTGCAAGGATGTGCTGGACAAGCGCCAAGCCACCGATCCTTCCTGCTAGTTTCTTGCCATCAAACACCACTAGGCCATCTGCGTAGATTTGAGGCCCGATTGCAAGAAAAGTTGCAGCCTGCAGCATAGAGTCGTGTACATCTACGGACAGCAGAGGCCTCTTGAATATGTGCGGAGCTGTAGCCGCTATGGATTCATTTTTGTTCATCTAGCTCTGCCCCATTCTGTAGCCAAGCACAGACAAAATTTGCAGTTTGTGGCTTGATTTCCAGAGCTCTTGAGATCTTGTGGAGGCGCCAGATGGATTTGAAAACCAGAGATCTATTGCCGCCCTTTCCATACAGGCCATAGAAAAATTTTTTGCGTTTCTACTGGATAAAATGTTGGAATTTTGTGCAAGGCACTGCAAGCAGATTGACTATCATGGGCCACGAATCTGTAGAT
>QCWB01000081.1 GCA_013114715.1 Nitrososphaera sp.
TTCCTTTGGATTGCAGATGATTCCGCCCTTTCCGCCGCCGTATGGGATATCAGCAATGGCACATTTCCAAGTCATCCACATGGACAGGGCTTTGACTTCGTCTATCGATACTTGTGGGTGGTAGCGAATTCCGCCCTTGTATGGACCGCGGGCATCGTTGTGCTGGGATCTATAGCCTGTAAAGACCTTGATCTCGCCGTTGTCCATTTTCACGGGCACTGATACAGTGAGCACTCTTTTTGGGTGCGCCAGAACTTGATGCAGGCCGCTATCAAGATTTATCAGCTTGGCGACTTCGTCAAGCTGCTTTAGAGCCATCTCAAATGCGTTAAGGCTTGTTGGTCCGGACATGCCTATTTGCTAATAAGGGATTGGATTTAAGTGTTAGCGAAATCAGGCATTCATCTTTTGCGAAATCATGGAACGGAGCTCCTCGTCTGTCTTGCCGAGGTGATCTATGCCAAGCGACTTGGCTATTACCTCAAGCTTCTCCCTTTCTGTGGCTACAGGGCCGCTGACAGGCACATTCTTGCTGATGCCGGCCTCCTTTCTTGCCTGCTCAGTTGCTTCCTGCATCTCATTTCGGAAGGTCTGCCTTGCCTTTTCGTATTCCCCAACTGCCTTGCCTACTGACCGGGATAGTTGCGGCAACCGCTTTGTGCCAAATATCAGGATAAGGGCCAGAAGCACGATGATTATCCATTCTGAGCCGGCAATGTTGGCAATCATCGAGTCGTAAAGGGACATTGGTCCACCAGTAGTACTTTGCAGCCCGAATTTAAAACTTAGGTGAGCTTTGTCCTAAACTCATCGAGGGCGCTTATCATGACCTTGCGGCGTTTCTCTTCAGTCACGAATGCCCGGACATCTTCAATCAGCATCCTAGCGACGTCCAGCTTCTTTCTGAGTCCGCTTACGACGTTGTCATAGACTGCAAACGGGTACACAGATCCGTAGATCTCTTGCATCAACGCAAACAATGCCTCCACGTCCTTTTCCTTGCCAGAGCGCATCCTGTCGTACACAAGGCGTTTTACTTCGCCAACGCAGTCCAAAAGCCCGGTGAGGTACGACTGGCCAGAAACCTGCAAGTCCTCCATTGTCGGAATTGCAGAGCCGTTCATTATAGCTTTAAGCGAGTAGGCCTCGACCAGCTCCTGCTCTGCAACTGCAACATACTTGTAGAGGTCGTCCTTGGCTGAAATCCGCAGCTCTTCAAGCAGCATTCTGGCCGATTCCATGTTGCTTGAAGCCTCGTCTATCCGGTTCTGGTGCAACGCGATTATCGATTTGCTGCAGAGCATGACTGCATCTCGGCTTTGTTTGATCAGTTTTTCGCGCCTTTCCTGCACGTCCTTTAGGTTCCTGTCTATAGAGTCAAGCGAATTTTGGATGTTTAGCTCTGCCATGAAAGCATTGGAATTGGAATTTAATAAAAGACTTCCGACAGACTTATAGCGCGAGAAAATCAACCCATGTTGGTTGGGAAACATACGCCGCAGCAGGGGCTACAACTACGAGCACACCCTGGTCCAGAGGTTCAATGAGAGCAAATGGGAAGCCAGGAGGCTTGGCGGCTCGAGCACCGGATTGCCTGACATCGTGGCAGTAAACAACAAAGAAGGCATCCTGTTGACCATAGAGGCCAAGTCAGGGACAGGGGATATCCTGTACGTGCCACAAGACCAGTTAGAAAGATGCATGGTAATCAGAAACATGTTTGGCGTTTACCCTACACGACACGTTGTTCTGGCATTCAAGTTCATGAGCAAGAAAAGGTTCCGGCGCAAGAACAAGACGGTTTACGAGCAGAGAAGACTGGTCGAATACTACAAAAAGGCGGACTCTATCCTTGATATGAAGCCCCTTCCGGCGGTCAAATGCACGTACGAAGGCAAGACTTTTGTCATCATCGACGGAAAATCAAAAGAAGTAGACTTGCCAGAGTTGCCTATGCCTTTTGCAAAGTAGTTCACGCCTTATTGGATGGACTTTCCTAATTTGGATATCCCTTCAATAATCTTTGAATGATCCGCTTCAATTTCTGTAGTTACGTACACCAGGTAAATATCGCCAATCGGCATGGTTATCCGCTTTAGCTTTTCATATTCCGCTAGTACATACTTGCCTTTTCCAATTTTTGGGAAGATGCTTTTTCTAGAGTTCCAGGCCCTTACCGCCATTTCAAGTGACTTTTTACTTTCTTCTTCCGAAAGCAAGTTAACTACACCAGGACGATGATCCGAAAAAATAATACTGCCATTTTCACCACAAATTGTCACCATCCTAATTTTTGGGTCTAGATCCATGATATCGCGGTACAGTTTCTGATGGTTCATTGCAAGATTTTCTTGCTTTTAAGAATAATAATCTTTCTAGTAAGCAATTTGAAAATCCAATGCCGAAATATGGCGGATCCAACATAAAAGATCCTGTTTGGCAGTTCTTTAGGATGGCAGAATTGCTTCTATGTCTTTTACGTTAAGGAATTATTGAATGATGTGGGAATTAAACATGTAATATGTATAAATATGTCTTAACATCATAATATTTACATTGTAATGACCATTTTGATCAAGAAATCGCGAGTGTATATAAAAAGCAGGATTCTTTTTGCTCTGAATTTAGACATTCCATTTTATCATCATTACGAAATATTTATTATAATTATTTGCCAAAATTTATCTATACACAGAATAATAATATTCCATATTCTAATTATTACACGTAACATTGTTTCATATCCCTTATTAATATGAAACACGATATTATCTATGAACTTTAGAAATTATGAAAACGTCGTTGATAACGTCATGCAAACATGACCTGACGGTCACAGACCCGGAGTCTGGGGAAATTATTTGCCAGAACTGCGGCCTGGTGATTTCAGACAAGACCCTGGAAGCACGGCCAGAATGGCGTGCGTTTAACTTCCAGGAAGTAGACGATAGGGCAAGGACAGGAATTCCAAGCTCGCTTGCCCGGCACGACATGGGACTTTCAACCATCATAGGCAGGACAGACAAGGACGCAAGCGGACGTACGATAGAAAGCTCGATGAGGGCAACCATGGACAGACTTAGGACATGGGACTTTAGGACTCAGGCTCATAGCCCGACTGACAGGAATCTCAGGCAGGCCTTTACAGAGCTGGACAGGATAAAAGACAAGATGATGCTCTCTGAAGCGGCTGTTGAAAAAACAGCATACATTTACAGAAAGGCCCAGGAACGCGGCCTAGTTAGAGGAAGGACGATATCCGCAACGCTTGGAGCGGCAGTCTACATCGCATGCAGAGAGACTGGCGCATCGCGCACGCTAAAGGACATCGCCGAGATTAGCAACGTCAAGCGCAAGGACCTGGCAAGAATGTACAGGCTAGTCGTGATTGAACTTGACTTGAAAATACCCCAGATAGACCCGATGAAATGCATAGCACGGGTCGCAAGCAAGGCCAATCTGACTGAAAAGACAAAGAGACTTGCAATAGGCATCATGCAGGAAGTGATAAAAAGCGGCATATCTGCTGGAAAGGACCCGATGGGCCTTGCAGCATCCGTCCTGTATCTTGCCTGCCTGGAAACTGGCGAGAACAAGACCCAGACAGACATTGCAGAGGCTGCGGGCGTAACCGAAGTGACCGTAAGAAACAGGTACAAGAACCTAAAGGGCCGGCAAGACCTGCTGGCTAACTAACCTCTTTTTTTAATAACAATACCTAAATAGAAAATTCGACGTCATATTTTGGACCGTGGCAGGCCAGACTGCTCTTGATGCCAAGCTTCGCAAAAAGACTCTGTACCTTTCACTAGTCGCCATTGCGTCGGTCTTTGTCTTTGAAATTGCTGCTGGCCTAATCACAAACAGCCTGGCGCTGCTTACAGATAGCACGCACGCCCTGCTCGATGCAGTGGTTACAGGAATACTGATAATCGCAGTTAGCCTGGCTGCGCGGCCCAGAGACACCGACCACACATACGGCCATGGCAAGATAGAGATAGTCGGAGGGTTTATCGGCGGAGTCGCCCTGTTTTTTGTATCCGTATTTTTCATTTACGAAGCAACTGCAAGGATAGCTGGCCTGGGCGAAACGACGGCAGTGATTCCAGGAACCATAGGCTTTGCAGCAGTGATCTACACCCTGGCTGTTGACGTATTTCGAATAACAATCCTGAGAAGGGCTTCAAAAAAAATAGGCGCAGACAACTCGCCGACTCTAAAAGCAGACCTTTACCACGCCTTTGCGGATTTTGCATCCACCGCGGTGGCGCTGGTCGGCCTGTGGCTTGTAACAACAGGAGTACACCTTGGGGACTCTGTTGCCGCAATTCTGCTTGGAGGATTTCTTGCCTATCTTTCAAGCAGGTTTGCCTACAGAAACGCGGTGGACTTGACTGACAGGATTTCTCCGCGCCATGTTGCCAGTGTCCGGCAGGCCGCCGCCGGAACGGAGGGCGTGCTGGACTGCAGAGACGTCAAGATGCGCAAGGTAGGCATGGAGACCTTTGTCGAAGTCACCATAAGCATGAAGGCAGATATCAGCTTTGAAAAGGCCCACGAGATAAGCGCCCAAGTCGAGCAGAACATTGCCTCGGTGCTTTCAAGTAAAGACGACTTGGAAATACTGAAAAACATCACGGTTCACTTTGAGCCGACGTACAGTGCAGACATACCCCCTGAATCGATAATAGAAAGGGCTGCTGCCAGGGTTGCAGGAGTCAAAGGCATTCACAACATCATTGTATCAAAGGTGCAGAGCACGGGCAGGCTGGAAGTCTCGCTTCACGTGCAGGTAAACAGGTCTGCTACTCTTAGCGAAGCGCATCTGATAGCAAACGCGGTAGAAGACTCGATAAAGTCCCAGATAAAAGAAGTCGGCAACATCACGGTCCACCTTGAGCCGCTGATGCCAAACGTAAGGGGAATCGCGCCCATATCAGACGTGCAGTTGCAAGACTCGATAATTGGAATAGTGCGCCAGACTGGATACATACAGCGCGTGGGGCGAATAGCAACCTTTCGGACCGAAGACAACACCCTGAAAATAGACGTAGACTGCGTCTTTTCTTCAGGCCAGCCAGAGACAATAGAGCGCGTCCACGAAATCGTGTCGGATATTGAAAAGCAGATTCGATTAAAATACCCTGGCTCTATCGTAACGATTCACACAGAGCCGGGCTGAATCTCTTTATATTTTGGCCCCGTCTTGCGTATTGTATTGTCAGTCGTAACCATCAACATGCCGCTTGCGAGAAAATTGACTCCCCCAAGAAAGGCTACTGCAAAGAAAGGCGACAGCGGCACGGTCCTAGTTGTAGGCGGAAGCCGGTTCTACCACGGCGCGCCGGTGCTTGCATCCATGGCTGCATTGAGGTCAGGCTCTGACCTTGTCTACACGGCTGTTCCCCGCTCGATAATAACTGAAGTTAGGTCTTTTTCTCCTGCCCTCATAGCTCTGCCGATGCCAGACGACAAGTTTACTGTCGGAGTTGCAAACAGGCTTGCAGCAATGGTTCCAAAAAAGCCAGACACTGCTGCAATAGGAATGGGTCTAAGTGTCGCAAAGCCAGAGGCAATGATTGCAATTATCCGGAAACTAAAAGAGATGAAAACAAGGTTACTTTTGGATGCGTCTGCCCTGATACCAGAAGTGCTTGCCGAAATAAAGGATACCGATACTGTCGTGACTCCGCATGCCGGCGAATACAGGCGGCTGTTTGGCGCGGACCCCGGCTCAGGCGAGGAGAGGATATCAAATGTTTTGGAAATGGCAAAAGAGCACGGAATAACAATCCTGCTGAAGGGGCCAACAGACGTCATATCTGATGGAAAGCAGATTGGGATAAACAAGACTCACAACTGCGCAATGACTGTGGGGGGCACTGGCGACGTCCTTTCAGGCCTTACTGCAGGGCTTTTGGCCAAGATGCAGCCTTTTGAAGCGTCGCTGCTTGCTGTCTATTTTAACGGCCTTGCTGGAAATCTGGCGTTTAACCGCGTTGGGCTGCACATGACTGCCGAAGACCTAGTCCAGGACTTGCCGGTTGCTATGAAGCAGTTTGACGTGATAATCAAATAGTGCGCTGCTGTGACAATAATGCTGAAAGCATGAATGTTAGGCAGATGCAATAACGCTTTCCACATCTCTACGCGGAGTAGGTTTAACTTCCTTGCCATAACCCATGCGTACAAGCAATTGTGGAAAACCATTGTTCCTGCCCAAGGCGTCTCGTAATTTTGGACGCAGTTCTGTGACTTCAATAGGCTGGTTCAAAAATGAAGTCCATACGCCATCTACACGAGCACGAAGCAAGATTTTCCCCATAGATTGTCCTGAATAAATCCAATCACGAGCTTTATCACCAGCAGTTCCAAGTATGGCCAAAACAGGAGAACCGGCAGCCAATTGTTTGTCTTTTGCCGCCTGTCCCTTGCCAATGTCAAACGTCCTTATCAAAAACGGACCCAGGTTTGACGCCAAGTCGGGCATTCCATGGGCATATCCGGGCATTCCATCTCTGCTATGGCTTCTGTTTGGATGAATCCACGCTGCAAGCTCCCTTCTGAATTTCTTGTCAGACATTTGTATTCTGTCTCCTTCTGAGACAAGATCCGCTACTGTTTTCTTTTTGTCGCCTTCGACAATATCGAACCAAGTGCCATGTTCTTTGGCAATATTCAAAAACGACTGCAACAATCCGGTCTGTACGGCTCTATCTTCAAACGATGACCTGTTTGTCCTGCGTTTGGTGATTGCAGAGAACAATGGGTCATCTTGTTGCGGGTCATTTCTTCCGGCAATCGCGACTCTGGCTATCAAGTCGCCATTCTCTGGCAATATCGCCGTCTTGTCAGCGTAACCAAAATGGCGCATCGCTAGCTGAAGATGTGACAAGGCCGCGCCACAACTAATAATCAATTCCCTGTCATCAGGATCAACTACAGGCAACGCCCTTGATCTATCGGCGTATATCTCAACCCCATCATCAATTATTTTGAAAAGCCAAGGTTGTGTATTGTGACTTGACGGTGCAAGCACTGCGTAGTTTAGCATGAATCGAAGTTTATC
>QCWB01000082.1 GCA_013114715.1 Nitrososphaera sp.
ATACTCATAGTGATTCGACTAGGTTCCGAATCCACAAGCTGTATTGACTTTGCTCTGGTCACCAGACCTTTGAAAATCCTGTAATTGATTAAAAATTCTTGCGGATTCAATTCCACTACTTCTCTACACTTGAATCCTAGGGTGGTCACAACTTCCCTTTCGGTTCCACTTTTCTGCTTCCGGATATCAAGAATTGATTTCATTCCGGGCCAGTACGATGGCTCCTTATCGATGTCCGAGACAACATTTCATACAGTCTTTACGTGAGCTTCTATTTTTCTACTGGCCTGTATTACGTGAACCCTTTTCATTTTGATCCGACCATTTATCCTTTGTCATGTTATTCTATATGACAAGATACAAAAGAGTTTCTTGTATATTGAATTCGTTGTCTAACAATGTGTGAGTAAATAAGCATATGGAGGATGTTAGTTGATAACCACGGCGTTTCATATGCGGTCAGCAAGTGATTATGTGTGGACAGATATTATCTTACAACCATCACCGTGCAGTGCGCTCATGACAACTCCTGCCGCTGTACTGCCAAGTAGCATTTCCTTTAGTTTGCTTCTATCCTTTGTTCCTGCAACAACAAGGTCGACTTTTTCTTTACAAAGCTTACTATCTCTGAAGATTGGGAGCCGATGCTCTTGATCATCTTTGTCTTGATGTTCATTCATTTTCCCGCAGCTCGTCTCTCGATCTCTTCAAACCACTCGTTAGTCTCGTGGATACCTTTCCCAATTGCGAATTGAGCACCGCAGCTGTGTAATGGCTCACTATGGGTAGCCGTAGTACGTTGACAACAATAAGCTCAGAGTTATTCTGCTCTGCCATCTGTATCGACCTATCAACAGCGACCATGCTTTTGATCCGTCCATAGCCACTAATGTCCTGCGAAGCCAACCGTTGGTTGCCAATTTGATTGAAAATCATACAGCGACCCAATAAGCATGTTCAGGATTTTAGTCAAACATTTGCATATATCATAAAAATTCATTTAATATCTACCGGTACAGTTTGCTAAAAGCACATTGCAATGCAGAACACTGCACCCCGTACCCGTAAATACGCCATTATGGTAAATTTACCCTATGAGCAAAGCGAAAAGAGAAGATTTTGAAGGTCGCAATGCATGGGCTGGAAGGTTCATGACAGCTGCAATAATCCAAGGAGCAGCCATAGTAGGTCTGACAATCTTCCTTGTTATTGGTCAGGTCTCTGTGATAAAGCCGGAAGTATCCCGGGTGATAGCAGCAGGCGGAGCGGGCACCTGGTTCACGTTTGGCTACATAACATACATACTAGTAGGAGTGATAGGGGTCGCAATCTCCTCGCTGTTCTACCATTACTTGGGGAAAGGAAGGCATGGCTCTGGCCGTGCTGCTAATGCATCGGCTTGGGCGCACCTGATACTGATGAATGCGGGGGTAACAGCCGCGACATCCATGATGATGCTTGCAGGCTATCAGGGCGGAGCTGCCATGTTTCCACTCACAGTAGGAGGACAGGGATTTGATGCAGGCCAGGCACATGAAATAATGAGTTCATATGTGGAGCCTATAGCTGTGTCAATTCTTGTGCTAGTTGCAGGTGTCATTGCAGGCGGAATAGGATTCTTGATTGGTTACAGAAGGCAGAGTCGGTTCGTTCAATCATCCGGAGTGGGGGACACAGAAGCCGCGTGATCCGAAAATCAAAGCCTATTCACCCGCGGTCAACCTGTATGTTAGTATCGAACGTAGCTGCCCCACGCAAGGTAACGCAGAGGTTCAAAAAATGCCCACTTTAGAACATGCCGTAAGCGAGATCAAGAGTGTGCGGGTGCAGGGTGCAAAAGAAATCGCGCTTTACGCTTTAAAATTCCTGCGTAAAGTTGTACAAGAGCAGGGTTTTGAAGGAAGGTTTGATGAACTGGCTGATGCTTTGAGAAAAATACGTCCAACGGCAGTCGTGCTTCACAACTGTATCGAGATAATAAAACGCGAGAGGAAAATATCTACCATAGACAGCCTGATTGCATACCTGACAGAATCATCAGAGAAAATAGGCAAGCATTCTGACCGGATGCTAAAAAACAATATCACGATTATGACGTATTGCCATTCCGGCGAGGCATTGAAATTCATAAAACACGGGCATGTTAAGCATGAAAAGAAAATATCCTTGATAGCTACGGTGACACAACCACTTGAACAGGGTGTCAAAACTGCAAGGGAGCTTGTGCAGCTAAAGATTCCAGTGACCCTCATTCTGGATAACGCCGTAGGATTCTTCATGAAGGACGTCGATGCAGTTGTGGTTGGAGCCGATGCTTTACGTAAAGAAGGAGTTGTCAACAAGGTAGGCACCTCACTTCTGGCTTTTTCAGCTAAGCATTACCATAAACCATTCTACGTAGTTGCAAACGTAATGAAGCTGGACAAGAGGGGAGATTTTAGAATCGAAGAAAGGCCGGTAGCAGAGGTTTATAGAAAAATAACTACTACAAAGGACTTTCGTGGAATAAAAGCCAGAAATCCCGCCTTTGACATCACACCATGGAAGTATGTTACTGCAGTGATAACAGATGAAGGCGTTCTGAAACCGTCACAGGTTATAAGGAGATTGAAATGATGGGCAAGAAAAGCGAATGGTATGCCGATTTTGTAAACTTAAAGTATGCGCCAAACAAAGATGCCATTGTCTGTCTTTTCAGGTTTGAGCCTCTTGACGAGATCTCTGCGACAGAAGTGATGGGTAGAATTGCTTCAGAGAGCTCGGTCGGCACTTGGACCACCTTGACCTCGGTTCCAAAGATGCTGCCAAGGCTGAAGGCTTTTGCATTTTGGAGAAGAGGAAAATTCTGCAAAGTCGCATACCCTGTCACCCTTTTCGAGCAGGGAAGTATTACAGGATTTTTGGCCGGTCCGGCGGGCAATATCTTTGGCATGAAGGCCGTAAAGAGCCTCAGGCTGGTAGACGTGGAACTTCCACTCGAATATGTCAAACATTTCAGAGGCCCAAATTTTGGCACAAGTGCTATTGGCAAGATATTCAAGAAGAAAAGCGGACCTATAACAGCCGTTGTCCCGAAGCCAAAGCTCGGTTACACTGCAAGCGAGCACGCCGAAAAAGTTGCCTATGCAGTATGGAGAGGGGGCATAGACTGCGTGAAGGACGATGAAAATCTAACAAATCAAACATTTAACAAGTTTTACGATAGAGTAGAACGTTTGGCAAGGGTCAGAGACAAGGCGGAGAAGGAAACAGGACAGGTCAAGGAAGCCTTCATTAACGTGACTGCGCCTGACCTAAAGCAGCTGGAAAACCGCATAAAGACGGTACACGATCATGGTTTTAGATACTTTATGCTAGATGTCGTGATCTCTGGCTTTACTGCTGTTCAGACGGCTTCCAACATTGCACACGACTACGGAATGGCAATACATGCGCACAGGGCGATGCACGCAATGTTCACGAGAAACCAAGATCATGGCATGTCGATGCTCTTTCTGGCAAAGCTCATGCGTTTGATTGGCATTGACCAGCTGCACATCGGAACTGTGGTTGGAAAGCTTGAAGGAAGAAAGAATGAGATCATTGCTACCAAGGACATGATCTTGTTCAAGGAAGTCAATGAAATTCCAATGATAAGGTTGCATCAAAACTGGGGCAAGATAAAGCCAATGCTCCCAGTCGCATCAGGAGGGTTGCATCCCGGACTGCTGCCCCAAGTTTTTGATATTTACAAAACGACTGACATGGTTGTGCAGGTTGGAGGTGGCACACAGGGCCATCCTATGGGGGTGGAGGCCGGAGCAAAAGCCGTGGTTCAAGCAATTGAAGCGTACCATCAGAGTATCGATCTTCGTGAATATGCAAGGGATCATGCGGAGTTGGGAGAAGCCCTCAAGAAGTGGGGCTTTACGAGGCCGAAGTAAGATGAGGTTGCGCGTCAAGTATCTTGGCATTGAATCAGGAAGAAAGCCGGTGGTTACCCTTTCTGTAGACGATGCAGCAGAGCTTGGCATACGGAGCGGCGAGAGACTCAGGCTAAGATTTAAGGAGTACACGATAAATGCAATAGTCAACATAGCAACCAAGTCGGTAAGGAAGAGCGTAATCGGAGTTTATGACGAAGTGATAAAGTCATTGCAACTGAAGGAGAAGGACATAGTAGATGTCGAGCCGGCAAGTCCGCCACTTTCGCTCCAATACATACGCAACAAGCTAAGAAGAAGAAAGCTGAACTACGAAGAGATTCTTGAAATTGTGAAAGACACTGTTGCTGGAAACCTCAGCGAAGTGGAAATGGCAGCGTTTGTGATAGCTCTTGAGCAGCAGGGCCTTGATCTGGACGAGGCGACGAATCTAACGGTTGCCATGGTTGAAACGGGACAGCATCTGGAGATAGACAAAAAACCTATCTGTGACAAGCATTCGATAGGAGGGGTGCCCGGGGACAAGACCACACTTTTGGTTGTCCCAATAGTTGCGGCTGCCGGCCTGATTATTCCAAAGACATCCTCACGTGCGATAACCTCTGCTGCCGGAACCGCGGATCGTGCCGAAGTACTAATGCCCGTCAACCTCTCCGTGGAGGAAATGAAAAGGGTTGTCGGAAAGACAAACGGCTGTTTTGCATGGGGCGGATCGCTGCACCTTGCACCAGCAGATGATGTCTTTGTACAAGTGGAGTATCCTCTTTCAATAGATCCGATGCTGCTTCCCTCCATAATGGCAAAAAAGAGGGCGGTGCATGCTAATTTCCTTGCCATCGATATCCCAACGGGTCGCGGGACAAAGGTCAAGACAATAGGAGATGCAGACCTGCTTGCCAAAGACTTCATCGAGCTCGGAAGGAGACTGGAGATCAAGACACAATGTCTCATAAGCTATGGCGAGCAGCCGATCGGGCATGCCATAGGGCCTGCACTTGAGGCGCGCGAAGCGCTGCGGGCATTACAGGGCTACAACGTGCCCGATCTCATTGACAAAGCTGTGCATTTATGTGGCCTGATTTTTGGAATGGCAGGAAAGGGAGACGAAAGGCTCGCTCGTGATATCCTGAAGAGCGGCAAGGCCGGGAAGAAGATGAGAGAGATGATTGGTCAGCAAGGAGGCAATCCGAACATTAAGCCAGATGATATAGACGTCGGAGAACACCGAATAGAAGTAAAGTCCGAAAGGGCCGGTACTCTTCTTTGGCTGGACAACAATCTGTTAGTGGAAATCGCGCGGGCAGCAGGAGCACCAAGGGACAAGAAGGCTGGGATATTGCTTCAAAAAAAGATCGGAGAAAAAGTGAAAAAAGGAGAATCGGTGGTTGAGATATATTCTGAAAAGGCGACGAAACTTGGACTTGCTGAAAAAATCACGTATGAGGCAAGGCCGTTCGGAGTTGGGGAGAGAATGGAGATGCGGATACGCGATGTCAAGGAAATACCGATAGCAAGAAAAGCGTTCATCCTCGAACGCTAATTAAGACATAACCACATTAAATACCGCTTCCGTTTATATGAAGTGCATAATTGGATGAAAAGGCAGGAAAACAAGTATTCATTGTAAAGAGATCCGGGGAACGCGAACTCTTTTCTGAGGCAAATTGAAGCGCTCTGTGGAAAAAGCTCTTGCCTCGCCTGCCGTGATAGACGACATTGTCCGCCATATCAGAGGTGAATTGAAGGAGGGAATGACAACCTCTGAAATATACAGACATGCTTTTTCACTGCTCAAGAAGTATCATACTCCCTTTGCTGCAAGGTACAGTTTGAAACAAGCTATCCTAGATCTGGGTCCTGAGGGCCATTTCTTTGAAAGATTTGTTGGCGAGTTGGTAAGATCAAAAGGATTTGCGGTGGAGGTGGGAAAGGTTGTGGAAGGCTTTTGTGTTGCACACGAGGTTGATGTTGTCGGTGAGAAGAACGACTACCACATCATGGTTGAGTGCAAGTTTCATAACAGTCTTGGAATTAAGTCTGATGTCAAGGTCGCACTGTATGTGCAGGCGCGCTTTGAAGATATCGAGAAAAAATGGAAAACACAGCCGGGTCATGGCCAGAAGTTCCATGAAGCTTGGCTCGTGACCAACACAAAGCTGACTTCAGACGCCATTCGCTACGCCACTTGTGTGGGCATAAAGACAGTTGGATGGAGCTATCCTCCGCATGATAGCTTGCAAAGTATTATAGAACAATCTGGTCTTCATCCACTCACCTGTTTGACTAGCTTGAACCGTTCTCAGAAACACAGGCTCTTGAATGAAGGGGCCATACTCTGCAAGGATCTTATCGGAAAGACGGACCTTCTAAGATCTGCAGGGGTCGTTCAGAAAGATGTCCCAAAGGTAACCAAGGAAATCAACGAGCTATGCCAAAATCCAAAGTTGGATATGCGTTAATTGTAGAGTAACAGAATTAATGTCCCTAAAGCGTAACAGGGATAATGTCACTCTTTTACCTAGTTTTGGCTCGTTTGTTGAAGTATCTTTTGTCAAAGTAAATACTTGCAGGAGTCTTCCATCCAAGAGCCTGGCTCTTCCTCCAGTAATTGTAGCGTTTATCAAACTTCCTTAGCTCCTTTCTAAAGTGAGACAAGGACAACAATATCGACATAATTGTGATGGGGAGCCGGTGGCTTGAAGGCATGTCAAAAATCGTGGTAGCACTAGGAAGTGTTGCGAGGAAGGTCTCTGAAGAGGCTTACTGTCCCGTTATGATTGTCCATTAAGTATCGATACAAAGCACTAGACCATGATTGTATAACGACTGTTCTGGGTTAGAAACCTAACTATGGGCGTGAGTATCATTGTCTTCTTGTTTCTTTGATTTCTCATGATTTCCGTCCCCTTCATGCATCATATGTCTAAAGCAGATAAGAGCACTGCCTGCGAGCCGCCCCTTCCCTTGGGTGGTGGAGGCGATCGCTCGCAGCGCACACGTCTCGGCAAAG
>QCWB01000083.1 GCA_013114715.1 Nitrososphaera sp.
ATGTCAGTTAGGTCGTCAAGTATAGTTAGTAGTAAAAACTAACTATGAGGCAACCGACTATGCGGTTTTTGATAAACTGATGCTCCAGTTTTCAATCCAACCAACATATGCAAAGTCGACGATGTGGGTTTGAAACCTGACACAAAATCAAGTTTTCAGAAACCCGACGCTTCCGTTCTTGTTTACCTGTCCAAATGTGCCAAGTTGCAGCTAATGTTGTGACATTTCTATCATTATTATCGTCGGTATTGTCAATTACGGGTCTCCAGCAAAACTGATTTAACAGGGTCTGTTTCATTTATCATGTGCTAAAGATTTCTCTGGCATTCATCATCTTTGCGTCGCTAATTTCACCTGCTTTTGCTCAAGACAATATCTACCTAGAGACAACAAGCGATCAGGGGACCTTCAAAATAGAGATGCAGTGGACGCCTGCTGAAATTGACAGATACAACACCTTTGTCCTAAAATTCATGGACTCTGACACCGGCAAGGAAATTCAAGACGTGCGGTACGACCTTCTATTGCATTCTGAAACGCAACAGGAATTAAGGCGCGTAGATCAAACCAACACGGTTCAAGAAATAAGATTCTCTGAACCCGGCTCTTACGTAATAGAAATCTCTGACATTGAAGGGCTTGGAGAAAACGCCACAATTCCAATCAAAGTCACGCCAGAATTCCCGTCGGACATCATACTGGCCCTTGTAGCCGGAATGGCAGTAATCTCTGCATTTAGGCTGAAAAAGCGGCAATAATTTATTTAGACGATGAATGCCTATCTAGATGATGACAAGCAAACTCGTCCTTTTGATGTTTGCAGCGGCTATTATCGGAAGCATGGCTGTTATTCCTGCCTATGCCGAAGGTATGCGCCAGCCCTCAAGCGGCAAGAATTCACTTGACGTTGTACTAGATCCAGAATGGCCTGCCACAACTAATGATCCTACAAAGTTTCACGTCCAGTTTCTGGAACCTGGAACAGACAAGATCCATGAGCATCAGGACTATAATTTTGTGATTACAAAGGACGGAAACGAAGTTTACAATGCAGCAAAATCGCAGGGAGTCGGCCTGATTCACAACACCGAAGGCACGCTTACCATTCCTTACAAGTTCAGCGAAAACGGCGACTATTCCGTCAAGATAACCATCTATGGTCTTGGTCTGCCGCCAATTCCAATAGCTGAGGAAGTAGTCACATACAACATACAGGTCGTTCCTGAATTCCCGGCCGGCGCGATAGGAGCCATCGTAGCCTCGCTGTCTGGCGTTGTAGCAATCTCCAGATTAAAGAGATTCAACTAGGATCTTTTGGAAAGCGCTATAGCTGCTACGGCTATCCCGGCTACTCCAACTCCAACGCCTACGATGCCGACCAAAAACGCCCTGTCAGAGGATCCCTTTAGTTCCTCTGCTATTTTGGTCGCCTGCTGCGCTGCGCTCTGTGCGCTGTCTGACTGGACCTTTGAATCGTCAACCCGAGTTGCCAGGTCGTTTAGATTCAGCCGCAACTGGTCTACAAAGTCCTTTGGCAGGCCCTGATCGCCGCTGCCTGTGCTGGGTGGAAAGTTCAGGCTTGCCGAGTCCCCGACGTCTTCTATCTCTATCTGGCTTTTTATCTGCTGGTTGGCAATTGTCCCGTCGATAACTACTGCGTACTGTCCAAGCTGCGTTGGGATGATGTCTGCCTTGTAATGACCTGGCTCCTCTGTTGGCTCGACTTCAAGCTCTTTTGTAAGGCCGCCCTTTTTGACCGTGACTGTGGTAAAGGCAAAAGCATTGGTAATAGGCTTTCCGTCAGAGACGTGGCTTACCTCAAGTACCACAGTATTCAGCTGGCCGATTAGCGGCGGTTCGATTCCCCAGCCGCCAACTATTTTGATGTCTCCTACCTCAGTCTCGTTGTGCGCATACACTGGAATGGCAGCAAGCAAGAGCGGGATTATCAAAACAGAAGCAAGGAGTATCTTCATGTCTTGACTTGGCCTGGAATACTTATAATCTTTGATGATAGTTCGGGCTTTGTACCACAAATCAAGCAAGAGTCAAATATGGTGCAGCGCATAATTTTGCCATGCGAGCTCTGCAGGCTTTTCTTTTTGTCGCGGTATTTGCAATGCTGGTCGCCGGGGTTACGGCTGCCTCTGCACATCCTATCACCATAGATTCGTCTCCAAAGCCGTTTGCCAGCCTGCCTGCGTCCCCAAGCGAAGTGATCGTCTCTTTTAGCGAGCCAATAGAGCTTTCCTACAGCAAGATTGCTGTTTTGGGCCAAGACGGCAGCCGGTTTGACATGAATGACGCGCATAACGCAGGCGGGGACACTTCAACAATTGCGGCGACTCTGCAGCCAAACCTGCCAGAAGGCGTGTATACCGTCACCACTCGGGTGTTGTCTGCGGTTGACGGTCACGTTGTAGACAACGCATTTACGTTTGGAATAGGGGTAAAATCGTCTGAAATTCCTGCTGGCGGCTCGACTGCAATACTGTCGCCGGCGATATCTGCATCCAGATTCCCCGGCATGGTGGGGCAAGTGGTCGTAGTCGGAGCCATATTTGGCTCTCTCTGGCTCTGGAAGCCGCTTTCCAGGATTCCCTGGCTGTCAAATACGCTGGCTGTGCAGAAACTTGCGATGGACAAGAGCATGATGCAGCTCGTGATAATCGGCGCTGGAATCGTCCTGGCGTCTAACATGGCGATGATAGTAATTCAGGCAGTTGACATCGGAGCTGGCATACCTGAAGCCATTGCCACAAAGTTTGGCGGCATATGGATGGTCCGGATGATAGAAACTTCGATCCTGATGATAGTGGCAGTCTTTGTTTATCTAAAGCTGATCAAAAATAACACTTTTCCGACCAATGCGGAAATGTATTCCCTCCTCATCATGGGCCTGGCTGTGCTTGTGACTTCAAGCCTGATAGCGCATGGCGCGGCAACAGGCCAAGAAGCAGCAATACTGCTTGACTTTTTCCACAATGCTGCAGCAAGCATCTGGATAGGCGGGCTTATCCTGATGGGTTTTGTCGCAGTGCCAAAAATCCTGTCAATCAAAGACGAGCGGGTAAAATCAGCCGCAGTTTCAATCCTGATACCCCGGTTCTCAACCGTGGTGGTGACCATTCTTGGAGTAGCTACCATAACAGGTCCTTTGCTCCTGTTCCTGTTAGAGAGCAACCTGTCCCTCACTCTGGCGTCAACCTACGGCAAGATCCTGATTGTCAAGCTTGGCCTTGCAGGGGTGATGCTGGCCATGGGCGCATACTCGCAGTTTGCAATTCAGAAAAAGGCCATGGTTGCCATGACGGGGGCAACCGCAACGCAGAACGTCGGCTTCACTCATTTTGCCAAAAGCCTCAAGGCTGAATCCGGAGTCGGCATAGCTTTGTTGCTCATGGTATCTCTGATGGCCAACGGCTCTCTTCCTGCCGGCGAGTTTCCGCAGTATCAAGCCCAGCAAGACGGAAACCTTGCTTTTGCTCAGACTTCTACCTCAAAGGACTTTGTACAGCAGGTATACACCGGCAACGGCCGCATCGATCTGGCAATCAGGCCGTTTGTAGTCGGCCAGAACAGTTTTGACGTCTCGTTCCACGGACCTGACGGGCAGCTGGTCTCGGACGTGGCTTCCGCAGAGATAAAACTGACCCAAGTTGAGAGGGGCATCGGGCCAATACAGCTGAGCACAACTGCCAAATCTCTTGGCACATTTACTGCAAACGCTGCATTTAGCCTTCCTGGAGTGTGGAGCGTAGAGGTTGAGGGCGTCAGGCCAGAGTCTAGCAACATGCTTGCAAAACTCGACGTGCTAGTCAAGCCAGCAATATCTTCCCTGCAGTTTTCGCTAAAAGAATACCAGATACCTGCGCAGAGCTTGCCACTCTTTCCAGTGTTTGATTCGCAGAGGCAAGTTATCTGGGCCGGCGACACATTTCCGGCCAGCAGCAGAATCTGGGAATTTGACATACAGCAGGAAAGCTATACAATGCACGCGATAGAGGGAGTCAACCTTATAACCCAAACTGCCGTTGACTCTTCTGGCAAGGTATGGTACATTGACCCGGCTACCAGCCTTGTAGGCGTGTACGACCCGGAGACGAAAACCAGCAAGAACTACGAGACACCACAAAAAGGAGTAATATCTGGACTTGTCATTGACCGGCAAGACAACCTCTGGCTTCCAGTAGTCCAGCCAAACCAGGTACTAAAGTTTGAGCCGGCCAGCGAAAAGTTCAGTGCAATAGATATACCTACCAAAGACTCCGGTCCGGTAGGAATCTCGATTGACGATTCTGGAAAAATCTGGATTGCTCAGTCGGTTGGAAGCATCGCAATGATAGACCCCGATACCAACTCTATAACCGAATATTCTCCGACAAATCCAACCAACAAACTGCAAGTCCCAACAGCCGTGTTCCAGGACCAAAAGACCGGCGAGATATATATCGCAGAGCACGACGGCCATACAGTATCCGTGTTTTCGCCAATCTTTGAGACGTTCAGGCGGTATCAGTCCATAAACGAAGGTGGCCTGCCCTTTGGAATGGCCATGGACAAATACGGAAACCTCTGGTACGCACAGCACGAGATAGACCGGATAGCAGTCATTGACCCGAGGACCGGAGAGGGAACGGAAGTCAAGATACCAAAAGCAGGGTCTTTCATACAATGGCTAACGTCAGACGATCAGGGAAGGATCTGGTTTGCAGAGCAGCGAGGATCAGCTCTTGGAAGCATAACGATTACTGCCAATCCCGTGCTGGAAGAGCCGCCAAAAACAGATGACAAGCCCAGCCAACCTGATCAGGTACCGGACATCGGATTTTCGTTTGCAGACGCAGTGGGACCTGCCATTGCCGGCGGAATCATAATCAGCGCGTTAATGTACGCCAAGAGCGCGACTGATCTAAAGCGAAACATCAAGTCTGCTGAAAATATGGGTAAATAGGCAACCGCGATTCTCAAATGATCCGCTGCCAATAAGGTTATCAACTATCGCAATCGTAGACAAATAACATTTCTATCTGTTGTTCTATGGTTGTACCACTTGGTTTATTAACTGAAAAGCGCGTATTAGTAGTGGATGCAGACCCGCAGCCCTAGTCGTGAGTCTGTCAGCAAGCCAATGCTTTTTGGATTGACGGCAGCAGTCGTTGCAGGCGTTATCTCTCCGATTCTGCTGCCCCACGCTGCACACCCGTCTATGGTGTATCATATTCTGCTGCATATAGCAAGCATCACGATTGTAACGTTTCTAAGCATAATCTCGTTTCTAGCTTACAAGAGAGCTGGCGGGACACGCACGCTTTTCATGACCCTTGGATTTATGGCCCTTGGCGTCGTCGAAGTCTTTTATCTGTTTGAGTCGTCAGGCATCTATGTTCCACTTAGCATACCTACACTTGACATTGAAATCCCACATGTCATCTTGCTTGCCATGCTGACTCTGTTTGGATTGGGATTCTTAAAGGTGAACAAGTGAGATGGAAAATGCTTCGCAGTATGACACACCATCGCTTCTGCTAAAACTGATAGAGCAAGAACCAGGAATACGCTACAGAGAGCTTTTGCGCCAGACAGGGCTTGTCAACGGCGTGCTTTCCTATCACCTCGCAGCCCTTGAAAAGAGCGGAGTTATCCGCTCTGACCGGCATTCAAGGATGACTCGATACTACCACGTCAACGTCTCGGAAAAGGAATCCTCCGTAGTTGGCTACGTAAGGCACGATCCAATCAGGCAGATACTCTCTTTCATGCTGCAAAACGACATGTGCACTTTTAACGAGATAGTAGAACACACCACCAAGGCGCCGTCTACCGTCTCGTCGCATCTGAAAAAACTCCGCGAAGCCAACCTGATATCTATTAGATACGGCGAGTACCAACTGTACAGCCTTGTAGACAAAGAGTTAGTAGCAGAGGTCCTGTCAAAGTACAGACAGTCGTTTGTAGACAAGGTCGTTGACAATTACGTTGAAATGTTAGATGATCTCTAGACTATACAATTGAGATTCCTGCTGGCAGTTGCCCTGTTGCTGGTCCTGCTTGTATCGATACAGCACGCTACAGCAGATCCGCTGATAAATTCCACCAAGCAACGGATTGGCAACTATGATTTTGAGATAGCTACAGACCCTTCCCAGCTTGTCTCTGGCAAGGCAGGCAAGATAATGATAAGAATAGCCAGCGTAAATGGCGACGACTTGATAGACGTGCCAGTGGTTGCAAGGCTTGAAAAAGACGGCACAGAGATCTGGAAAAAAGGCCCGGTAATAGTGCCGTTTGGGCATTATACTTTTGAACATGTGTTTGAAAAGGAAGGCCGTTACGTGCTGTATGCTGATCTTAACGATTACGGATACAGCGGCCAGACGCTTACTTTTACTTTCTTTCTGGATGTTGCAGGCCCCAACGATTACCTGTATATGGTGTTGCCGGCAGTTGGCGTGGCAGGCCTGGCGGCAGTGATCTTGAAAAAGAGAATGAGGATAAAACAATGATCCGCTACATTTTGCTTGCCACTGTTCTGTTTATAGTATTTTTAGCAAGACCGGCTGAAGCGCATTTCTTTGGGGCTACAAAAGATGTTGACGGCTATCAGGTAATCTTCCAGCCGTCTCCACAGGCACCAGTAGTGAACAACGACTCTATCCTGAATTTTAGCATTCTGCAAAACAACAACAATATCTACAACGCATACTCTGCTCTAAAAATTTCTGAGAAAAGCTCTGGCAAAATAGTCCATGAAAGCCAGGAGCGGTGGTACGAAACAAGCGACATCAGCATACCATATAATTTTGAAACAACCGGCGACTATATCCTGACTCTGGAGACAAGGATAATTGGCGATGAAAAATACGAGTCA
>QCWB01000084.1 GCA_013114715.1 Nitrososphaera sp.
CGCTCAAGGGGAACTTTACGGCCATCGATTATGTCGTGCATAATAGTTATTTAAATTTGTAATCCATCCAATCATAAAACTCAGAGATTTACATGGCCCCATTTTGCAGATTGTCTACACGCCCTGATTGCAAGCGTAGAGGACGTGGATAAAGAAAAGGGTTATGTTAGAACCCTTTTCTTAATGGGCCCAAAGGGATTCGGACCCTTGGCCGACCGGTTATGAGCCGGTCGCTCTAACCAGGCTGAGCTATGGGCCCACTTATACCAAAAATTCTAGCGAGTATCTATAAAGGTTTGGAGTCAGCAACCGACGCCGACGTATTTTTCATGCACAGAATCCAAAAGCATGTTCTGGGCCTTTAGCGACTCTACCGCGGCACGATACGCAGTTTCCTGCTTTTCTGCCGGCAAACTTTTGAGGATATTGCGCCAGACCTGGGCATGCCTGACGTCTGCCTCTTCATGTATCTCAAAGTAGTTTGTTGCATCTTTGCTGTCCAAGTTGTAGAATGTCTTTAGGCCGTCAATCTTGCTTCTGCTTATCTTTGGAAGTTCTGCCTCAAAGGCATACATTGCAGCTACTGCTTCTTCAAATGACGAGGCAGAAAGACGGGTCATTATAGAGACTGCGCCGTTTGTCTTTGACAATCCGTTGTAATCGGTCAGTTCGTCTGACGGCACGCCGACTGCGCCGGCAAACCTTGCCCAGGGCTCGATGTGTTCTTTTTCCTCGGCAAGATTAGACTGAATTTCTGCATTCAAAGTTGGGTTATCGTTAGCATTTGCAATATTCTGCACAAAAACTGGCACAGCCTTGACTAGCTGGAAATACTCTTTTGAATATCCCCGGAGGTGATCGACTTGTAGCCTTCCCTCCGACCACATCTGGTAGAACGGGTGTTTTAGCAGGCTGCGCTTCTCGATTTCAGAGTCGATCCTCTCGACAAGATCATTGCTCATGGACTATTGCTTTTCAAGAGCTATAGAAAAACCTTCTGAAATATCAAGAAAGGATTTTATGTGAAGGTTTAGTCACGTTTAGAAAGTGCTCCGGTGGTGTAGTCCGGTCAAGCATTGTGGCCTTTCAAGTCGCAGATCTCGGGTTCAAATCCCGACCGGAGCACCATAACTTATCCAAGGATCTTTGCCAAAAGAGTCTGCAATTAGCAGATACTTGCGCGCCAATCTCGGAATAGGGAGAAAATTTACCATCCGTTGTTCGAACAGTTAATATGGTCAGATCCAACAACTACATGTAGGGAAAGAGCTGGTTTTTGAGTCGTAGAAACATCGAGGCCAATCCTTTGACCGACCGGTTTGGCGATTACCTGACCAGAATTGACGACGCGTTAAAGCGCGAATTAGATTTATACTCCTGGTCAGAATTTCATGCCCCCCTACGCTATGCCTGCGAGGGCGGCAAGCGAATCCGGCCCCTGATACTTGTTCTGTCGTCAGAGGCAATAAACTCCAAAAAGGTATCTCAGGAAGCTTACCTGGCAGCTTCTGCAATAGAGCTTTTGCACACGGAATCGATAATCCACGACGACATCATCGATGAGGAAAATATGCGCAGAGGCAAGCCCACCTTTCATGTCAAGTTTGGATATCATAGCAGCATACTGACTGCAGATTTTGTCCTGGGCGTGATACTTAACATCGGCTCAAAACTGAACAACACGCAGGTAGTAAACGAGCTGTCAAACGCCGCGACTCGAATGAGCGAAGGCGAGATGATGGAGATAAAGCTCAGTAAGGCCTCAGGCCTGAGCGAAGACGACTACATCAAGGTGCTTGAATACAAGACGGCAGCCTTGTTCGAGGCTTCGGCAAAGATAGGCGCGATACTCGGAAATGCGACCGACGACCAGGTGCATGCCATGACTGCTTTTGGCAACCTGCTTGGGATCGCATACCAGATACACGACGACCTGATTGACTGGAACAACGAAGACAAGCTGTTCAACATGCTTGTCAGGCAGAACCACAAGTCAAAGGAGTTTGTCGACAGGATGGAGCGGCTGTACCAGTCCTATGCTGCAAAGGCAAAAAACGAGTTGCGCAAGATACAGTGCAACAGCGAAGCGGCGCGCCACCTTGAGCACTTGACTGACCTGGCTTCTGTACAGGTATAATTATTTGCTTAGCGGCCCGGGCGCAGCGTGTGAAACAAAGCTGAGGTCCGGCACTGCCTGCGATGCAAAGTCAATGAGCGGCGCATGCCAGATTCCAAAGCCGACCATGAATACTGCTGCAAAGACCAGCACTGCTATCATTGCCTTTGGCTCCTTGACTCTGCTCATGTCCGGCGACTCTTCCATGTACATCTTTCTCATTATCCAGGCGTAGTAGCCTAGAGAGAGGGCGCTGTTAAGCACACCGGCCACGGCCAGCCACGGGCCCCATTCCACTACAGGACCAGAGTTTATTGCTGCCCCAAAGAGCATCAGCTTGCTCCAGAACCCGTTTAGCGGCGGCACGCCGGCAAGCGCAAGCAATGAAATAGTCAGTGTTATCGCGGTAATTGGCATCCTCTTTGCAAGGCCGCGGTACTTTTCAAGGCTATAGCCGGCAAGAGTAACAGCTACTACGGCCGCGGCGATGAAACCGGCAGACTTCATGACTGCATGGTTGAGTATGTGGAACAGCGAACCGGATAGCGCCTGGTCAGAGTATGGCGCAAGGGCAAGGCCCATCATGATGTATCCAGCCTGGGCTATTGAAGAGTATGCAAGCATCCTTGGAACACTCCTCTGCATAATAGCTCCAAGGTTTCCAATAGTCATGGTAAAGACGGCCAGTATTCCAAGTGTCAAGGCCCAGTCTGCGTTGATGGCAAACATGCCAAGCACTATTACGCGCAGGGCAGCTGCAAAGCCGGCCTTCTTTGTTCCAGCGGCAAGCAGGCCGCCGATCGTCGTTGGCGCACCTTCGTAGGTGTCTGGAAGCCACATGTGGAAAGGCACAAGGCCCATCTTGAAGCCAAAGCCTGCGACAAACAGCACCACAGCGAGCAGGGCAACAGGCATCATGGACGGATCGAGGTTTGTCAGCGCCTTTATCGAGTCGCCGATGTTAGTGGTGCCCGTCATTCCGTAGACAAGGCCGATTGCAAATACAATCAGGGCAGACGACAAAGCACCAAACATAAAGTACTTTATTGCCGCCTCATTTGAGACAGGGTCGCGCTTTGAAAAGCCTGCCAGGGCGTAGGTAGGAAGCGACATCAGCTCCCAAGCGATAAGCAGCATGACAAAGTCTGTCGAATAAGCGATAAGCACCATGCCTATGGTCGATAGCAGTATCAGCGAGTAGTATGCCGCAGGGTTGCTCCTGCCCTTCATGTAGTTCCATGAAGACGCGGTTATCATGATGGAGACGATGAGCAGGGCTACAGAGAAGAACGAGCCAAACATGTCGTCTGTGAGCACGCCTTCTCCAAACGCCACGGCTGGCAGTACTTCGCCGGAGAATATGCGTAAGAACACAATTCCTAGCGACACGATAAGCGCTCCAAACGCTATTGCGCTGTAGATTTTGTTTCTGTTTGCGCCTTTTTCCTTTCTGCCGGCGTCGATAGCCGGGATCGCAAGGCCCACTACGCCAAGGATTATCGTTACCAGAACAGGTGTTGACATTAGATCTATCATTTTTTCAATTCTCCTACAATAACAAGAGCATCAATACTATGATGATGCCCGCAGCGAACACGAACAGATATGTCTGAGTTGTGCCTGTTTGACCTGCCTTTACTATCTTAGATGCATAGGTCATCGAATTCTGGAATGCAGGGTTGATTCCATCTATTACAGTGCTTTCAAAGTAACGCCAGATGAACCGGTATATCGCCATCGGGCCTATCACGCCACCCCAGTACAGGATAGTGTTGAGGTACCACCTGTTGTAGAGGAATTTCCAGATTCCACGAGTCACGATGTTTCTTCCGATTACCGCGGGGTCTGCCTTCTTTGCGATGTAGAAGATAAATCCCAGGCCTGCGCCTACTCCAAACGAGCCTACAGAGCCAGCTAACGCAAGCGGGTTAAGCCCGAAAATAGTCCGGTCTCCTTCCGGTGCTATCTTTATCTGGACGCCCTCGCCAGCACGCTCTTCGGCGCCATGTATGCCAAAGGACTCGGCCAGGTATTCTGTCATCAGGTGGTGTATCTGGGCCTCAAAGACAAAGCCGACTACACCGATGCTTATAGTGGCCACCGCAAGAATTGCGTAGGGGACCCACATTACTGGTCCGACTTCGTGGACTTTGTGACCCTTGGCTTCCATCTCCTCGAGATGCTTGCTTCCCTTGCCAAAGAAGGCCATGCCTATCATCCTGAAGGTGTAAAAGGCAGTCATGACGGCAACGATTACGGCCATGATGAACAGCGGCATTGAATACGCATAGCCGGAATCAAGCACTGCACCAAAGATTGCGTCCTTGCTCCAAAATCCAGAAGTGAACAGCGGCGCGCCAGCCAGCGACAGAGCAGCTAGCAGCATGAATATGTACGTCTTGGGCATGTGCTTTTTCAAGCCGCCCATGTCGGTCATGAATCTAGAGCCCACGCTATGCAACAAAGCTCCGGCGCCCATGAACAGCGCCGCCTTGAACATGGCGTGGCTCATCAGGTGGAAAAATCCAGCAGTGTAGCCGTCGACAAAGTTTGCAGACATGCCTGCAATGCCTAGGCCCATCATCATGTAGCCTATCTGCGAGCCGGTAGAGTAGGCAAGAACCTTCTTTATCTCGGGGCTTACCAGCGCCTGTGTGGCAAGCAGAAATGCAGTAATCGCGCCAGTCCAGGCTACTACCTCAAAGAACTGGGCAGTGTTCATAACGGATAGCGCAAAGAACAACGGGCCGATTCTTGCCACCAGAAATACTCCGGCCTTGACCATGGTTGCAGCGTGGATCAATGCAGAGACTGACGTTGGACCGGTCATGGCCTCTAGCAGCCACTCGTTTAGCGGGAACTGGGCAGACTTGCCTACCGCGCCGCCAAACAGCAGGACGGCTGCGGGAACCAGCAGGTTCTGCTCGGCCATTGCCACGGCCCAGGACTGGTCGGCTACCAGCTCTTTGAACCCAAACGTGCCGGCGTGCATGAATATCAGGAACATGCCTGCAAGCATCATGACGTCTCCGGCCTTGGTCATCAAAAAGGCCTTTATGCCTGCATGCGTCGGGGCAGTCCACATCGGGATTCCGCCAGCATAGTGTCCTTCCGTTCCTACATAGTCCTTCTTGCGATCGTGGTACCAGAACCCTATTAACGCGTATGAGGCAAGACCTACGCCTTCCCATCCAAAGAAGACCATGAGCAGGTTATCAGAGATAACGATAAGCTGCATTGATCCGATGAAGAAGAGCATAAAGAACCAGTACCTTGTGAGGTTCTTGTCACCGTGCATGTAGCCAACAGAGTATACCAGGATAAGGAACGAAATCCATGCCACGATGTTTGTCATGAGTATGGCAAGCGGGTCTGCAAGTACACCGGCCTTTAGTCCAAGAGCAGATATCCAGGTAATCTGGCTGTGGACTTCATCTCCTGCCAAAGCGATTGGAATCAGAGTCGCGGCAGATATCGCGCTTCCCAGGGCAAAGGCGACTGCGATGTAGTCTCGAGCCTTGTGTCCGGCCTTTGCAATAACCGGCATCGCGGCTGCTCCAATGAAAGGCAGCATCCATATCAGCCAGACGTTGATTGATTCGTTAAACGGAGTTACCATTAATGTACAGCCTCCACTATTTCTACAGGCTCATTACCGGTAGCAGGCTCTATTTCCGAGCCGGCAGTTGACTCTGCAGTTTCGTGTGAAACTGGCTCTATTATTCCGGAAGACTGTGGAGCATCAAGCACGCCGGGGTAGCCTGCAAACATGCCGTCGATGTACTGGCTTATTGGGTTTAGGAACACGTCGGGATAGATGCCTATTGCTAGGGAAAGTGCTGCAAACGTAGCCATGGTCACTGTAATGTATCTGTTAGAGTCCTTGACATGGGCCAGGTTTTCAGGCATCTTGCCAAAGAATATCCTCTTGAACATCCACAGAATGTATGCAGACGACAGTATCGTGGCCATGATACCAAAGCCGAACATTGCGGTTCTAAACCAGCTTGCATCGGTGGCCGCAGTCTGAAGCGCGCCATTGAACATTATCCACTCGGCCATAAAGCCGCTGGTCGGCGGAACGCCCATTATTGTAAGCGCACCTATCATGCCAATCACGGCAGTATACGGCATTTTGCCGGCAAGACCGCCGAGCTTTGACATGCTTCTCGTGCCGGTCTGCAGGATTATGGAGCCGGCCATCATGAAGAGCACAGCTTTGCCCAGGCCGTGGGTGACATAGAGCATGGTAGAACCGGTAACTCCAAGTATGCTTTCAGAGCCAAGGCCAAACAGGATGTAGCCCATCTGGCTTATACTGGAATATGCCAAGACCTTCTTGATGTCGTCTTGCATCAGCGCCATTGCGCCACCGTAAATCATTGTGGCAAGGCCCCACATGTTGATGTAGATGCTATATTGTTCGTAGCTGCCGGTCAGAAGCTCCATCCAGAGACGTATCAGACCGTACGCTCCGATGCCGATCATCGCCGGCGACAGCAAAGCCGAGATTGGCGTAGGCGCTTCAGCGTGGGCGTATGGAAGCCAGATGTGCAGCAAGAACGCGGCTAGCTTTACTCCTAGTCCTGCAACGATGCCAAATACTATTATCGGCAGCCAGTTTGCAGGTATTAGCGCTGCATTGGCCTTTATTGTGGCATAGTCAAATCCACCGGCGAAGAATCCCATGGCAAGAAGGCTCAGCAGTAGGACTATTGCTCCAACATGGGTCCAGAAGAAGAA
>QCWB01000085.1 GCA_013114715.1 Nitrososphaera sp.
CGGTTCAGGAAGGTACGCAAGCGGACAGAAGCGCTGCCAGATTTGTGAGATATTCATAAAATGGGATGGCCTCTGGTGCCCGTGTTGTGGTTATCGCCTTAGAACGAAACCAAGAAACTTGAAGTACAAGGCAAAGCTGCGAGCACGCACAAGCAAAGAAGTGGTCGCAACAACGGTGCCCACACGTTCAAGGTAAAAGACTTGGCTGGTAACGCTGCGAGTATTCGCTCCGATAGCGGTAGGAATTTTTTTCTAGAATATCTTTTTTATGATAATGGCTGTTTCCTTTCAATATCAGAAGGAGATTTGAGGTTAGGCGCGATTTCAGTGGCCATCGGCTCTGCCAACGCCACCAATGTAGCCAAGGTTATACCAAGCAAGTCGGACCAGATTTTCCTAAACTCTATCGCGGAAAAGATATCGAAAATGATAAACGGCATATGCATCGTCTCATTCCACTCCAAGACCCAGATAGAACTTGCAGACATGAAAGCAATTATGGGGGAGATAATGAGCATCATATCATCCAGGAAGAACAAAGATGAAGGGAACTAACATTGATCTTCGTAGTTTCTTATCCGCGCTCAAAAAAGACGGCCAGCTGCTGACTGCAAAGAGGCAGGTCAGCACGAAATTTGAGCTGGCTTGTGTAGTTTCAAAGCTTGACGGCAAGGAGGCTATACTGTTTGAAAAAGTTGAAGGGAGCAAGATTTCTGTCGCAAGCAATATCTGCGGCACGCCAGCTAGGTTTTACCGCGCCATCTCGCCAGGCAGTCTGCCGGCCGCCGGCACGTCAATCAAGGCAGCAATACACCAGCGAGTCGGCAAGGCCCTTTCAGACATCTCAGGCCAGCCCAAAAAAACCGAGTCTGCAGAGTTTTACCAGAATTCGTCTACTAACCTAAACGAACTTCCAATAGTCACACATTTTGAAAAAGACGCCGGCCCGTTCATAACTGCCTCGATAGTCTTTGCAAAGGACCAGGAACGTGGAAACCAGAATTTGTCGACCCACAGGCTTTTGCTTCTTGACGACAGACGCATGGCAATACGCATGGTCGAAGGAAGGCATCTTCACAAATGCTTTACAGCTGCCAAAGACCACGGTGAGGACCTAAAGGTGGCCATTGCGATTGGAGTGCATCCGGCAGTTAGCATTGCTGCTGCGTACCAGGCAGCATACGGACTTGATGAGATGCTGATAGCCAACTCACTTCTTGACGGCAAGCTATCGCTGGCAAAGGCCAAGTATTCCGGGCTATACGTTCCAGACCACGCCGAGATAATCCTAGAAGGCAGGATACTGAAAGACGTAACTCAGGAGGAGTGGATGGTAGAAATGCTCCGAACATACGACCACAAGCGCAAGCAGCCGGTCTTTGAGCTGGAAAAAATCCATTTCAGAAACAACGCGATATACCACGACATTCTTCCTGGGTACGCAGAGCACAGGCTTTTGATGGGAATCCCCGTGGAAGCGAAAATGTACGATCAGGTAAAAAGCGTCGTTGCATCCACACAAGCAGTGCACCTGACAGACGGCGGCAGCAACTGGCTGGCAGCAGTCATACAGATAAAGAAAAAGCTGGAAGGCGAGCCGAAAAACGCGCTACTGGCCGCTTTTGCTGCTCATCCTTCACTAAAGATGGCCACAGTGGTGGACGATGACATTGACCCGACTGATCCTGTGGCTGTAGAGTATGCCATAACCAGCAGATGCCAGGCAGATAGGGGCTTTATCATAATACCAAACGCCAAAGGCTCCAGTCTGGACCCGTCAAGCGACCAGACTAACCTGCTGACGACCAAGGTGGGCATAGACGCCACGGCAACGATACTAAAGCCAAAGGAAAGATTCGAGATAGCTAAAATTCCCGGGCAGGAAAAAGTTCAGCTCGGCGATTACGTTTGAAAAGCACAAGGGATTAAATATCCTTGTCTTGTAAGAAGTGGAGTCATGAAGGCCAACAATTATGCTCTTAAAGATTGGCATCTCGAACATGTCGAAAAAGTGGTAATCCGTTTTATCAAAGGCGTTGCACCTGACGCTTCTTCATTTGAAAAGCGCAATTATAAAAAATACAGCACGGTCGCAAGCTGCGCAAAACAGATAGAATACGACATCAAGCACGGAGTGACCCACGACGAAGTCATGGCAGTCGTCAGAAAAGTCCGCCACGACAAGCAGTACAAAGAACTGCAAAAGAACCAAGAAGCAATTCAGCGTCTTGAGGAGCTAGAGAGACAGCTGGCACTGCCAAAAAAAGTTGTCGCATCGTCGTTCTTCTAGCAATCTGGAAAAATAGGCGAAAGTATGTCTGAATATCGTTTCACCGATGGAAATCTTCTCGTCCTTTATGCCATTCACAAGGGCAGATCCGCCGATGGCAGTCTGCCAGACTACATCAAAGAGCGCGTAAAGCTGGGTCTTGAGACGCACAACACGATAATGAAGTCAAGGCCAGACAAGCACAAGACCATGGTCATGATAGTGGGAGACCAGGATGTGGCAGAACAGGTTAAAAAGATGCTTGTTGAAGGCGGCGTCAAGCAGGAGATCATTGCCATCGATTCTGACCCGCAAAACATGGCCCGGACCTTTGACAGGATATACGACCTTTTCAGCAGCAAGCCAAATCCGCCGTTCATATACTTTATTGGCTCGGTCTGGCTGCACGATATTTTCAGTGCAACCGTTGTATCAAAGATGAAGGACTGGCGCGTGCAGTTTTACGGTGCGCTTGACCACAGGCCCGTTGCAGAAGTTGACGCGGAAAGGGCTCTTGACGCTCCAAAGAAGGGCAAGGAATACTACAAGCAAAAGATGAAGAACAAGGCAGTCGACACGCTTTTGAACATCATCTTCCCAGACTGATAAGATTTAATTACCTTCTATCAGTCGGCTACAGTGTGCGGTCATCGTCTAGTTTGGTCTAGGACGCTGGCCTTCCATGCGCTTGCGAAGCAAGCCCGCGACCCGGGACTCGATTCTGTAGAATCGAGCGGGAATTCGAATCCCGGTGACCGCACTTATTTAGATCTTGCAATATAGCTTGAGATTTTTCTGCTGCCATCAAGCTAATCTGGTCGTAGAATCATATCGGTGTTTAAATCCTACAAATGCGAACAATAGCCATGCCCAGAGCGTTTATCCTGATAAATACTGACCTTCACGTTTACGATGACATTCTCAACACGCTGAGAAAAGTCGAAGGCGTAAGGGAGGTTTACAAATTGCACGGCGTGTACGACATCATAGCCAAGGTTGAGGCAGATTCGATGGAGAAATTCAAAGAAATAGTCAATAGAAAGCTTCGGAGTGCAAGGGAAATCAAATCAACTATTACAATGATAGTCTCTGAAGATACCCGAATTTAAAACACAGACAGAAACATCTTTCTTATCGGCATCCAGATCCCTTCGTCGTCTATCTTTTCTGGATGGTCTATCAGCTGCATGGCAATTCCGTGGTACATTGCCAAAAGGACCCTGACTATTCCTTCAGATTCGGTAGTTCTTATCTTGATAATTCCTGCCGAGCCGGCTAGGTCCAGCAAGTCTTTTAGCAGACCTATTGCTTTGTAGATTCCTTCGCTGAATACTTTTTTTATCTTTTTGCTGCGCCGGCTGCTGCACCAGGTCTCAAACAAAATGGCGGTGAATTCCGGATGCTCGCGGATGTTTCTTTTGAGGATCTGGATCATGGCGTCAACCATCTCTTCAGACGACTTTATTTCTGACATCTCGCCTATTGCCTCGTCCCACATGGAGCCAAACCTGAACTCCAGGGCCTTTGCAACAATGTCCTCCTTGTCTGTAAAGTAGTAATGAAGCAGGCCCCTGCTTATCTTGGCGGCCTCTGCAATGTCATGGATGGTCGAGTTTTCGTATCCTTTCTTTGATAAAACTGCCAAAGTAGCTGTCAGTATTGTGTTGATTTTCTCTTCCCGGCTCTTTGGCAACATATCCCGTTTCAATCCGCTAGTTATTTGCTTTCCGCATTGGATGACAGGCTGGCCCGACCAATACACCTAACCCGGGCCAGCGCATCCTGTTTCTTGTTTTATTGTTCCTGTTGTCGTAACGTTTCCTGCTTTCAGCAGCACGACGGAGAGCCGTTCATTTCCTGCCAAAGCGGCATGAGTCACTATCGCGATTTGCGACTCTTGCCGTTTCTTTCAGACCAGACAATCCCGCGTTTACCGGCACATTCAGCATTTTCTGTCCTTATTTTCCAGCGATTTTCTGCATAGAGTCTTTGCTATTACCAGTCTCAGGTTTCTACGAGCTTCCTTTTCGCATCCTATCCTGCATCAATGATTTAATGAATGGAAAAGTCAAAACAAAAGACGCGGTCGATGATTTTTATTTAGCTTACCAAGTTGTTGGTTCTGTTAAAACTTTATCCTGTCGAAGATATACCAGTAGCTTGAAAAAAATAATTCTTCGCAGCTTTCCAAATTTGTTGCTGGTGGCGTACAGTTTGACAGAGCTATTGCAGTGAGCGCACACTTTTTTCCTTTTTGAGATGGTCAAGCTCGTCAAAGGATGCGTCCTAGAGCAATCGGAGCACCAGTAATACATCAGACCGCGCGTCTGGTTGATGCTCAAAGAATCAAAATCTATTCCCTCATGGAGGCACACTTCTTTTGCGATTTCCATCAGACGAGGGTTACAGTCACTATGAGACATGACTCTCTTGTTCATTCATATTAGATAAATCTAATGGATATTATTTCTATGATCAATTAAATTGCAATAATAAAGTTGTATTGCAACAAAATTATTGCAAATTAATTTTCGCATAGGCAGTGCCTAGAATTTGGTTGCATCATATCAAGATATACAATATTGGCAGAAATGCGATGACGTTCAATATTTTCATATCAAGTTTACAGCAATCTCGGGCTTTTTCCCTGATGTCTTATTATCACTGCAGCTAGCCGGCCATGTCTTTGGATAAATTACCGGTACTCGTCGCCGCAGTCACCAATCATCTTGTACAGGTCGCGGGATTTTGCTGTGACTTGCTGAATCCTGTCATAGTCTTCGCTGTCCAAGCAAAGCCCAAATGCGCGCATGTTTTCCTGCCTGTGCTCCGCAATGCCAAGCCGCGCACCTACAATCACGCCACCTACTGCAGGCCTGTCAAGTATGAACCGGGTTGCGACGTTTGGTATTCCTACTTGATGCTTGTCTGCAATCTCTTTGAGAGTAGATAGCAGTTGTTGGAACAGATTCCAGCCGCCCCAGCCGTCGATCATCTTTTTGTATTTTCGCAGGCTCTGCGTATCAAGCTCCATTATGGACGGCTCTGGCTTGCCTAGGTACCTCTCGGATAGCAGGCCGCCGCACAGCGTGCCATAAGTGAGCAGAACCGAGTTGTGCTTGCGGCAAAACTCGGCCATCTTTACTGCCGGCCGCTGGTCGATTATGGAGTACTGGACCTGGTTTGACGCAATCCGCAGGCCGGCATCCGCCATGTCCTGCATGTGAGCAGTGTCAAAATTGGTCAGGCCGACGTTTCTAATCTTGCCTTTGTCTCGAAGCTCTGATAGATGCATCAGGGCGTCAAGCCAGCCCATGTCGCTGTACTCCCACCAGTGGAACTGTACTAGGTCCATCTTGTCTGTTTTCATCCTCTTCAATGACTGGTTGATGCTTTGCTCAACTAAAGACACGGTGATTTTACGCGGTTCTGGAACCCATTTCGTAAAGGCTTGGCTTTCTTTCAGGTCTTTTCCGCGCTCGGATAGCCGCGTCCGGAATTCGCCGATGAAATCCTCCGCTGGGCCGTAAATGTCTGCAAGGTCCCAGCTTGTCAGGCCAGAATCATGGTATTTTATCATGTCAGAGACTGCCAAATCGCGGTTGATGTATCCGTGGCCGCCGGCAACCTGCCACATTCCGTTTAGTATGCGGCAGGCCTTTAGGTCAGATCCAAGTTGAAAAGTTTCCACAAACACCATGTGCCTGCTTGGTTTATTTGTTTTCAGATTCGTGTTTGAATAGCTTTACTATCTTTGCCATCAGGTTGACGGCTATCAGAAAAACAGTCCACGCTATTATGGAGCTGAGCATTGCAGCCATGTAGACTTCAAGCGACTCTACCTTTAGCAACTGCGACTGCGAGGCCATCTTGGCTACTGAGAATATCACCTCGGAAACTGAAAACGTGGCAAAAAGTTTTTTGATGTCGCTTTTAATCAGGGCCTGGTTTTTCTTGCCGGTTGCCGGATCTCTGTATTTTTGTCTGTTGTCCATGTAAAACAAGAACGCGAAAACAGGTATGTAGACGCTGTATTCAGAGGCCAGCGTGACAGCCGAGTTTGCAAACTCGTTTTTGTCGTAGCCTGAGTAGAGCTGCGATACAGACGCTCCGGTAAAGAACGCGACTGCTCCAGCAATTATGATATTTCGGTTGAACTTGATTGCCTGGCTGTATTTCTGCAAAGTCATGTTATTTGCGGCTCTTTGCCCTTGAAGTGCCTATATACAGGCTCGATTATCTTGTTGACGTACGTCGCCGTGGAGTTTTTTAGGTCCATGGGGTGTATCTTTTTTTCAACAAAATCCCACTCGACTTGCTTGTAATTGTCATAAGTTGTGTTGCCTCCGTATTTTGCCGGCCGCTCTATCACAAATTCGGAAAATTCGTGGAACACGACGTACCTGACAAGCTCCAGTACCGGGTTTGCCTCGGCCACGCCAACAGGGCAAAAGGCCTTGCCAATCTTTTCTCGAATTGCCTTTT
>QCWB01000086.1 GCA_013114715.1 Nitrososphaera sp.
AGATTCCTGGTGTTTGACGTGCCCATGGTCATGGCCATAACAGGCGCAATCATGCTGACAGGAGGTGTATTCCCGGTAAGCATGGGTCTGAAATTCGACCCCAACATACCGCCGGGCATCACTGTACCCGAATGGTATCTTACAGGACTCTACGCATTTCTGCGCACCATGTACGACAAGTTCGTCACAGGCGTAGCGTGGCCAGGACTGTTCATAGGAGCTTTGCTGCTTGTTCCGTTTGTCGACAAATACAAGAAATTCTCCTGGAAGGACAGGCCGATTATAACGGCGGTGGGCATTACCAGCCTTGCCCAGATCATAGTAACAACGTACTGGGGATTCTACATCGATCCAACCAGAGACAAGGCATTGCTTGAAAGACTCGTAATTGACCCGATATTCTTTTACACGGTGATGCTACTGCTAGTGCCGCTGTCGTTTGGATTCTCGTACATGATGATAAAGCTTGCAAGGCATGCAGAGGCCAACGCAAAAGCCCAGCCAAAGAAGGCAGGCAAGTCATCGATAGACATCCCGCAAAAATGGATCTACGTATTTTTCATGGTGCTTATCGCATTCCAGGTGTACCTGAACATCGCTGCATACTATGCACTGCTTGGCGGAATGAAGAACTACTCGCTGTTCCTAGTAGGCATAGCAATGCTAGTGTTTGCAGGCATGTTCCACATCTACAGATACGGCAGGGCACAGGCCAAAGCGCCGCCACCCAAGCCAACGCCACCGGCAGCAAAGCCGGCACCTGCTGCTCCTAAACCAGCGCCCGCAATGCCACAGCCAACAGACAAGCCGCTTGCAGCCCCGCCAACTCCACAGGTAAAGCCTGCTGCAGAGAAACAAGCTCTTCCGCCACAACAACCACCAACAACAAAGAGCGCGGAAACAGGACCAAGCCCGACAACAGCAGCAACTGGCAACGTTTCTGACAATCAGGATATCAGGAAGTTATAACATAACTTTATATTTGAAAAAATGGAGATAATGGTTGCTTGGCAAGTAATACTGCTGGAATAAGTCTTGTGGCTTTTGTCATTGCACTTGCGGTCAGCATAGGATATTACCAGTTCATGTACATCCCGGAAGTCAATGCAAAGCCACTCATTGCAGAGGAAATCCTTCATCCTGAAAAGTCATTCCATGTAGAGATAGTGCCAGGCTCGGCAATTCCATCCCAAGTGAAGAACTTTACACCAATAGAAGCCCGTGCAACCATAGAAATTGACAATCGGATAATTTGGACCAACAATGACACGGTCCCGCACACTGTCACTACAGACGACGGGTATGTGGATGTAATCAACGGCAAGTTTGATACTCTAGCTCACGAAGACATTGGCGGATTCGTTATGCCAGGCAAGGAATGGGAGTTCACGTTCACCAAGGTTGGCGAGTTCCCGTATCACTGCGAGCCGCATCCATGGATGAAGGGCAAGGTAGTGATAGTCGAGAACTTCTCCTAGACTACTTCCTTACTTTTATGAAAACAATGTCGCTGTAGATTTCCTTATGCTCCTGAATAAGCGAAGCTCGGAACTTTACGTTAGACAAGCCGGCGCCGGGCACATGCTTTGTGCTGGCCACAAACTCGATCACGGTCTTGCCTCCAAGCTCTATCTTGAATAGTGACAGGCGCGCATACGGATGGTTTATCTTTTTACCGTTAAGTAAGCTGTAGGCAAATACGTCGCTTGACTTTTCTATCTGCGAATTAATGACGACGCTATCGTACCTGCCTGCATAGTTTATCACGACAGTCCCGTGTAGTTCTTGGTTTGGCTGAACTTCCTGCTCTGCTATTGATATTGATATTTCCTTGGCCAATTGTTGCAGATTATTATTCCACGGATTTAAACTAATTAGGCATGACAAGATATAGTTATTAGGTAGCACCCAGGCAGACAAGTTATACAGTTGCAGAAACAAATGTTGCAGAGAACAACAACTGTAAACGGACATTCAATTAGATATCTGGACTACAGGTTGCCTTTTGACAATGCCAAGGATCTGGTATTGTTGCACGGCATCGGAGCATCGGCCGATCGCTGGCTGCGGGCTGCCCCGATTCTATCTAGATATTTTAGAGTCGTTGTTCCAGACATCATCGGCTTTGGATACAGCGACAAGCCAACTGTAGAATACACCATGGAGTTTTTCTGCGACTTTCTAAAGGACCTGCTGGAAAATCTAAATATAAGCCGTCCGAACATGATTGCATCTTCCTTTGGCGGGCACCTGGCATCAGAATTTGCCATCAGGTATGGAGATATAGAAAGACTTGTCCTCGTGTCCCCTTCAGGGATGATGAGGACTTCATCTCCAACTCTTGACGGATACATCATGGCTGCACTTTATCCTACCTTTGATAACGCACTAAAGGCGTTTAGAGAGATGGCAAACGATCCCGACGCCGTGACAGACGACATCATCATGGACTTTGTAAACCGCATGAGACTTCCAAATGCAAAATATGCGTTCATGTCGACTTTGCTGGGGATACGGTACTCCCCACCGCTCACAGGCAGGCTATCGAGCGTCTCTGTGCCAACCCTCATAGTCTGGGGTGAGGCTGACAAGATGATACCAGTACAGTACGCCAAACACTTTACAGAAATACCAAACAGCGAGTTGAAAATAATTCCAGATTGCGGACACACGCCCTACGTAGAAGAGCCGGAGAAATTCAGCAAAATTGCTCTGGATTTTCTAAACGGTAAAAGCCGGGACTAGCCGGATTCTGTGGTTTTTCTCCGCTTTTCTATCGGTATCACTATTACCTGCACCAAGTCGCCGTCCTGTATGTCAAGGGCCTGCCTTTCAGCCTCAGGGATAGAAATCCTTCCTCCACTTTGGACAGTGGTCTTGAACATTGCATTGTTAAAGCTGAAGCCTTTGAGCATTGCAAAGTAGTTTTGCATTGCGTCCATCTGCATTGAAGAGAATTGCTTTGCAAAATCCTTCTGGGCTTCACTTCCGCGTTCAAAAGCCTTTTTGAAGGTCCCCATCGGGTCTGCCGGATTATCGCCAGAACTCATGCTGCATGAAAGTTAACCCATTTATTTAATGTTTTAAAACAAAGTTCAATAAGCCTCGTGCTTTGAGAGCATCCGCGTTTGCAGCATTTCAACCCGGAGATAAGCATCAACAGCGGTCAGGTGTTTCTCTGGGAAAAGCACGGAGATGCGTGGTACGGCATACACGGACAGCACGTTGTCAAGTTCTCAAAGACGTTTCAGTGCTTTCCGGAATTCAAGAACATTGAAAATACGATATTCCGTTTAGACGACGATTTTGCAGCCATATCCTCAGAGATATCAAAGGATCCCTTTGTTTCAGGGCTGCTAAAGTCCTACCCTGGCCTGCGACTGATGCGCCAGGATCCTGAGCAGTGCCTGTTTTCCTTTGTCTGTGCAAGCAATACAAACATCCCCATGATACGCAGGATGCTTTACACGCTGACTCGGAAATTTGGAAAAAAAATACAAGCCGACGGGATAGACTTTTTCACGTTTCCTACAGCTTTTGAGTTAAACAAGATCTCTGAAGCAGAGCTGAGGCAGTGCGGTCTTGGATACAGGGCCAAAGCCGTCAAGGCAGTCGCTGCCAGCATTGTCAGCGGCAGGCTGGATACAGATTACCTTGCCAGGGCAAAATACAAAGACGCAAAGAACGAACTGCTCAATGTTTATGGCATTGGAAACAAGATAGCCGATTGCGTATTGCTGTTTTCTTTGGAAAAGACAGAAGCATTTCCGATAGATGTCTGGATAGCACGCGCGCTAGCAAGTAATTACAGTTGGCTTCATGGGATAAAAATGTCAGACAAGATAACGGCCCACCAGTACGATGTGCTTTCTGAAAAAGTCAGGGATTATTTCGGCAAATATGCCGGCTACGCCCAGCAGTACATATATTATCACATGCGCCAAGAAGCTGGAAAAAAGTGGTAGCTATTGAGTCAGGTCTATGATGCTTCGCCGTATGATCAGCTTGGCTTCGGGTGAGACGTCGTAGCCTGCAAGGATAGTTACAGGATCCTTTATCAGTTTGTTTCGAAAATCAGGCTCGCTAGCTGCCTTGAGCAGGATTTCGCTAATTATCTCTGCTTCCCTCTCACGTGGCTCCAAGTATATCGAAAAGCAAAATTCTATTATTTAACCTTAATGGACGAAAGATCGATGCGCTATTGGATTTAGGAATAACCCAATTTGTTGTCCGATTAAGGTAAAAATAAACTCACACAAGATCCCAAATGGGTTAGGGCAGCGGTCAAAATGGTTGTGCCAATCAAGTCGTCAATCGTCTAGACTGGACAAGGCCGCTGGATCTCAACCAGAGCATTTTTTACGGTAATGCGCGTATCTAACTTAATTTAAAGAAAATGGTGCAGCTAGAGTTTGCCATCCCTGCCCTTGCAGGACTAGTCGGATTATCTGCGTTTTTCAGCGGGCTGGAGGTAGCACTCGTTTCCTTGGAGAGAGGTCAGCTGAGGCGGCTGGTAAACGAAAAAAGGTCTGGAGCGCACACTCTTGCAAAGCTCAAGTCCAATCCAAAGAGAATGCTAATTACAATATTGCTTGGAGTCAACCTAGCTAACATAGGGGCAGCGGCCGTTGCAACCGATGTTGCAATCGAAGCATTTGGCAGCTTGGGGCTTGGCATAGCGACAGGCATAATGACATTTATTCTGCTCGTGTTTGGCGACATCACTCCAAAGGCATACTGCTACGCTCATGCAGAAAGGATATCACTTGCCTTCGCACGAATCATCTTGGTAATACAGTATCTGCTGTACCCTCTTGTTATCTCCCTAGAGTTGATAACAAGAGGAATATTTAGAGCCGTCAAAATTGAGGAAAGGCCCAAGAAATTGAGCGAAGCTGAAGTGCGTGCGATTCTGGATATAGGAGTCGAGGAGCAAGTCCTCATGAAAGAAGAACGGGAAATGATGAAAGGAGTGCTTGAGTTTCACGACACTGCCGTAAGGGCAATTATGACTCCAAGAAATAACATGTTTGTGCTAGGTGCGCGGTTACTGATATGGGATGCATTGCCGTTGGTAAACGAGAGCGGATTTTCCAGAATTCCAATAGTTGAAGATAATAACAAAGACAATGTTGTGGGCATAGTTCACACGAGAGATGTCCTGCGCGCTCTTGAAACCAAGACTACATACATGATGTTAAAGGACATCGCAAGAAAACCACTTTTTATCTCCAAGGACATGCCAATAAGCAAATTGTTAAGAGAGTTCCAGGGCAGGCACCTTCAGCTTGCCATCGTGGTTGATGAATTTGGTAGCACCCAGGGGCTTGTAACGCTCGAAGATGTAATCGAGGAGCTTGTAGGGGAAATAACAGACGAAAAAGACATCGAACGCCAGCTCTTAAGGAAGATAGATAAACAGACCGCAGTCATTCAAGGGGATATAGAAATTGACGATGTCAATGAAGCCCTTAACATCAACCTTTCAAAGAGCAGAGACTATTCTACCATAAGCGGCCTATTACATGAACATCTTCGGAGGATACCAAGGCAGGGCGATACGGTTACCATAGGGCACGTAACAATCACCGTGGAAGAAACAGCCAAGAACGTTCCACTGAAAATTGTTGTTACCAAGGCAAAGCAAGAAGAAGCAAAAGAGGAAAAATAGCATATGCGGCATGTATGGCCAAGAAAATGGTTGCTAATGGAAAAGTATTGTTGACTTGGCGTCATAAAGCGACCAGAGGATTTCTCTTGTCAGATTGACAGTAGGCATAGAGCTGGTAGGGGACCTTGGATTCCTGCTGATATTCTGCGCGGGCATTGGCGCTCTTGCCTACATATTCAAGCAGCCTATGATACTTGGATTTCTGGTTGCTGGCTTTCTGATAGGCCCATTTGGACCATTTAGCCTTATCAAAAGCACCGAGATGTTGAACAACTTTACAGACATTGCCATTGTACTATTGTTGTTTGGAGTTGGCTTGGCTTTCCCACTTAGGCAGCTCAAGGCAATCGGCAAGATAGGCACTGGCATAGCAGTAATTGAAGTCATTATAATGCTTGGCATCGGCTTTGCAATAGGCAGCCTGTTTGGATGGTCGTTTTATGACTCGATGTTTCTTGCAGCGGCCCTGTCAATCAGCTCGACTGCAATCATTGTCAAGGTATTGGAAGACATGGGCAAGATGGAAGCCACGTCTTCTATCCTGATGATCGGCGTCCTTGTTATCGAGGATCTGGTGGCAATCGTGATAATCAGCGCCATGCACGCGGGAGTCGTAAGTGGCTCGTTTGAGTTTACGCAGATTCTAACGACTATTGGAAAGATTGGCCTGTTTATCGGAGGCACGATAGGCGTAGGCGTCCTTGTCCTGCCCAAGCTGTTCTCCCTGATAGCGCGTCTTGAGCGCTTTGAGATAACCATACTCTTTGCCCTTGGCATGGCCTTTGGCCTGTCGTTTCTGTCGTACGAGCTTGGATTTTCTGCTGCCACCGGAGCGTTCTTGGCTGGCGTAATAATTGCTGGAACAAAATTCTCTGAGCAGGTATCAAACCTGATAACCCCTACCCGCGAAATATTTACTGCGATATTCTTTGTAACCATTGGA
>QCWB01000087.1 GCA_013114715.1 Nitrososphaera sp.
GGCCAACATACGAAGAGTGCTTGAAGGAAGCTCGCCTCTCACACTAGTTAATACTGGATTGCTGCGTTAACAAGCTTTAAGACAAAGGCGTTTTCGTCCATTGGGTGCCGGCGGAACGATCTGTTCTGAATTTTTCAGTCATTGTTCTTGTTTTTTATAGAAATTAGCGCATTTTGTCAACTATTTACTTCACGTCTCAGTAACGGATAATAGGCGATAACCTGAAGCTTGACCCTACCTTGCATGTGGCTATAACCAAAAAGAAAGAGTCAGTGAACTATAGCTTTACTTGGTGTTGCAACAAGATGGCATGGGCTAAGACAAGAAATCAGATCCGCGTTACGCCTGACGGCACGGTCGAGCAATACGACAAAAAAGGCAAGCTGATAGATCCGGACGTTTCAAGATGCCCTTTCTGTGGAGTCGGCATAATCATAGCAAGCAACTAGCTGTCATTTTTTAGCGACACAGAATAAACACTATAGTCATTGTCCACGAAAAGCGGGACGTTTTTTATCTCGGAAAAATGATAATCATCAAACGACTTTACTTTGTCATAAAGGCCCTTTCCGATGACTATGCCGCCTGGCGGAGCAAGAGAGTTCATTTTTGCGCAAAGATTGACCGAAGTGCCGAAAATATCGTTTACCGATGAAGTCGACATCTTGGCCACTATGACTGCTCCGTAATCGCAGCTGATTCTGAATTTTACGTCTGGAAGGCCAAACTGTTGCATCCTTGCATTTAGTTCTGGCTCCATCCTGGACATGGCAATGGAGCATCCCAGGACATCTTTGAAGGACTCAGGGTCTCCCGATTCTGTTTTGGGGAAATAGTAAAGCAGGCTGTCACCGACATTTTTGACTACTATGGCGCCGTACTTTCTTATCGTCTCTGCAATGCCGTTTAGGAAAATACTGTAATACAGGCTGACTTTTTCAATTGGCATCTTCATAGTTACGGTAGTTGAGCCAACGATGTCCACTATGCCGACGCAATAATTTCTTGTGGACTTGAAAAACTCCAAAAGTAAGTCTATCTGCTGTTTCTCTTTTTCCTCGTGATTTTGACCAGCTGCATCAGATGTGTGCGTCCTGTACTGGTCTTTTGACAATATCCACACCAACAAGTCAGGCCTGCGGCTTGGCGACCTCTTGTACTTTTTCAAAGAGCGCTTCTATTCTGACCGGCTTTCTAAGGCAGGAGTGAACACCCTTCTTTATCAATTCATTTACTTCAATGTCAGTAATCGATGACGCGGTAAATAGGACTATCGGACTTTCCTTTATCCTTCCGGCTTGCACAAGCCTGTCGATGACATCGAGTCCCGAAAAATCTGGCATCGCGATATCCAGAAAGACGACGTCGAATTTTTCCTTCATAATAACTTCAAGACCTTCCCTGCCGTTGTCTGATGCTGTCACGTCGTGGCCAAGCGTTGTCAGCACCTTGACTAGAAGGTCCGTTATGTCAGGACTGTCGTCGACTATTAGGATCTTCATGTTTAGATTCTCTGGGTAAACTAAAATAAAAACTAGAGCCCCTGCTGTCTTTAGTATCAACCCATATCTCGCCGCCTAATCCTGTTACTATGCCCTTGCTTATGGCCAGCCCAAGCCCTGTTCCGCCGTGCTTTCTTTTCAAAGAGGTGTCCACCTGGTAGAACTTTTTGAACAGGAATTGCTGCTTGTCTTTTGGTATGCCTGGCCCGTTATCCTTGACTCCGAAAACTATCTGCCCGTCGCTGGCGTAGGCTACAAGCTCAATTCTGCCATTTGACTTTGGAACAAAATCCACAGAGTTGTAGAGCAGGGCATTTAGCACTTGCATTATCCTTGCTTCGTCGGAGACAAGCCTCAATCCAGGCTGCACGTTGATGATGAACTCGATTTTCTTTTCCTTCATCATGAGCTCAAAGTCGCGCTGGATGTTCTTGGCTATCCTGTCGACTTCGACGTCTGTTATTATGAATTTGAGCTCGTTTAGCTCAAGTTTCTGCGCGTCAAGCATATCGCTTATCATCTTTTCAAGCTTTATAGCGTTCTTTTCTATCGTGTCAACAGCCGCCCTCTGCTCCGGAGTTAATGTTCCAAGGATAACGCTTGATTTTAAGGCGCCACACCATCCAATTATGGGCGTAAGCGGAGTCTTTAGCTCATGCGAGGCCATACTGAGAAACTCGTCTTTCAGCTTGTCTTTGTGCCGCAGCTCCTCGTTAGTTTTGTTAAGCTCCTCTACCTGCCGCTTGATTATCTCGGCGTTGGCCCTGTCCCGTGCCAGAGCTTCATGCAGTCTCTCTTCCGTGTTCTTTAGGTTCGTGATGTCGTTGTGGATTGAAATATACTGCTTTGGCAAGCCTTCTTCGTCAAGAAAGGGAACTATGGTTGTCTTGACCCAGTAGTACGTGCCGTCTTTTCTTCTGTTCTTTAGCTCGCCTTCAAAGATCCTGCCAGAGGCAATGGTCTGCCACATCCTCTGATAGAATTCCTGCGAGTGATGGCCTGACTTTAACAGGCGGTGGGTCTGGCCTATGAGCTCTTCTTCTGAATACTTTGATATCTCGACTAGCTTTCTGTTGACCTTTGTAATGATGCCATCTTTGTCCGTGACGGCGACGATTGCCGTTGCGTCAAGGGCATTTGTCATGTCCGTCAGGTCCTTGGTTCTTTCTCTGACTAGCCGGTTCAGATTCATGTTGGTTTCAAACACGCTTTTCCTCATCATGTCAAACTGGTGTGCCAGCTGTCCGATCTCGTCGCTTGACTCTATTTTCACATTATACGAATAGTCTCCCTTGGAGATCTTGTCTGCAGCGTCTATAAGACGCGTTATCGGTTTTGTTATTGTCCTGGCAAGGTACATGGAGATGACTATTACCACCCCGCTTATTACGACGGAAGCCGCGATGATGGCGTTTCTAAGCTGGGTGATGGGCTCAAAGATCTCCGCCTCGTCTATCTCGGCTAAAAGCACGAACCCAAGATCCTTGGCGCAATAGGAAAATCCGACTATCGGGATATTCCTGTAATCCGGGTAAATGGCGTTTATCTCTGCATTGTTTTCAAAGCATTCCTTGACTGGAAGGGTGTCAACCACCTGCCTGAACGCGGCGTTTTCAATGAACCTGGACTCTGATATCATTATCTTTTCCTCGTTTACCAGGTAGACCTCTCCGGTATCGCCAAGACCCTTTCGGTTAAGAAGTATCTCGTCAAATCCGGCAACGTCTGTTGTTGCCACCAAAACCCCGATGGGCTTAGATTGTATCTTGCCGTGCTCAAAAATCGGTACGGTAACTACCGCTTTTCTCCCATCACCGACAGGCAGAAATTCTAAAGAGCTGCTTGTGTCCGGAAATATTGAAAGTTTGCTGCCTTGCTCCGCCGGGTCTGATGAAAGGAAAATCGTACCATCCTTTCCTAATATCTTTACATCCTCTAGAATCGTGGATTCTCCAATCCCGTGCTGAAAAGACTCTATTTCTATTTCAAACTCTTTCCTTAGATCCTCAAGTTGCTTTCCATCTGGCATCCCGTTTTCATTGAATAATTGCACACCATTTTGGATAGACTCGTTTGCCGCAAGAAGCCTGGCCTGTTGGATTCTAGTGTCTACAAGCGAGCGCAAGGCAACACCCCTGTTTGTAGATTCGCTGAGCAGCTGATCGCTTGCTCTGTCGCGCAGCACGTTGTCCGCGGAGATAAAGCTGAGAAGAGAAACAGCAAACAGGGTCGTTATTGACAGAAACAGGCTGACGAAGATTATCTTGGATTTGATGCTACGAAAGACTGGTTTCTGCACGGCCCACAGATCGGATCCGGTCCAGCTATAATAATTTTGATCATTTGCCCATGACCCGCAACAGGAAGGATTTGGCTTTATGGACGCCAGGGATCACAAACTCCTTGGTCACTATCACTGGACATCGAAACTGTCTTATCGTGGACAGAAGTGGTGGATTGTAAAACACGTCGAAATTGCCTACAGTTGCCCCCATCACGACTAGGTCTGGCTGGAAGGTTGATACTGCATCAAGCACTTCGCTTGAAAGCTCGTAACTGCTTTCCGACATATTCACTTCCTTCATCTTTACTCCAAGCTGGCCAAGATAATCCGGAAAAACAGGCGCACTGCCAGACTCTTCTTTCTTGACTATTGACACAACGTTGACATTGAATCTACCGGAATGCTCCAGCCAGCTTGCTGTTTTTAGAGCAGCAGCTGCGTGCGACCCACCGTCGTAAATAACAACCATGTTCTTTTTTGCCTGCGCATCCCCGCTCTTTGCCGGCTCTAGCTCCAGTTCGTCTTCATCTGCCTTGATGGCCAAAAATTCGCAAGTGGCAAGCGTAAGCAACTTTTTGTTCCTTCGGACTGTTTCAAAGTCTGCAATAAGCAGGTTTATTTTCTGCTCTTCGATTGTGGCCAACAGCGCTTCTGTCGGGTCATGGGATATGCGCACGAGATAATGGCTGAGGACGCCATTTTCCTGAAATATCCGCTCAAGCGGAATAAAGGATTTTCTTGCGCTTTCTGCAAATGCCGATCCTGCAGACAGCGGTGTCTGCGGCGGGACCGTGATTGTCCGAAGAAAGTTTACCTCGCCGGATTTTTCCTTGGCTATTCTTATTGCGTATTTTACCATCTTGTCCGGGTTTTCCGGCATGTAGGGGATCAAAATCCTGTAGTCAAGACGTTGTTGAGTCCCTTCAGCTGTGACGACCGGCGCATAGTGTTCTACCTCTTTTTTAAACGTGTATTTGCGGTAAATCACAAAGCCAACTACGATCCAGATGATTGCTATTGCCCAGCTCAGCGGCTGGGTAACAAGCAAGTAAAGGGCAAGCCCGAGTTTAAGAATCAAGCCTATCAAGGGTATTAACGGAAACAGCGGCGTTTTGAAGCTGTAGACCAGCTTGTCGCCGTAAATCTTTCTAATGGTAATTGCCGCTGCATTGACTTGGGTGAATAGCAGCAGAAATATCACGCCAGCAGCCAACGCGATGTCTGTAAGCGGCAGCGCATAAGCCATCACGGCCATGATGATTCCAGATACCAGAGTTGCCATGTACGGTGTCTTGTTGATAGGATGAATCGCGCTCAAGGCATGCGGCAGGTTGTAGTTTCTGCCCATGGCAAAGGCCACACGAGAAGACGAAAAAGTCGTAGCGTTTAGCGCAGCGAGTGTTGAGACAATGCCGCCTGCCAGAACGATGATGCCTCCATAAGGCATAAAGAGATCCACGGCCTTGATGATGCCCAGCTCGCCGAAATTGCCTATGAATTGCCAGGCCGGCTCTCCAGTAGGTGTTTTTGTAGCCGCAATAGCAACAAATACTATCAAGCAATAAAGCAAAACGACTATGGCCAGCGAGATAAAGATGGCTCGCGGTATGTTGCGCCTTGGCTTCTTTACCTCCTCTCCAGTCTGGACAATAATTTCATAGCCTTCAAAAGCGATAAAGGTCAGGCCCATGGCAGCCACAAGGCCGCTTATCCCGCCTGGGAACATCTGATCGCTGAATTTCAATTCCCATCCAGGGTTAAACTGCAGGGCCCAGAACCCAAAACCAATGATAACTACGATGGTGGCAATCTGGATGATTGTTACCGTTGTGCCTGCCCTGCCCGTCTCGGAAGTGCCCTTTATGTTGACGTAGGTAAACGCGACAATGGAGAGCACGGCAATCACCTTGTCCACCGGCATCAGTCCAAAAATCGGCTCGTTTGGAAATCCAGCCATCTGCAACAGCGTAAAGACAAACGCCCCAAAGCCCACAGCATACAAGCTACCTGCCACGATATGCGCAAACCAGGCCATCCAGCCACTGATAAACGCGTTGGGCCTTGGAAGGCCCTCTCTAATCCAGAGGTAACCGCCGCCAGCTTCTGGCATTGCTGAGCCAAGCTCTGCATAAACCATGGCTGTGAAAAGCGTAATGATGCCGTTTAGGATAAAGGCAATAATCAACCCACTGCCGGTGTCGCCTATGGCCGGGCCTGTCAGAACAAATATGGAACCGCCTATCATGCCAGCGATCCCTACCATTATGATGTCAGTGAGACCAAGCGTGCGTACCAGCTGGTTTTCACCACGGCCCTCACCAGCTGGTCGCTGAGGCCCACGTTCAGCCGGATCCGACAAGTCAGTGCGCGATTGTCTTTGGATAAGAAATAAACGTTTAGAAACTGTTATGCGATAAGAAATTTGGGTAAAAGTAATCAAAATTTCTTATGGGGTCAGTGGGATTTGGGCTTTAGATTTTCTGGGTTCAGATGCTACAAGAATTGTCTAGCCCGTCGGGATTCGAATTTTGAAGAAGTGGGATTCTACAAACACATTTCAAGATGATCTGTTGGATTTAGCGGGATTTGAATGCTATAGGTGAAAGATTCCGTAACAATGATTAATTCGTCAAACAACCATCGCGGATCTTAAATTGTTCATTTTTTCTTCAAACCCA
>QCWB01000088.1 GCA_013114715.1 Nitrososphaera sp.
TAGCCGTGACCACTGCCTTGAAGTGCAGCTGCCTTTTCTGCAGTACATAAACAAGAATTTTTCAATAGTGCCAATCATACTCATAATGCAGGACATCAACACGGCCTTTGACGTCGGCAAGGCTGTCTCTGACACAATTCTGGAGAGAAAGGATTCAACGATCCTAGTTGCCTCGTCAGATTTTACCCACTACGAGCCAAACGACCAAGCCTACAGAAAAGACAATGAATTGATAAAGACTATTTTGTCGCTTGACATTAACCGGTTTTACGCGGTCCTAGAGCACCTAAACGTCTCTGCCTGCGGGTATGGCGCCATTGCGTCAGTCATGGTTGCGGCAAAGAACCTCGGCGCGACAAAAGGCGAGTTGCTGAAATACGCGACCAGCGGCGACGTGGCAGGCGACATGGGCTCGGTAGTTGGATATTCTTCGATAGTGTTTGTATGAAATCGCAATCAAGCTGCTCTGCACCGGCCAAGATAATTCTGTTCGGGGAGCATTTTGTAGTTTATGGCAACCCTGCCATACTTGCAGCAGTAGACAGGCGGATAACAGTCACGGCTAAAAAGACTGGCAGTAGCATACGGATAAAATCAGAGATAGCAGAAGGCGAGTTTTCTGGTGATTCTTTTTCCGGCAGCAAGGAATCTGAGCAGATATTGAGGCCGCTTTACGTTTCTGTGCAGTCTGTCCTGTCTGAGAAAACTGGAATAGAGTTTGACATCAAATCAGACATTCCGCACGGCATCGGGCTTGGCTCTTCGGCTGCTTCGTGCGTTGCAATAGTTGCTGCTACTTGCATGCTTTATGCAAGACCAGAAAAGCAGTTTGTCTGCGACAAAGCTATCGACGCTGAAAGGCTGATACACAAAAACTCCTCCGGCGCGGACTGCTACATCAGCACTTTTGGAGGACTGATGTACTACAGCAAATCTGAGGGCTTTAGCAGAATAAAATCAGACTCTGAAATCCACATAGTAATAGCGGATACCGGAATAAAGCATTCAACCGGAGACCTGGTCCAGTCTGTAAGCAGGCTAAAGCAAAAAGACGAGGCAGGGTTTGCAGGCTTGATGGACGAGGCTAGAAACATCTGCAGCAAGGCTCGCAGCGCCATAGAATCTGCAAACGTCAGTGAGCTTGGCAAATTAATGAACGAAAATCAGAAATTGCTTGCCAGAATTGGCGTGTCTCATAAAATCGCAGACAGGCTGATAGATGTTTCCCTAAAGAATGGCGCGCTTGGAGCCAAGATCACCGGGGCAGGCGGAGGCGGCGCAGTAATCGCCCTTGCTTCAGACAGGAGGGCAAGTTCTGAAATTGCAGTCGCCATCCAAAAGTCAGGCTACAGCGCATTTGAAGCAGCGATAGACCGAAACGGCCTGGTACTCTAGGCGTTTTTCAAAGGCGCGGTCAGATGGACCGGCTTGACCATGTCTGCAACATCGACCCAGCATCTGGCAATCCTGTCCAGGGCGTACGCAAGGTTCAGCACGGCTATTGTGGACCTGTGGTCCGAGTCTGCGGCAGATGCATCTTTTATGGAGTTTATTATCTCGTTGAATTTCGAGTACATTGCCACGACGACTAATGACTCGGATCTGTTCCTACCGACGTAGGCGGCGACTGCCTTTTCCTGCATCTTTTCGACCAGATCGCTTGCCTGCAGGAATTTATCCGTGAATTTCAGGACAGTAAAGTTCTGCATCTCTGCCAGGTCGACAATGTAGTCGCCGGCAGATTCCAGATGGTTCGCAGTTATACGGTAGTCAAGTATGTCGATGTTGCTCAGATTGAGTTTGCCAGCCAGTTTCTGATCCATCATGGCGCTGCGAATAAGCCGTACCAGCAGGAAATACTGCCGGTCAACTTCGTCATCCATGCCGGCGATTATCCGGTTAAGCGAGTTTTCCTTCGACTTGACTGCCTCGACCATCTCTCGAAACATTCCAGCCAAAAGCGAGTTCATTCTTCTGAGAATCTTTTCAGCGTCCAGCGTGTTTGGGTCAAGCAAGAACTGCGAGGAGATGTGGAATCTGTCTTCCTCGATTATCTCAAGGCCAACTAGTTTTCTTATCGCCCTTTTTATCCTGTCTGAATCCTCAAACGATATCGGAGAGTTGCTTGCGCGTATGCGTATTATGTCGTATCCAAGCAGGTACGCGCCGTAAACCTGGTTTACAAGCGACTCCATCGATGCAGGAGAGTACTGGATGGTTATTTCCTTGATTTCAGACGTGTTTTCTGACGGGAAAATAGAGATAGAGTTGTCTCGGTTGACATCTATGGGTATGATGCTCCCCTTTTGCAGGTTGTTGCTCTTTACCCATTGGCTTGGAAGCGATATCAGAATGCTGCTTCCTATTTGCTGTAGACGCCGGACGTATCTTGCCATAAATAGTATAAACCCATTTAAACTAATTAAACGTTATTTTTATATTTGCTGCTGTTTATAAATGAGCAAATGGCGTCAGCGGTGGTTTCAGTACCGTTAGCTGTAACCAAGGCTTTTAGTCCAGGACACGTGACTGGGTTTTTCGAGACTTCAAAAGACGAGCGAAATCCGCTGTACAGAGGGTCCAGGGGAGCCGGCTTCTCTATTGACCGGGGGATAACGACCACGGTCAGCATTTACGAGGCCGAAACAGGCTCGGAGATTCGGATAAACGGCCAGACAATCAAGCCGCAGAAAGCAGAAGTCTCACAATGGGTTATCGATTATTACCTTAGCAAGGCAGACAGGCCATATTTTGTCAGGATAGACCACGAAGCGGACATGCCGATAGGTTTTGGCCTCGGCTCAAGCGGTGCTGCGGCACTCAGCCTGTCTTATGCACTAAACGAGGCCATGGGCTCTAAACTAAGCATAACAGAGGCCGCGCAGATAGCTCACAAGGCAGACATTGCCTGCAAGACTGGCCTTGGCACAGTGATAGCAGAGTATGCCGGCGGCTTTGAGATGAGAACTGGAATCGGCGCGCCGGGCATCGGGACCGTTGAAAGAATGGCCCTTGCCGACCACAAAGCAGTCATACTCTGCCTTGCGCCAATATCTACAAAGTCATTTCTTGCAAAGCGCAAAGACGAGATAAACGACCTTGGAGGCAGGATGCTAAGAAGACTTGCAGAATCAAAAAGAGTGGAGGATTTCCTTGCAATGTCGCACCAGTTTGCAGAGACGCTCGGCCTGACAGAGGGAAGGTGCAGGCCAGCCATCGAGGCCTTGAGATTAAGCGGGTTTGACTGCAGCGTGGCGTTGTTTGGAGAGACCGTATTTACCATTGTTCCAAAGGAAAAGGAAAAAGTTGTTCTAAAAGCCCTGGAAGGGTTTGGCGGCATGCTTTTTTCATGCAACATTGACGGCAGAGGGGCAAGATTGCTCTGAGCCAGAAGATAGACATCCCGGCAAGCCACCCAAGAGCAAAATCCCTCCACACAAGAGAAGACTTGGTAGGCGGGTTCAAAAACGGCCTGGTTGTGGCCGAAGGCCTGATAGCCCACGGCCGGGGCGAGGCATTTGACTATTTAATAGGCGAAAAGACTACCAGGCCGGCAAAATCCGCGATAAAGGCCGCTGCTGCCATGCTGCTTTTGTCAAAACGACCCGTAATATCGGTTAACGGCAACGCTGCCGCCCTCTGCCCAAAAGACTTTGTACAGCTTGCAGAGATAACCGGGGCCGGAATCGAGGTCAACCTGTTTTACAGAACCAGCGAGCGGGAGACTGCAATCAAGGCAGAGCTTGAAAAGCATGGGGCAAAAAACGTTCTTGGAGTTGGGCCGCGGGCTTCGGCAAAGATACCCGAACTGCAAAGCCAGAGAAGAAGGGTAGATCCTGATGGAATATTCATTGCAGACACGGTCCTAGTCCCGCTAGAAGACGGCGACAGAACCGAGGCCCTAGTCAAGATGGGCAAGCGCGTCATAACCGTGGATCTAAATCCGATGTCAAGGACGGCCAGAAAGGCCCATGTAACCATTGTCGACAACCTTGTACGTGCCATGCCAGCGATGGTAAAGCAGGCCAGAAAATTAAAAGGTAAAAACAAAAAGCAGTTGCAAAAAATAGTCGACGATTTTGACAGCAAGAAAAATCTTTCAAAATCCCTCAAGATAATCCGGAGAGGCATGTGATGGAACAACGAAAAAAGATCTCTGTAAGCGAGCTTGCATCCATGAAAGGCAGAGATAAAATCGCGGTCCTCACAGCCTATGATTATTGCACAGCCCAGATTGCAGACAAGGCAGGCACAGACGTCTTGTTAGTTGGGGACAGCGCAGCCATGGTCGTTCTTGGCTATCCAAATACAGTAGCCATAGGCATGGACGAGATGCTGATGTTCTGCGGCGCAGTAGCAAGGGGCGCAAAACGCCCGCTAATAGTTGGCGACATGCCGTTTGGCTCGTACCAGCCGAGCATCAGTATGGCTATTGAAAACGCTGGCAGGTTTATCAGATCAGGCTGCGACTGCGTAAAACTGGAAGGCGGCCTGGAAATAGCTGACAAGATAAAAGCCATAGTCGATGCAGGAATACCGGTCATGGGCCACATTGGCTTAAAGCCGCAGACTGCCGCATTGTGGGAAGGATATAAACTGCAGGGCCGAACTGCAGAGTCTGCCGCAAGGCTGTTAGAAGACGCCTGGGCGCTGGAAAAGGCAGGGGCTTTTAGTATCGTCCTGGAGATGGTGGCAAGCGAAGTTGCCGAGCATGTCTCAAAGAAAATAGCAATCCCGACAATCGGTATAGGGTCTGGTGCTGGCTGCGACGGCCAGGTGCTAGTATTGCACGACATGCTAGGGATATACGAGAACATCAAGCCCAAGTTTGTGAAGAGGTACTCCGATCTGTCCAAGTCCATTTTTGAAGCAATCTCGGCTTATTGCCAGGAAGTAAAATCATCCAGATTCCCAGAAGAGCATAACACCTTTCACATGAGCCCCGAAGAACTTGAAAAGTTCAGGAAGAGAATATGAGAGACTGTCACCCTTCCAAAGAGATCACCGGCTCTGACGGCAAAGAGCTTGAGGGAAAAAAGATTGTTCTTTGCATCACTGGCAGCGTTGCGGCATACCGCGCAATAGACCTTGCAAGGCTGTTGATGCGCCACGGAGCAGATGTCCATGCCGTCATGACCCAGTCCACATCCGAGATTCTGCTGCACTCTGAGATGATGAAATGGGCCACAGGCAACGACGTTGTTACAAAGCTGACAGGCGAGCTGGAGCACATCAGGCTGGCAGACTATGACATGTCTGATTTGGTAATTGTTTATCCATGTACGGCAAACACGATAAGCAAGGCTGCAAGCGGTATCGATGACACGCCAGTTACATCGGTTCTCAGCGTGGCTATTGGCTCAAAGATACCGCTGATAATCGCCCCGGCAATGCACGCTGCGATGTATGAAAACCAGTTCATCATAAAAAACATCGAGGCCCTAAAAGAGCAAGGCATACTGTTCATAGAGCCCAACATCGAGGAAGGCAAGGCCAAGGTTGCAGAGCCAGAATCAGTATTAGAAGCTGCTATTTCTGCAACTTCTGGTTTGCTTGACGGCAAGAAAATCCTTGTCACTGCCGGAAGCACGGTAGAATACATCGACCCGATACGAGTCATTACAAATCTGTCATCGGGCAAGATGGGAATCGCCATCGCAAGGCAGGCAATCAATATGGGAGCCAGCGTTACGCTTGTCTACGGCCATGGGACTGAGAATCCGCAGGGCATCAAAACCATCAAAGCGATGACTGGCCAAGAGATGCGTGACGCAGTAGTTTCGGAGATGAAAAACAATTACGATGTCGTGTTTATGGCGGCTGCAGTCTCTGACTATGCTCCAGAGGAAAAATCGGACAAGAAAATAGACACGAGGAAAGGAAAGCTGGAGCTGTCGCTTGTATCTACAAAAAAGATAATCGACGAGATAAAGCAAGTTTCCAAAGACACGTTCCTTGTTGCTTTCAAGGCAGATTACGGGGTTTTGGAATCCACTCTTGTCGACAAGGCATACGTAAAGATCAAAGAGTCTGGAGCAGACCTGATAGTGGCCAACGACCTTGGCTTGGAGGGCTCTAAAGCCGGCTCGGACAACAACCAGGTTTTGATAATAGACGGCAAGAAAAATATTATCAGAGTCCCGCTTGCAAGCAAGACTGCCGTGGCAAGAAAGATCCTCCAAGTTGTTTCAGAAATGTTAGCCGGCTCCTAATTTAGTGAAAAGCCCATAAATTCATGTGGGCCTGAAGAACAGACAGATGTCTTGCAATCTCTGCAGCAGATATGACGAAGATCTCTTCAAGCAAGAGTTGGTAAGCTGCGTCAGGATGTTCTTTTCAAAAAGCATGGTTTCGGTGGGCGGCGGAAACCACAGTTTCAGATCCGACAAGAAAGACAGGATATGGATAACTCCGTCAGGCTACCCCAGGTCACATCTTGAGCCAGA
>QCWB01000089.1 GCA_013114715.1 Nitrososphaera sp.
CGTTTCGAAATTCGGTCAGAAATTCTCCCTCAAAGACCTTAAAGACCGCGTTTCCGTTGTCCTTCAGAACCTTTTCTGCAAGCGAAAACGCGCTTTTTGAAAGCGATATCTGCCGCGCGTGGTCCACGTCCCAGACACCGCTGACGTTTGGTGCAAGGTCTGACAACAGCAGGTCAGCCTTATCATGCAAGGACTCTGCTATACGTCTGACCGTCATTGGATCCTCGATATCTCCCTGAAATATCTGAGCCCCGGCGACCGGCTCTACTTCTTTTAGGTCTACTCCAACAACCTTGCCGCCGGCTCCCACCAGTTTCATGGCTACCTGGACCCAGCCGCCTGGCGCGCAGCCAACATCGACTACCTTGGAGCCTTTGCCAAGAATATGATAAGAATCGTTCAGTTGCAAAAGCTTGTAGGCGGCCCGGCTACGATAGCCCTGATCCTTTGCAAGCTTGCGGTAATGGTCTTTTCTGGCGTCTGCAAGTCTCATTTCTAAATCGGCTGCTCGACTTCGGTCTTTTTCTGGTTCAGGATTTCAAGGGATGTAACTAGCCATTGTTCTATTGGACCGCATGTTATTGGGCTGTAAGAGCCTTCCAGCGAGCACATGTGCTCAACCGGGCATGTAAGGCAGGGCGCTTTTTCAATGCTTAAAGTGTCAACAGGCAGCTTGGCTGCAAAAAGCTTGTAGGTCCACCGGCCGTTTTCAAGCATCTTTTCCCTTCTTATCAGGGATCGTTTCTCCAGCCGGATGGCCACCCTGGACCCGTCCCGGCTTGTGAGGTCAAGCTCTTTCCAGAGCTCTGACTGCAGTATGCCGCCTTTGCCATTACCTACTATAGTCCGAAATACCTTGCCTGTAAGATCATCTATCTGTGCGTCATTCAATTTCAATCCACAACAACCCCGAATGTAAGATACCTATTTTTCGTTAAACTGATAAATAATCCTTTTCAGAGATTGCTTCGTTTTTTAGCTTTTTTAGGCTTGGCAGGCTGCTCTATGATGCCAAACATGTTGCCTTCCGTGTCCTGAAAGGTAGCAAACCAGCCAATACCGGGGATTTCCATCTTGGGCATCAGGATCTTGCCGCCTTTGGACTCTATTTTCTTGATGTACTTGTCAAGCGACGCAACACCGATGGTATTCATCATTCCAGGCATCTGCTTGTTGCGCCGAGATATTCCGCCGTCTATTCCTGGCTCTTTGCTGTCGCCGGTAGTCGCAAGCCAGTAATCCAGCGGGCCGTCCCACTTGTCAAATTTCCAGCCAAAGACGCCTTTGTAGAATTTCATGGCCCGTTCTGGGTCGTCGGCGGCAATATCAAAATGAACCGGTCGCGGCATACAAACCTGAGGTTTGGCCGGATATTTAAAATTGGTTGCAAAGAAGGCCTACTTGGCCTTCTTTTTCTTGTCGCCAAAAATCTTGTTAAAGTAATCCGCGTTCTCCGGGATTATCTCGGCTGCCTCGCCTTCCTTTACGTTGGCAAGGTTCTTGGCCAGCTTTTTCTTGTATTCCAGCTGCATCTGCCTGGCTATCTGGATTCTTTGTGCCTGTGGAGAGCCAGCGCCGTGCATAGACTCTGTCAGGTATCCGACTGCGTTTCGTCCAAGAGTCATGTTCTCTATGAGACGCATAACGCGCATCCTGTTCTCGGTTGATACGCCTTTCTTGCCTTGCAGGTATTTTTCAAGCAGCGGTCCTGTGGCTGGGCTGCGGAAATCCTTTTCAGATGGCATGGTTACCATCAAGCCGCCGGCTATATCTTGGGCCATTCGGCCGATCTCGTACGGGAATCTTGTCACGTTGTGCTTGCAGACGTTGGCCAGCATGTCGTCATTCTGGTAGTTTCCAGAAGCTGTCTTGTGGGCCATAAACGAGGAAGCGATTCCAGCCGCAAAGATTGTCTCGTTTAGGTGCGTCATCTCCACAAGCTTGTCTTTGATGTGAGACGCGCTTGTGACGCCGTTGTAATCTGCAACTGCCGCAGCCGCGCCGATAAGGACGTCTCCAAGTCCGGTCTTGCAGACGTAGCTTCTTCTGTGGTAGCAGGTAAACCTCTCTACTAGCATTGCGGCGTAATCAAACTCGCCGTCCATGAATATCAGCTCGTTTGGAATGAACACATTGTCAAGGATTATCATCGCCTCCTGGCCTGCAAACTTGGAGTTTCCAGAGTCAATGTCGCCTTCTTCCATGCTTCTGGTGTCGCAGGACTGCCTGCCGTAGATGTACGTGACTCCTGGTGCGTCTACCGGAATCGCGCCGACTATGGCGTATTCCTTGTCCTCGGCCTTTAGCCTCATGGTAGGCATGATTATTATCCAGTGCGAGTTGATGCAGCCTGTCTGGTGAGCCTTTGCGCCAGTAACGTAGACGCCCTTGGCGTCGCGTTTTGTAATATGCACAAACATGTCTGGGTCTGTCTGCTGGCTTGGTGAGAGACTGCGGTCACCCTTCGTGTCGGTCATTGCACCGCCGATAACGAGATTTTCTTCCTGGATCTTTTTGATAAATTCGGTAAGGCGCTGGTGGTATTTCGTCTTGTATTTCTGGTCTATCTCAAACGTGGTAGAATAAAGCGAATTCAACGCGTCCATTCCTACGCAGCGCTGGAAGCATGTGCCAGTCAGCTGGCCGAGCCTTCTTTGCATGCGGTTCTGGTTAACCAGATCTTCCGCGCTTTCTGCAATGTGCAGGAACCTGTTTATCTTGAGTCCGGAAATAGAAGAATTAGCAGAGGCCATCTCTGGCTCTTCATTGGCAAGATCATAAGTTGCAGCCACGGCGTTGATTGACGGTCTGATCATCGGATGGTCTACCGGCTCTTTGACCAATTCTCCAAAAAGGTATACAGTTAATTTTCTTCCCCTGAGGCTTTGTATGTACTCAGCCCCACTCTTGATCGGCATTGTCATATCTTTCCTCGTATGTTATTTATACATTATTGGTTTCCGATTTTGGAAAAAAGAATGACATCTTGATTTATTTTATTAAAAATTTAGTACAGACTAATTGCTGTTTTCTATGCAAGCTGAGAAGTTTTGCAATGTTGTAGCCGGCCGGTGTCGGTTCGCAACCTTTTTACAACCAGAAAATTGCTAAAGTGACGTGGTTTCCAGAGCTAAAGGCATGGACCTTGACAAAATTATTACAAAACATGCAGATTTTCCAAAACCCGGGATTCTTTTTCGGGATATCAATCCTGTATTCCGAGATGCAAAAGCCCTTGGCTACATATCTTCTGAATTCTACAGACGGTATAGCAAGTCCAGAATTGATGCCGTTGCAGGAATAGAGTCCAGAGGCTTTATTGTCGCGACGGCCATTGCACAAAAATTCGGCACTGGCATGATAATGATCCGCAAAGCCGGCAAGCTTCCAGGCAAGACCATAAAAAAGTCCTATGACATTGAATACGGCAACGCAGTCATGGAACTGCAGGACAGCGGCGTCAAGAAGGGCCAAAAGATACTGATTGCTGACGACCTGATAGCTACTGGCGGCACTGCAGTGGCTGCTTCCCAGCTTGTAGAGGAGCTTGGCGGCAAGGTTGCAGGTTTTGCTTTTGTTATCGAGCTTGCAGGCCTAAAGGGCGTGGATAGGCTAAGAGAGATGGGCCACAGAGTTGAATCGCTGGTGGTGTACGACTAGTGGCAACGCAAAAAGCAGACATTGGAATTATCGGCGGCACCGGCATTTATGATTCTGGCCTTTTTAGCGACAAGCGCGAGATAAAGGTCTACACTCCCTATGGCGACCCGTCTGACTTTATCACGATAGGCGAGTACGCCGGCAAGCAGGTTGCTTTCATCCCAAGGCACGGCAAGGGGCACAGAATCCCGCCGCACAAGATTAACGCGCGGGCAAACATCTGGGCGCTAAAGGAGCTTGGTGTCAGGAGGATAATTGCTCCGTCGGCTGTTGGCAGTCTCAGCTACGACTACAAGCCGGGAGACATTGCGCTGCCAGACCAGTTCATAGACTTTACCAAGGGACGGCAGTACACCTTCTATGACGGCGGCCAGATCTGCCACATTTCCATGGCTGATCCGTTCTGCCCGCAGCTTCGCGGCATTGCTTCTCAAGTCATTGGCAAGCTGAATTACACGTTCCAGCCAAGGGCAACCTACGTCTGCGTGGAAGGCCCGCGTTTTTCAACCCGGGCCGAATCCAGGTTCTTCCGTGATGTCCTGAAGGCCGAGATAATAGGCATGACCTTGGTGCCCGAGTGCACACTTGCCCGCGAGGCAGAGATCTGCTACCTGTCGATAGCAACCGTCACCGATTACGACGTCTGGGCAGACCAGCCTGTCAGCTCCAAGGAGGTCATCGAGACTTTGCACAAGAACGTGGAAAAGACAAAGAAGCTGATAGCAGAGATGATACCGGCAATCCCGACAAGTTTTGAGTGTTCTTGCGGAAACGCCCTAGACGGGGCCTTACTCTGAGGGCGGCTTTAGGCCATCTGGCAGGGTTATATCCCCCTGCACGAGTTTCTGCTGGATTGTAAGTATCAGTGCGTCCGGGTCTATTCCCAGCTTGGCAACCTTGGCCAGTGTGGTCTTGGGTATCTTTACGCTGGCGTTATGGCCGCCTATCCTTCCAAACGCGATTGCAGAGAACCGGAACTCTTGGCCCTTGACAACGAAATATCCGGACAGCTTGCTTGCTACCTCGCTTCCTGAGGCGCTTTTTACAAAAACCGTGACTGCAATGTCGTTATCGCGTTGCATTGTCATCAGCTACTTCCTTGTTGCGGTTGACGTTCTCTTCAACTAGAAAGCTCCACCATTCCGGGTCTGTTATCTGAAAGTCCTTGACGTTGACCTCGATTGCCTTGTCGTCTGCGTCGGTAAACGAGAACTGGCCTTCCTTGATCAGCTTGACTAGACGCCAGCGCAGATGCCCTTTTCGCTTGCGGCTTACTGCTACGGCCCATTTCTTGTCCTTGTCGATTCGCGGCATGCCGATGTAATCTACGATCTCTAGAATTCCAAGCCGCTTTTCTTCGCAAAACATCTCTTTTGTTAATAGGCTGCGCCAGATGTCGACTGAGCCAAGCGTCCTGCCGTATTCATTTACATTGATTACTCCAAAATAGACTACCTTGTCTCCGCCTGTTGGGTCGGAAGTCGTCATCTGGAAAATTAGGCGCTTGCAGGCTTATTTAGTTCTTGCATCATCGTACGGTTTTTCCAGGATGATGCCCATGTTGTCTACAAGCAGGTTTTTTTTAAACGGGATGCCGTCTTCTGCACATCGCCTGCGGTACCGGTTTGTTATTGCAAACCTGGGATGCAGGGATTCAAATTCCGTCTTTGTGATGTCTATTATCATTCCCCGGCCCTGTAGGGATTTTGCAGCCAAAAGGGCGCGGCCTTCATCATTCCATCCAAGAATAGAAGAGATCCTGGCCGGGTCCAGCTTGCCATTCTTTACTATGCAGACAAAGACGCTGGCCTCGTCTTGGCCTATTTTCAGCTCTGAGACCAGAGCCTGCTCTACGTTTGAGAGGTTGACTGCCAACACAAGCACCGTTGAATTACTTTAATTCCAGCGATTTTAGGACGTCCTCTGTGTGTTGCTCGTCTTTGACTTCGTCGGCCATTATGGTGGCGGCCAGGTTATAAGTAACAAAATCTCCAAGCTCCAGAGCTTTTTTGGCCAGATTGTTATAGTTCTCGACTGCCATGCCCTCGAAGTCCAGTGCACGTTCAAGCGCCGCACGCAAAGTCAGGTGCTTTGCCGGGTCTAGCGGGCCAATGGTGCTGTATTTCTCCCATTCTGCCGGGTTGCTTGGAGCGATATCCCCTAATTCAGAGATCCTGTCGGCCAAAAGCTCTGCATGGGCCATCTCTCCGGTGGCCTGGGTCTTTAGTGCTGCCGCATAGGTCACGAGACCGATGCCTTCCATGTTGATGCCGACGTACCAAAAGTAGTGAAAAATGCGCAGCTCGTCGCAATACGCTCTCTTTAGCGCCTCGATTATCACTTCAGCATTCTTGCCAAGGATCTTTTTTTCTGTGCGTCCCATACGGATAGATAGCCAGGGGAGTATTTAAGTCCCCTTTCGGCTAAGCTTTTGCCATGATTGGCTTTTCTAGGACCTTTTCCAGCTCTGTTTCTGGTTCCCGGACGCGCTTTTTTAGCTTGTAGTTTTTATCTTGTTCGTTGTAGATAAAGTCGCACATAAGGCATATACGGCAATTGACTAGATAAGATTTTTGAATAAAAAAGGTAAAAAAAGAGAGGCTTGCGGTAGGATTTAACCTTCTTCCCAGCCCTTGCTGAAGACACCGTTCTTGTGGAGCGGTACTGGCTGGCCTGGGGTGTATTCCATTGGCCTCATCCAGAAGATTGCGTGTGTTGGG
>QCWB01000090.1 GCA_013114715.1 Nitrososphaera sp.
AAGATTATTTCTAATATGAATATCGTTGACACACAGCTCTTCATTCGCCGTGACATCCAAGATGAAAAAATTCAAAAGTCGGTATTAGAGAATCCTGTAACAAACATTCTACATGTGTAGGAAATATCAAAGGAATTTGATAAGGTAACTTGGATTTAGAGATGAACGCGAAGTTTAGCCTTCCCATCAAGAACTAAACTTCATGATATATTTCCTTTACATGATGAGGTTCGCTTCCTAATGTGATAGAATATGTACGCGGACAAAAATTCTGCGGGAACATCCTAGGTTCCAGATGATGCTTGAGTCTGGTAGAACACCTCTCTCTTGTTATCAACTTTTGAAAGATAAAATAAACAACTAGCATGGATAAGCGCTTATTTCCTACAACTATTTTTTCATCTATATTTACTTGAAACCCGCTTAAATGCATCCATAGAGAAGCGGGCCCGGAGGGCTTCGATCCCACGACCTGCGGTTCCGAAGACCGCCGCGATATCCTGACTACGCTACGGGCCCGATGCCAATTTTATAAAACAACTTCTATATCAAAGCAAGCCTTTCCGAAATAGTAAAGAGCCTCCCTTCTGCAATCATGTATGTCTTGTTTGGACTAAAGCAGATGTTCTGTGACCATCAAGAGTCGTTTGCCTACCGAAGGTACGACGATTTTGATTTTACGGAATACTGCCGTTGCCAGAAATGCGGCAAGATACTGAAGTCTTTTAGCGGCTTTGACGAGGACATAAGAGGATGAAATACAACTACCTTGTCCTTCTTGTGGTGGTCTGGTGGGTAGGCGCGGCGCTGGCCACGGGGGCGATATTCCTTCCTGTATACAACGACTTTGCAGCAGTCGGCGTTGTAGGATGGGCTACCATAGTAGTATGCAGCGGGCTGATAGCTTATGAGCTAAAAAGGATAAAAGCCGAGGATAAAAAGAAGGAAATCCAGAACGGCTAGCCCTTGCCGCCCTGTTCTTCGATTACCACCAGCGTCACTGTGGACGTGATTCCAGCTACCTTGCGAATCTTGTTGGTAATCGTGTGGTTCATCGATTCTGTGTTGTCAGATTTTACCTTGACAAAGATGTCGTGAACTCCGTATGTGCCCCGGACTTCCCTGACGTCCGGAAGTTTCGCTATTTCGGTTATTATTTTCTCTTCGGAACCAAGAGTGCAGTTCACGAGGATATACGCTGTTGGCATACCAGACAAAAGCAAAATTTAGTATTTAGTCTTTTCCTACTTTTTGGTTATGTCGCGCCTGTCCTGGGCGATATAATGCTCGACAAGTTTTTCACTGTAGCATTTGCCGCAGATAATACCAGAGACGTTCCATTCAGGCATTGGCTTGTACTTGAAGGAAACTTCTTGTCCGCAAATAGCGCACGGTGCTTCTTTTTTGGTCAATAGCCGTCTTCCGTGTAAATTTTGCCAAAATAAAAGTTATTCCACAGTGCAACGCTGAACCGCTCTAACAGGAATATCTTGATTATAGCTTTTTTGTTTATAGTTGTATGTAGGCAGAAATTTGTTTATGCTGTCAAAACAGACACGTATCTGCTAGAGCTGTTCTTGGCGTTTACCAATTCTACGCAATATTACAAAACCTAATGGACCGATTGGAGACCTATTCAAGTTGATAATCTCGTAAATATTATAGATGTTGGTTCGAATATCTGTTATTATTATGCATTATAAAGCATAACTCTTTAATATTATGACTGCTTTCTTACTAAAGATGCATTAAAATGAATGTCGTCTATCCAGAATCTGATTTAGTGATAGCGAAAACCTGTGGTTGTAACAAAAAAAGTCGACAGATGGTAAGGTACGCATTTTCAAACGAGTCCCATGGTACGTGTTTGGACAAAAAAGATGTTATTGAAGCTCAGATATATGCATGTGGAAAGCTCCTAAAATATTCGAAAGATGTGTCTGAAAGGACTCTAGTTGAAAAAGAGATAGCTGAACTGAAGATGGCTCTGGATTTGCTAGCGTGAAGGCAGATGAACGTATCTCTACTTGAAGTTTATACAAACAAGATAGACAAGAAGAATGCAAATTTCATAATCTGTCAGTCGTGCTATTGGTGCGCTTCATGTTTTCAAGCTGATGATTGTTTTCCAAGGTGTCCACGGTGCAAAAGCGTGAGCGTTGATTCACTGCCAATCTTTGGCAGGTAGGATTTCCAGGGCAAGATAACACACTGATATTTAGAGGCGCTTCAAGATGGTTTGTTTATCAATGTAATCAAGAATCTGGTCTTACTTCTAAAACACGCATTTTCATTCGTGCCTCTTACCATTTTTTCTTGCAAGTTGGATAAATCATATTTCGATGATTCTCAAATCTTTATTAAGACACAACAATAATCTTGAATGAATACGTTTTTTTCAAACATAGTGTGATTCTAGCATTTGGCACATTTAATGGAATAATAACATTTGACTAAAAGGAATTAATATGAGTGGAAACAAAGTAGGCGTTGAATATGAGGAGACCCGGTGTTATTGCCTTTCCCGTTCTGCTTGTTCTAGGTGCGATAACAGGTTACCTGACGTACACCTTTTTTATAGTCGATAGTACTCCAAAAGTGGGCATTATTGGAGGCCCATATTGGAAGGAAATCCCTGCCGGCGCGTCTGCAACAGACCAGCCCGCAGCAGTTGAAGTCGATAAGTCCGAGTTCAGCAAGGTGGTGACCATCGACATCCTGCTTGGAGCCGTTACACAGGGAAATCCTGATTACAGTCCCGACTCGGCAAAAGCTTCAAGCGACGCGCTTGTAACATGGGTAAACAAGGACTCTGCTCCTCACAGCGCGACTAGCGGCAAGGGCTTTGACGACGCTGACTATGGCAAGCTGTTTGACAGCGGAATACTGATGGAAGGCCAGGAATTCAGCATTCCAGCATCAGACCTGGGCAAGGGTGAACACCCGTACTTTTGCATAGTGCATCCATACATGAGTAGCACCTTGACGGTAGAGTAAGATACGAATATTTGAAATATAACGCCGTTAAGCCAGAATACTTATATAAAGTTCAACGGCAAGAATATCCAAATGGCATTTTTGGAGGTAAAAGACTTGCACGTAAGCATAGAAGGAAAGGAGATCCTTTCCGGCCTGAACTTGAGCATTGACAAAGGCGAGGTTCACGCCATCATGGGCCCAAACGGCTCTGGCAAGAGCACCTTGGCAAATGCAGTGATGGGCCATCCAAAATACACTATAGATTCTGGCCAGATACTGGTCAAAGGCGAATCGATAAACGACCTTAGCACAGATCTTCGCGCAAGAAAAGGCATTTTCCTTGGATTTCAGTATCCTACCGAGATTTCTGGAGTCGGCTACAGCCACTTTCTGAGAAACGCATACAACCAATTGAACAAGTCGCTGGCAGAAGAGCAGAACCGCGAAGTCTTTTTGACGGTCAGAGAATTCCACGAATACGTCAAGAAAAACCTAGATGCAGTGGGCCTAGACCCGTCCTTCCTCAGCAGATATCTAAACGAGGGTTTCTCCGGCGGAGAAAAGAAGCGCTCTGAAGTCATGCAGATGCTCGTGCTAAAGCCAAACATCGCAATTCTGGATGAGCCGGACTCTGGCCTGGACATCGACGCGGTCAAGGCAGTGGCCGAGGCGATAAACAAGCTTATAGATACTGGAGCCGGCGTGCTTGTAATTACACACTACGCCAGAATCCTTCGCTACATGAAAAAGCTCGACTACGTCCACGTCGTGGCCAAGGGCAAGGTAATCAAGTCAGGCGGCAAAGAATTATCCGAGGAACTGGAAGCCAAGGGATACGGCTGGCTAGGTCTGGAAGACAAGTAATCAAAGGCCAGCATCACTTATTTTTAAATAGAGTGGCACTCCACTCTCTAGCGTTGTCGGAAGCACAAAACGAAAACACACAGCCAAAGCCGACATTTCTGAACTTTTCGTTTTTTAAGGTCGATCCAAAGTGGCGATGGCTAAATGAACTGGGCAGAGACGAGGCAGCAAAAGAGTTTGCCACGCTTATCGAAGTTGCCAACACCAAGATGAAGGTGCGCACCTACACCACCCTTGGCCTCCGGGAAGACGCGGACTTTATGGTCTGGATGATCTCTGATACGGTTGAAAAGACCCAGGTCCTTGCGTCCAAGATATACAGCACGGTATTTGGCAAATACGTCGAGCCGTCCTACGTCTTTCTGTCGGCTGCAAGGTCGTCTATATACTCAAGCAAGATTACGCCGGGTTTCATGACTGACGAGCAGCCAATGAAATATGTTGTCGTATATCCGTTTGTCAAGACCCGGGACTGGTATCTGTTACCGTTTGAAGAGCGAAAAAGGATGATGGAAGAGCACATCGTAGTTGGCAGAAAATTCCCCCAGATACGGCTTAACACATCGTATTCTTTTGGATTGGACGACCAGGACTTTATGCTGGCTTTTGAGACTCCCGACTTGATGGCTTTTCAAGACCTGATAATGCAGCTTCGAGAGACCCAGGTAAGCAGGTATATAGCCAGAGACACTCCGATGATCCCCTGCGTCAACAAGCCTATAGACGAGATAATCAAGAGTCTTGGATAACATGCAAGCGTTAAAAGAATGGGCCGTTGTCTGCAAGGCACTTGAAGACGGCCGACAGGTTGTCCTGCTTAGAAAGGGCGGCATACTTGAATACAAGCAGGGCTTTGAAGTAAAACATGACCGGTTTGCGCTGTTTCCTACCTACGAGCACCAGTCAAAAGATGGTCTGCAGCCAGACTATCAGGACAAGCTTGATGATGTAATAAAAGGACAGCCCGCAGCGGACAACGTCATTACATCTTTTGCAAAAGTCCTGGCAGTCAAGGAAATAAACGACAAATCTGTGCTAAAAAAGCTTGAAAAATACCATATCTGGAACGAAAGCTATGTTAATGCGAGGATGAATTATAACCCCAGTAAGCCAATGAGTGCGATACTTTTGCGTGTTTACAAACTCGACAATCCATTGAGCGTCAGCGTCCTTCCGGAATGGGCCGGCTGCAAGTCCTGGATACCGATAGACATTGATGCTGCAGGCAGAACCCCAGCCATTGACGATGAAAAATTTGCCAAAATCTCCTCTGAAGTTATGGAGGTCTTGAAATGAAATACCGAACCCTGGGAAAAAGTGGCATAAAGGTCAGCGAAATAGGCTTTGGTGCCTGGACCATCGGTCTTGACTGGTGGGGAAAAATCGAAGACGATCAGGCAATCAAGATGCTCAAGCGCGCCTATGACCTTGGCATCAATTTCTATGAAACTGCCGACATGTACGGCAAGGGCAGGAGCGAAAAACTTCTCGGTACGGCGTTTAAGGACATGCGAAACGAGGTTATCTATTCCACTAAATGGGGATATGACATGTACAGCGTCCAGCAGATAGGCCACAGCGAAGTGCCGCAAAAACACAACCCGGAATTTCTGCAGTTTGCACTGAAACAAAGCCTTGACCGGCTACAGACAGATTTTGTTGACGTTTACAGCCTTCATAACCCAAAAATGTCTGCAATCAAAAATGACGCGCTTTTCGCAGAGCTTGACAGCCTTGTAGCAAAAGGCGTAATCAAAAGCCACGGAGCTGCATTAGGGCCGGCAATCGGCTGGAAGGAAGAGGGCCTGATGGCCATTGACAACCGCAACATAACTTGTCTCCAGACAGTCTACAACATCTTAGAGCAGGACCCCGGCAGGGACTTTATCCGTGCAGCAGCACAAAAGAACGTGGGCATCATGGTCAGAGTTCCAGACGCGTCTGGCCTGCTGACAGGCAAGGTTACGGCCAACACAACCCTCGACAAAAACGATCATCGCAGCTTCAGAAAACGCGAATTCATACTCGAGGCAATGCAAAAAATAGACAACATGAAGCCCATCGCCGACGGCAAGGGCTGGAACATCGCAGAACTTGCAATCAAGTTCATACTGTCTCAGCCAGAGATATCAGTCGTCCTGCCTACAACCGTCAACATCGAGGAGATTGAAATGTTTGCTGCAATCTCTGACGGCAAGTACCTGAGCAGCGCAGAATCAAAGCAATTAGAAGCAATGTACGAAAAGAACTTTTTCGTCTCGCCGGCGGCAACCAGCTAGACGAAATATTTTACTCTCTCTTTTTTGAACTCTCTGGAACTGAAAAGTATCTTGTAGTCATTGACGCCTATCATCTCTGACATTTCGACTGCCATCTTTTCGGCAGCTTCAAGACTCCTTGCATGAACCATGCTAAAGACGTTGTACTGCCAGTCTGGATAAACCGGCCTTCGATAGCAA
>QCWB01000091.1 GCA_013114715.1 Nitrososphaera sp.
CTTTGTAAAGTTTGGATCCTGGACCATCTTGTTGCCGGCTTCGGTTGGGAACATTGCTCTGATTACGAACCTCATGTCTGTAGGGTTGGCCGCGGAACCTTAAAAACACTAGTACATTTGCCAAATGCACCACAGTCGCTAATATGCACTGCCTCGTAACAAACCTTGTTCATTGGGGCTTGGGCGCCTGCAAGCCCTCTGCCATTTTTTAGCTGGACCGCGCTTTGAGCCACTGGCCGACTTTGGGCAGTACGTTGTTCTGCGAATACGAGCTGGCTATCAGGCCTACGTGGCCAGTGTGAAAGTGCATAAGTCGCTTGTCGGTGCTGGACACCGCGTCGTTAAGCGGACTGCTGCACTCTGGAGAAACTAGGTGATCCTCGTCTGCTACCAGGTTTAGCAGCGGCACAGTTATCTTTGATAGGTCCACCCGCTTGTTTCCAATCATCATCTCGTTTTTTATCAGCAGGTTGTTTCTGTAGACATCGTCAATCCACTGCTTGAATACTCCGCCGCATATGGCCGGCGTATCGTAAAGCCATTTTTCGATTCGCAAAAAGTTGCCGACAAACGAATCGTTGTCGATGTTCTGGACCAGGTTAAAGTATTTTGCCATTCCCTGTTTAAACGGCTTTAGCGCGGAATAAAGTGCGTACAGTTGTTCCGGAGGAAAGTTTCCAATAGAGTCAAGCATCTTGTCTACGTCCATGTGCCGGGCCATGTTGGCGATTACAGTGGTGTCCTTGGACGTGTCGATGACCGGGGCCAGAACTGCCAAGTTGCGGACCTTTTCCTGGTGAAATGAAGTATACATGGCAGACATTGTCGCGCCCATGCAGTAGCCGTGCAATGTCACCTGGTCTACTTTGTTTTTAGAGCGCACGATATCGACGCAGTCGTCGATGTATACGTTGACGTAATCGTCAAACGTGACGTACTTGTCAACGCTTGTTGGCTCCTTCCAGTATATCATGTAGACGTCAAGGCCCTGCGACAGCAGGTTTCTAATCCAGCTCTTGTCCGGCTGCAGGTCAAGCACATATGCCTTGTTTATAAGAGCGTAGACTGTGAGGATCGGCGTCTTGGCCGTGTTGGCCACCATCGGCTGGTAATGCAGCAGCCGATATGTTCTTGTGTCTTCAACAACTTCATGCGGAGTCTGGCCAACTTGAATCGAGCTGGCATTGTGGAGAATTGTTCTTGCCTTTTCAACCTTCCTGAGATTTTCCTTAGTCTCCTGCATTGCCAGTTCCACGACGTCTTTGACTTCTGGCTTTTCTGCCTGCACCGACGTTGCTGGCGAGTCTGCCTTGGGTAAGGATTCTTGCTGGGTCATTTACCTTCGTTTCCCTTCTCTAGATCCCGGACTCTTTTTTTGAGGTCATGGATGTCTTTTAGCATCTCGTCTATTTCGGACTTTGTTGGCAGGTTCAGGGCCTTGGAGTTGCGCTCGATGATGTTCTGGAATTCCTTTGTTATGTCAAGCTGGTTTGTGAACACTTTGCCATAGGCCTTGGAAAACTCGGCCGAGGAGAACAAGCCTGTAAATGCGTTCTCAAAGGCGTCGGTCATTACCTTTTTGTAATTCTCAAAATCCTCCTTGGTCAGAAACTGCTTTGGCGCTTTTGCAGCAGTCTCGCTTGATGCCTGGACGTATGCGGTGTTTATCAGAGACCAGTACTGTTCCAGGTTTGCTTTCATCTCAGCCATCGTCTTGCCAAGGTTGATGAACTCGTTTGCGTATTCTCCAAATTCCTTGGAAAAGGCAAACATGGGCCCGATTGTTGGCAATTTCATTGTCTCTGCCCACGTGTTAAACATCTTGTTAAACTGTTCTAGGGTTATTGGATTATTGTCTGTCATAGAAACACTTCTATTATCGAGTAACAGTTAGCCTCGCCAAGTTATTATAGTTTTATTAAGCAAGAACTTTACTATCGCGCTATCTATAATGTAATAATCACATTTGATTATATAATTCTGATATAAGTATGGTCATTAATTCTATCATAGCATTCGTCTTACGCAGATTTTCGCAAGAAAAGAGTTTAGCGCTGTAGGCTGGCCGTGGACCTCTCGGTCCAGCGGTAGACGGGCTGTTCGCTCTGGAAAGGGCAAGTCCACAATGGTCTGCGACCTGAACTTGGGGCCAGATCGGAACTATTTTTAGAGCTGGCGTCGCCAGTAGCTCAAAATGGCAAAGATGCTTGTCTGCGGCGTGGTAAACTGGGACGTGACTTTGTTTGTTGACCGGCTCCCTGGCCCTGGACAGGAAGTAAATGTAAACAATATCATTTCAGTCCCCGGCGGCAAGGGCGGCAATACCGCGGTTGCTGGAGCCAAGATCCTTGGACCGGGCCAAGTGGGATTGCTTGCAATGCTCGGCTCTGATGATATTGCCAGCAAGCAGCTGGATTTTCTTGCAAAAGACGGAGTAGATACAACTTGTGTGTTGCAGCAAGACGCCGTCGGTTCCGGTCAGGCGCACATTGCCGTCGATAGCAAAGGAGAGAACATGATTCTGACTTTCAAAGCTGCAAACCAGATGCTGACTGCCGAAATCCTGAACACCGACAAGGTGCGCTCGAGCCTTGAGCAATCCGACCTGCTTGTCATAATTGATCCGCCGCTGCAAGTAGCTGGGGCTCTTGCAGAATATGGCAAAAAGAACGACAAGACAGTTGTCTGGTCGCCGGCGCTGCTCACCACACTTGGATTTTCAGTTCTTGCAAAGTACATGCAAAACTCTGATTATCTGATACTAAACGAGCATGAGGCAATGCAGCTTGCTGGCCAAGACGATGGCCGCAACGCCTGCGCGGAACTATCAAACAGGCTTGCCGGCAAGAAGGTCATAACCACGCTGGGAAGCCAGGGCTGCCTGGTCTGCTTCGAGGACAAGACCGCGCTAATCCCTGCTATGGACCTTGCAGCATTTGGACTGGAGACTATAAGCACGGTTGGAGCGGGTGATGCCTTTGTTGGTGCTTTTGCAGCATTCAAGTTGCAGTCCAAGGAAGATTTTGAATCGCTGTTTTTGGCAAGCATTGCGGCCGCGATAAAGACCACAAGAAAGGAGACTCGCGCAAGCCCGGACCTAAAAGAAATACTGCACTACGCCAACGATAGCCGGCTTGCAGATTCGTGGAAAAAGATCCGGTTCAGCTAAGGCCTCGCAGCAATTTTTCTTGAAACATTTCTGCATTTACCTTGCTTAGGACCTTTATGTTTCCAATGCCAAAGGAAGCAATCGACCTTCCTCTCTGCTTTCCGGCTGTCTCCACCCTCACCCTACAGGTCCTTGACTCAAAGATCTCTGGATGCAGCATGGCAAACAAGGCAAACACGTCATGCAGGTGGAAAATTGACTGTCTGCTGACAGGGTTTGAGATGATTTTGCAGGCGGTGCTTGCTTTTGCAGTTTTTATGCCCCGCATCTTGGCAAGCATACTGCAGTCGACCGCGCACCTTCCGTCCATCGTTACATCCAGGCCAGCTGCAACAATCTCGATGCCGCTTGCCATAACTCTGTCTGCGGCCTCCGGGTCGCAGTAAAAGTTAAACTCTGCAAAGGGCGTGACGTTTCCTGTAGATTTCGGACAGTAAACGCCGCCCATCAAAAATATGCGCTCTATTCTTTTTGCCATGTCCGGGTACGAATCTAAAAACATTGCAATGTTAGTCAGAGGACCAGTGGCGACAATAGACAAGCGCTGATTCTCTGCCATTTCTGAAATGGCCTGCGCTGCTTTTGTCCTTTCTGGTTTGTTCATTGGCTTTGGAAGGTGCGAGTCTCCTAGTCCGTCCTGCCCGTGAATGCCTGTTGCATGCATACACTTTCCAGACAACGGCCTTGATGCGCCTCTGTATACTGCAACCTGGCTGCCTGCAGCCGCTGTTATCTTGAGTGCGTTTTCAGTTGCTTTTAGAATGCCAACGTTTCCACAGACCGTGGTGATTCCAAGCACATCTATGGATTGATTGCCTAGAGCGAGAAGAAGCATCATTGCATCGTCGACGCCAGGATCCACATCGAGCAGAACCTTCATGTCTTTGAAACAAATTAGCGGAAATAAATCACTATCCACAGGCCGCGTCCGGCGACGCGCATATTCCGGACGCGGCAAGTTCTGCCTGCAACGCAGGTTGCGCGTAGTTGATAATAACCAGTATGTGTACAATGCATTGCAAGTTCCATTAATACCTCGAGGCCCTTACCAATGCCATGATTGCAAGCCTGCTTGCTGTCGTCCTGCTTTCGACGTACGGCCAGCCGTCTGAATTCGTTGTGATAGAAGACCGGCTTGAGGGCGAGACGATACTGCACATCCACTCCGATAGCGATCCTCATAAAATATCGATAATCGGGTCAAAGGTGTTGCTAGAATTTCCTTCAATGGCTGATATCTTTGCATCGTTTGCAGTACTTGTCGGCGCAAGATTTGGAGCCAAAAAATTGGCAAGCAGAACTAGTTTATCGTGATAATGTTCTGCTGTACTGGAGTTAGAATTTCCACAGGGTCTACAAAGCTAGAGATAAGAAACGTCCTCAGCTCGTACTGGCCAGCGATTGCAGGGGTCCATGAAATTCCTAGCTCAGACTCGCCTCTTGATGGCAGCTCTCCAAGCTGGAACTGGATGTAGACAGTAGAGCCTTCCCAATCTCTGACCTCCATCAACGCGATGAATGGTACAGCGTTAGAGGTATTATTTTCGATTGTTGTGGACAGAATAACAATGCTTTCTGCGTTGCCTTCATCAAGGCCCCTGCCAAGCGAGTCTTTCAATATTGGTTTTGTCTGGGAGACGGACGTCTGGGCGTAGGCCGGAACTGCCATGACCGATGCCAAAAGTGCAGCTGCTACAATTGAGGCGTAAACAAACCGCGAAGTCATTCTGCTCTCAATATCGAGGTAGTATAATTTAAACTTGCAATGATTTTCCGGTTCTGTCATATTATGTCCATCTTTTAGATGAGCATGATACAATATCGATTTTCCATATACTTATGAACCGGTCGCCTTTGTATACCTGCAATGATTCGGTATGTTGGTTTTGCCCTGATAGCTATTTTGATAGTTCCGTCTTCATTAGTTTTTGCTGAGGACTCGGGTTCGCAGCTTAGCATCATTCCAAACCTAGAAGGCGCATATGAAAACCCGGAGGCAGGCTTGAAGATAGTTCTGCCGGAAGGCTGGAAAGGTGTGCAACAATACGGCGGGTTTGTCACAGCCGGACCGGAAGGAGTTGCTGTGGATCCAAGGATCCAGCCGGATGTCCTCATGTCAATAATTCCAAAGAGCAAGGTGGCATACTCTGAGTCAATTACAAAATACACCCCGCCATCCGATACGTCGGACATTGTATGCAGCATCACAGAAGCATCCTATGAAACCATAAACAATCTAAGTGCCAGAAAGTCCGTTCAGATTTGTGAAGGCGGCACATACTCGATAATACGTTCAACTGAAATTTTTTCTGACAAGTATTACATAGGGATCTTTTTGTCTGCGCGCACCTTGGATCTTTACGACAGAAATGTTGCAGCATTTGAAGAATCTCTAAAAACGCTTGAAATCAAAGACGCACAGGATTTCCGCACTGCCGAGTCTTCTATTTTGCAATTGCAAAAAGAATACCCAGTAGTTACACTGTTTGAGAAAAAGACCGATGTTCCAATCGAGAGCAACGTTGCAGTAACTGATTTTGCCTTTGATGAGCAAAAAAAGCAATTAACGTTTCATATCGAAGGCAAAAAGGATATTCGTGGGATTGCCGATATAGAAATAAGCAAAGTGCTTGAGGGCCCGTTTACTGTACTGGTAGACGGCAAGGCCGTTGACACGTTTGCTACCATAGATGGGCAGGGCAGCCAGTTTATCCGCTCATACTACGACGACGCATCACACGACGTGACTGTAATAGGCACAAAGACAGTACCCGAGTTCCCGGCAGTCGTTGGCGCGCTTGCAGCAGTAATGGCCGCGGCAATACTGCTTGGCAGGAAATTCAGACGCTAGGCTTTTTTCTCTTGTAATACGAGAAATACCTGCGGATCTTTTTTGTGTATCTGTCTATCAACTGGAAAATTTCTTCGCTTTCTTGCTCTGTCAGGTTTCGCTTGTGCCTTTCTAGCATGAATCCCTCGGCAAGGCCTGCATAGTAGCCGACCCTGTTTCCGTACAGAAAATCGTAGGCGCTGTCGCATTTCCAGACCTTTCTTAGCTTTGGCAGTCTTTCTTTAGGCACCTTTGGCGCGGCCAAATC
>QCWB01000092.1 GCA_013114715.1 Nitrososphaera sp.
CCTTAAGTCTCTTGTGTTCGTCAGTTTCGTTTTTCAACATCTAAGAAAATTACTATAAGTAATAAAATATTTGTCCTGTTTTCGACCCGAGTAATCCTTTCTCCATCATCCTGTTGTTGTGATCCTCTTCTGTTGAAAGATGAAACAGCCGAAACCATTTGATGAATAAAAGGTATTCATACAAAAATATATTTTTCTTAACATAAGCAAGTTCAGTTTGAATTTGTTATGTTATAATTCACATTAATAGAAGTTCCCCCCTCAGCTTGCCTGGTCCTTTTTCCTGAAAAACACTTCTTCTGGCAGGAATAGATCCTTTGCGTCTTCCGGCAGGGCAGACTCTTCTATGCTAGCCGTCCCTACTGCAAAATCTTTTATGAAATCCACGCCAAACTTGCCAACAAGGCTTTTTACAGGATTTATGTAGATTTCAGCAATCCACATCGGATAGTTGGGCCTAAGATACGGATACGGCTTTATCAGCTGCAGCGTAAAAAACCAGGCAAGGCCTTCTCGCAGCTGGTTTGGATACTTTTTTGGAATTACGCAATGTATCATTTCATGAAGGTAGTGAACAAACTTTGCAGAGTCCTTTCTTATCACAATCTCATTTAGGTTATAATCAGTAAATGCCAGAAACTTTGTACTGTGAGTTCTGGCAGTTTGACCGCGCTCCCTTGAAATTGTCTGCACTTCCATGCACCAGCCGCCGTCGCAGACAAGGACATCAAAATTGCATTTTTTGCCAAAATAGTCTATGACCATCTGGCCTGCAACTTCAAGCATGTAGAGTATTTTCTGTCTCTCTACCTCATCGCAGTCGTAGAGGAAATCTATTTTCCCAAGGCTTGAAGGCCGCATATTCCAGTAATTGACCGGGGACTTAAAAAATACATTGGCGAGTATTACTTGTCTTCGTCTTTCAGCGTCCAGGGGAACCACTTGCCGATGATTTTTCCCCAGTCTATCTTTAATGCAAGGTAGATCATGACTCCAAGGGCAGCGATGCTTGCAACGGCAATGAGGACAAGCGACACTGTATCGGAGGTGCTCGACAGCACGTCCTGTACAAGTGGCTTGCCAAGCCAGATAGAAGCCCAGACTATTGCCTCGCTCATCACCATCTTGCCGGCAAACGTCGCCAGGGCAAACTTCCAGGGGCTGTATTTTGCCAGACCAAGCGGTATGTAGACAATGTCGTCGGGGATTGGAGTCGCAGCGGCCACAAACGCGCCAGGCCACCCGTACTTGCTTACAAGACGCTGCAGTGGCATCATGCGCTTGCGCGTCTTTTCAGACAGCACGTTTCTGCCGTAATAGCTTACAAAAAAGATAATGGTCTTGGCTATAACGACGCCTATAGAGCTGACAAGCGCTACTAGGTGCGGGTTAAAGCGGTCATTAAACGATGCGGTGATAAGGATTGGAAAAAAGGGCACTGGCACAAATACGATAAGGCTGGCAACCAGGCTGACAAGAAAGATGCTCAGATAGCCAATCTCGTTTGCAAACGGGAAAAGGTCTTCTATGCCAGCCAACTGTAAACTAGCTCAGATTCAATCCCTTATTAGTATGCCCTTCCAAAGTAGGCAAGTTTCTTTGCCTCTCCGTTGCAAAGTATGCAGGTCTGCGGCATCTTGTCCTGCTCAAAGGGTATTACTCGGATATCGGCTCCGGTCTCTTCTTTTATCTTTTCTTCGCAGTCCTGGTTTCCGCACCAGCCTGCGGGCACAAAGCCGCCCTTTTCATTTATGGTAGTTTTGAATTCAGTATAGTCCTTTGGAATAGTAATCAAAGACAAAAGCAGGGCTTTGGCGCGCTCAAACAGCGCCTGCTGGACTGATGATAAAAGCAGGTTTGCAGTCTCTACCAGCTTGCCGCGCTCTGAGAGCATCTTTTCTCGGTTGTCACGTCTGACAAACTCGACTTGGCCTTTTTCGATGTCGCGTGGTCCAAGGTTTATCCGCAGAGGCACGCCTTTTAGCTCCCATTCGTTGAACTTCCAGCCAGAGGTGTACTCGTCTCTGTCATCTAGGTGGGCGCGTATACCGGCAGCCTTTAGTTCGTCTGAAATCTCTTTGGCCTTTTGCTTTACCATCTCTGCGTCCTTGTCCTTGTGTATTGGTACAATGACTACCTGGACTGGCGCGACTTTTGGCGGCAGTATGAGGCCCTTGTCATCGCCGTGGACCATGATAAGCGCGCCGATAAGCCGCCATGAAACGCCCCACGAAGTCTGCCAGGCAAAGTGCTCCGCGGTGTCCTTGCCCAGGTATTTTATATCAAAAGGCTTTGAAAAGTTCTGGGCCAGGTGATGCGATGTGCCCATCTGCAAGGCCTTGCCGTCGGCCATCATGCCTTCCAGGGTAGTGGTGTATTTTGCGCCGACAAACTTTTCCTTGTCGCTTTTGTACCCCCGGACTGAAGGAACTGCAAGTATGTCTTCTATCAGCTCCCTGTAGATTCCAAGTATCTGCATGACTTCCTGCTCTGCCTCTTCCTCGGTGGCATGGACCGTGTGGCCTTCCTGCCAGAGGAATTCAGAGGTCCGGACAAAGGGCCTCGTAGCCTTTATCTCGGCGCGCAAAGCAGTGTTCCAGAAATTTATCTTCAATGGCAAGTCCCGGTAACTTGCTATCCACTTTGAAAAGATAGAGTATGCGAGGGTTTCAGAAGTCGGCCTGAGGGCAAGTCTCTCTCCAATGTCGTTGTTACCGGCCTTTGTAACCCAGAATACCTCTGGAGTAAAGCCTGCGAAATGATCCGCCTCCCTTGAAAGCAGGCTTTCTGGTATCAATACAGGCAGAAAGCCGTTCTGGTGCCCAGTTTCCTTGAACCGCTTGTCAAGTATGTCGCGTATAGATTCCCAGATGGCGTAGCCATAAGGACGAAGAACGATAAAGCCCTTGACGGGGGCATAATCTGCCAAGCCGGCCTTCATCACAACCTGGATATACCAATCGCTAAAATTCTCGCTTTTTTTAACTGTGACGCCGGCTTCCTTTGAACTCAACATCTGCAGACAGTTGCAGCTGGGTTTATGAAGTTTTGTCTAAAGCGGCTCGCCTTTGCAGTAGACCTGGCCGGATATCCTGCTTTGAAAGTTCCGGCAGACGTAGCACTGGACAAAGGCTATTTCCTGGTTCAAGACAGGGCAGTTGACCATCTCTTGCTTCATGCGCTTTAGCATTTTTGGGCTGACGCCTTTTAGCTTCAGCTTGCCCTTTGCGTCCATCATCCCGACTGATAGCAACTCGGCCTTTGCAGCGTCCGTTAGTTTCGGGGCCTTTTCAACAGGGTTTATCTGGACAAGATACTTTACGCCTTCTGGCAGAGGTTCGCTCATCAGGTATCGCTTCATGTCGGCAGTATATGACCCTTTTGCGCGCTGATACCTTTTTTACAACAAACTGAAGACAGAATCACATGATCTACAGGTGCCAAGACGGCCACGTCAGCTTTAGCAAGGACCTGAAATTCTGCGGCATGAAAGGCTGCGGCCTGTCAGTAGACATCATAAGCGAGGCGGACGTCGAATGGTTCTACAAGATTAGCCCCGGTGGGCTTGCCATAATCGAGTCAGACCTGCATCTGATACTGGAGGACAGAAACATGCCCAAAGAAGTAAAGAAAACCATCAAGCAGGTATTTCCAAAACTCGGCTAGCGGCCTGCACCGCCACCGCCGGAACGGCCACCTCCACCTCCAGAGCTGCCGCCACCGCTGCTCCACCCACCGCCTCCGCGGCTACCTCTGCCGCTTGACGGAGGAAAGAAGCTGAGTCCCTTTCTTTTCCTTCGCAGGCCGTTTACAAGCAGGGCTGCCCAGACTCCTCCAAAAAGCATGATGAAAATTATTATGAATATCCAGTCCTCGGAGGTCAGTTCGTCGCTTTGCACAGGCTCTGTCAGCACAAAGTTTGGATCATCGCTGGAATATCCTATTGCAGTGCCTAGGGCAATAACCGTGTCTAGCATGGCCCTGTCAAAAACTGTAGTGTCGCCGTTGCGCTCATACGCTTCTCTTGCCGGGACCAGGTAAGAATCAAGTATTGCCCCCGCCGTGCCGTCTGTCACATCGCCTTCAAGCCCGAGGCCCACCTCAATTCGCATGGAGCCGCCAGAGCCGTCGCGCTGCAGAGAGTAAAGCACTAAAATACCGTTGTTCTTGTCTGCCTTGCCGATGCCTTTTATTCCATCAAGGCTGACCTCGTTGTAGATGTAATTGGCAAGCATGTCACGGTCGTTTATCTCGACTCCGTCTTTGGTTATGCCGTGGCCAGTAAAACTTGGTATTGTGTATATCACAATTTCTGCAGACGTGACATCGTCAACGCTCCGGACGTCGCTGTTTATCGCTGCTTCGCCTCCCGTTGTCAAGATGTCGGCCCTGTCGTATATGTACGACGGTCTTGTTCCCAAGACCTGGCTGGCAGCTGTTACTGGAGCCAGAATAACAGTCAAAACTACCAATGCGGGCAGATAAACTTTCAAGCGTAGAGACTACCGTGACGGATTTTTATAACCATTCCTTTATCTTGGCCTAAAGCCGGGGCACTGGCAGGGCATGCCGTTAGGCATTACGTAGCTGCACCCGCTCTTTACGTCACGCATGTCCTTGCTTCCAAGCCCCCTCAGGTCGTTTGTAAAATGAACAGAACGGTCATGCGTGCAATGCATGCATTCGTCTCTTGAGCGCTCCAATTTATGTAGAAATTGTGTGCCAGAACTAAAAAGGGTTTTGCAGTGCCAAAACCTTAAGGGTTTCTTTTGACAATGCCATGTATGTCAAATTGCAGTGAATGTGGATTAGAGCTAGCAAGTAACGCAAAATTCTGTTCAAATTGCGGGACTCAGGTCGGTCTGAAAAAAGAGGTCCACCAGGTCTCTGCCGAAAGCCTGGTGGGCAAAATCAAGGAAATAGTCCGCGACGCAAACGTCAAGAGAATAGTAATCAAAGACGACAAAGGTAGAATCCTGCTTTCAATACCCGTGACTTGGGGCGCGGCAGGGGTGGTGGCCACGCTGGCTTTGGCACCATGGCTGGCAGCCATCGGTGTGATTGCCGGTATTGTGACAAAGTGCACGGTCGAGGTGGAAAAGGAGAGCAATACTGTTTGAGATCCACAAATACATCGATTGAAACGGTCAGCCAGAAAGCCCCCAACGGGAATCTTTTTTTCCCGCCACGATAGAACGGCAGCATAGTTGACAGTAGACAGCGACATCCTAGAACTACTAGAAACAGTAATATCCGCGCACTGCTCGATTTTCATCGATCGCACGGCAGGCTTGCGACGGTGACGGCCGTGCGGCCTCCGGCGCGTTTCGGCGGCCTGACGCTCGATGGAGACGCGGTGTGTGAATTTTCCGAGAAGCCGCAGACGGGCGAAGGCTGGATCAATGGCGGCTTTTTCGTATTCGAGCCGGAAGTGCTCGATTACATCGAAGGCGACAGCACCATTCTGGAGCGCGAGCCGCTGGAGCGGCTGGCATCCGAAGGCGAGTTGATGGCCTTCCGGCACACCGGCTTCTGGCAACCGATGGACACGCTGCGCGAAAAGCAGTTGCTTGAATCGCTGTGGGCCGGTGGAAACGCCCCCTGGAAGGTATGGGAATAACAATGTCCTGGAAGGATGCAAACGTATTCGTCACCGGCGCCACCGGCCTGCTCGGATCGTGGCTGAGCGAAGAACTTGTCCGGCGCGGAGCCCGCGTTACCTGCCTGATGCGCGATTGGGTACCGGCCAGCCGTCTTCTTGCTTCGGAGGCGTTTTCACGCATGAACGTGGTCCACGGCGAGCTCGAAGATCATGCGCTGCTGGTACGCGTGCTGAACGAATACGAAATCGACACCGTGTTTCACCTGGGCGCACAAACCATCGTGGGCACAGCGTCGCGCTCGGCGCTTTCCACGTTTGAGACGAACATTCGCGGCACCTGGAACCTGCTCGAAGCCTGCCGGCAATGCTCGAAACTGGTGCGCCGCGTCATCGTGGCTTCGAGCGACAAGGCCTACGGATCGCATGAAAAGCTGCCCTACACGGAGCAGGCTCCACTCGAGGGGCGCTTCCCTTATGACGTGTCGAAGTCCTGCGCCGACCTGATCACGCTCTCCTACTGGCACACGTATCGCACGCCGGTCGCTATCACGCGCTGCGGCAATCTCTACGGCGCGGGCGACCTGAATTTCAACCGCCTGATACCGGGCACCATCCGCTCGGTGCTGGCGAACGAGTCGCCCGT
>QCWB01000093.1 GCA_013114715.1 Nitrososphaera sp.
AATACTAGGTTAATACTTGCGCAATGCATCTGCTAGCTCTTTTTGGAGCCTAGCCTGCCAATCTGTGCAAGCAAAGCCGCCAGCTGGATCTCTGGGTGCGCCCCTGCGGACAGCCTGTAATCGTATTCTGCCATGAGTTCTGAAAATTCCTCCGGTCTGTCTAGTTTCATATCGTAGGCTTCCTGGCTTGCGTACTTCAAAAAGTCAGACTCTGACATGCCGTAGACCTGGGTCAACTCTAGCAGCTTTGCACGGGCTTCGTGGAATTTGCCTGCCAGGGCCAGTTTCAGAACGTCACCGACCTTTGATCTGCCTGAAAGCCCGATGGCCGTGCTGACGTTTGCTGCATTGATGCTTCCCATGCCTGATGCTGCCTGCATCACGTTTATGCAATGCCTAAGGTCTCCGCCAGTAGATTCGTAGATCTGGACGATGGCCTTGTCCTCGTATTTGACCTTCTCTTTTTCGCAAATGTACTTCAATTGCTCTACAACGTTGTCCTTCGGAAGACGGGTAAACCGGAAAACAACACACCTGCTCTGTATCGGCTCGATTATCTGCGACAAATAGTTGCAGATAATGATAAACCGCGTCGTTCTGGAGCTGTCCTCTATTATTCTTCTTAAGGCAGTCTGGGCCTCTGATGTCATCTCGTCGGCTTCGTCTAGAATGATTATTTTTGGCTTGTCAAAATCTTTGTCCGTTGCCAGCTTGACAGAAGCTGCAAACTCTTTTACACGCTCTCTGACCATCTTTATTCCGCGCTCGTCAGACGCGTTAAGCTCTAGGGTGTTTTTCTTCCACTCTTCTCCTAGGATCTCCCTAGCAATGCAAAGAGCAGCAGTAGTCTTGCCTACTCCGGCCGGACCGGAGAACAGCATATGCGGGATGTCCGGGCTTTTAACAAGGTTAGAGATCCCCTTTACTATCTCCTTTTGGTTAACAATCTCTTCAAGCTTCATCGGTCTGTACTTCTCGGTCCACATAAGGTGCGAAAGCTCGCTTTTCTTGCCGGATGACAAACGACTCTACCAAAACCTGCAATCCATTAATAGATTTGCCCAAGCTAGCTTGCAGATAAAGAAAAGCTGTCCTGACAAAAGATATAACCGATCGCCATCAACCAGTATCCACCAACGATGGCCGATTCGCCTTCCGAGCCGACGATAGAGAACATCCAGAGCGTCTACCGAATAGGCTACTTAAACGAGGAAGTGCGCATCTCCTACAAGCATGACGTCAAAATAACAGTTGGCAACATTGAAGTTGACGCCAAGGAAGGAGACATGTCTTCCGCCCCGCGCTGGGTGGCCAAGATACTCTCGGATCAGGGTGCAATTGAAATCCAGCCAACCGACATGGCAAGCTACGTCTCTCGGACCCTAAACCGCGAAAGAATAGCAAGGCCGCACGACCTGTCCGGGATTGACCCTGATTTCTATATCCGTGTTAACGACTACCTAGATACTCTCAAAGAGCGGGAACGCGAGAATCTTATCGTCTCGCTGAACATCTTTGTCACGTCGCGGATTGAAAAGATAGTCAAACTGGCCGCTGCGTCGCAGCTCTCTGCCGAACTGGAATCAAAACTCGCGGCTGAAGAGCGCCAACTGTATCAGCTGATAAACAACGCTTCGTCGAAATTCAAAAGAGGTGTGCTAAAGAATGGCTGAGCAAACAACGGCCGCTGGACTGGCAAGCGACGTAGAGCGGTTCCTAAAGGCATTCAAAGACCGCGACGGGAACTACCGGTATTTTGAGCGAATCAACAACATGATGGCTGCAAACGCCTTGTCGCTTGTAGTAGACTATATCGATTTTGACTCCTTTAACCCGGACCTAGCCAAGCACCTGACAAACAAGCCTGACGAGATGCTTGAGGCGTTCAACGAGGCAGCATTAGCAATACTGCGGGAAATCCACCACGATTACGAAAAGGAAGTCCATGACAAAATTAAAGTCAGGATTGGAAACTATACTGTCCAAAAGGGCCTGCGCGACATCAATGCAGACCTGATAGACCGGCTTGTCAGCGTGTCTGGGATGGTCGTCCGGTCTTCCGAGGTAAAGCCGCTTGCAAAGAAGGTTTCGTATCGCTGCGCCAACTGCGGCGCCCTTAGCCAGAGTGAGATGAAAGGGCTGGTGCTCAAAAAACCAACCAAGTGCTCTGCATGCGGCGAAAAGGATCTAGAGATGGACCCGGAAAACAGCATTTTTATCGATTTTCAGCTGGTCAGGCTGCAAGAGTTGCCAGAGGACCTGCCAGCCGGCCAGCTTCCCCATTACGTCGAGGTGACAGTGATGGGCGACCTGGTCGACCAATGCAGACCCGGTGACAGGATAATGCTCACCGGCATCATACGCATAGAGCAGGAGCAGCTGTCTCCGATGATAAAGACCAGCCTGTTTCGACTGCGTATGGAGGGAAACAACATTGAGTATCTTGGCGGCAGGGCCGGAAGCAAGGACACGAGGACAGTCGAGCGCATAGCAATCAGCACTGAAGACGAAAAGCAGATACGCGCCATTGCAAGCAAGCCTGACGCCTATGAGAAACTGGTGGCCTCGTTTGCACCGCACGTCTACGGGCACGAGGTGCTAAAGGAGTCAATACTTCTTTTGATAGTCGGGTCTTTTTCCAAGAAACTGCAGGACGGATCAAACCGGAGAGGGGACATCAACGTGCTTTTGGTTGGCGACCCAGGTACTGCAAAATCCGAGATGCTGAAATTTGGAGCCAAGATTGCGCCTAGGGGGCTTTACACTTCAGGCCGGGGCTCTACTGCGGCAGGACTTACAGCCGCAGTAATTCGCGACAAGTCTGGAATTATGATGCTTGAAGCAGGGGCCGTGGTTTTAGGCGATCAAGGCCTTGTCTGCATAGACGAGTTTGACAAGATAAAGCCAGAAGACCGCTCTGCCCTGCACGAGGTCATGGAGCAGCAGACCTGCTCGGTGGCCAAGGGAGGCATTGTTGCTACTCTAAACGCCAGGACTTCGATTCTGGCCGCCGCAAACCCGATGTACGGCAAGTATGACCCGTACAAGAACATCACAGAAAACGTAAACCTGCCTGTCCCGCTTTTGACAAGGTTTGACCTCATTTTCATAGTCAGAGACATGCCGGAAAGAGAAAAGGACAACCTGATAGCAAGCCATATACTTGAAATTTACAGGGACACCGAGCATGCCGCAAAGCCTGCCATTGACATCGACTTGTTTAGCAAGTATCTGACATTTGCAAAACGCGGCGAGCCGGCGCTTACCACCGGGGCAATCAACATCATCCGGGAATACTACATGAACATGAGAAAAGCCGAGTCAGAGAGCATGATTACCGTAACTCCAAGGCAGCTTGAAGGCCTTGTCCGGCTTGCAACTGCCAGAGCAAGGCTCCTTTTGAAGGACAAAGTCGAGGAGGAAGACGCAAACCGCGCTATTTACCTTGTAGACCAGATGCTCAAGACCGCAGGAGTTGACGTGAACACCGGCAAGATGGACGTAGGCGTCCTGTACGGCAAGCCGCAAAGCGAGGTCTCCAAACAAAAGCTGTTCATGGAAGTTTTCAGCGGGCTGTCTGGTACAGACAACAACGACGTCGACGAAAAGAACCTTATCACAGAGCTTGCCAAGACGGGCAGATTCACAGAAGACGAGGCAAGAAGCCAGATAAACAAATTCTCAAGAGAAGGCCGGATATACGAAAGAAGGCCAGGTTTCTGGGCCAAGGCGTAGGCTTGCCGATACAATTCACCAGGGTAGCAGCGCAAAAATTCAGCGTCGATTTCAAGCAACGCATAGTCACGGTCTACCGGAATTTTCCGGAACTTGACCGCGTCATAATCTGCGGCTGCATCAGCAGGGGGTCGCGGCTTTTGGGCGCTGCGCAAAGCTGGACAAACCCGCAAAAAATAAGCCTCCAGCCAGGCGTTGCAAACACCGTCATAGCACATGAACTTGTGCATCTTTTGCAGGGAGACGGAATTCCGCACGGCGAAAAACAATGTGACGTCTGGACAGTTGCGCGGCTTGACAAAGAACTGCTTGATTCAAAGCCACATTACATTTTGTATGGCTGGACTGCAGACCGGTGGCACAGAAACAAAGATGCAGCAAAGCAACTCTGCATCCAGGCAATAGAATACCGGCGATCAAATAGAAACTATATTGTCTGGCTATCAGAGGAATTAAAGAGATTGAAATAAAACTCTGTACTCTCAAAGAAAGCCTACTTGAGCGCCGACGATACAGTGCAGGCTATAATGCAGAAAGCCGGATATTCTTCTCTATACCCGCCGCAGGAACTGGCAATTGCGGCAGGCATACTTGATGGCAAGAACCTGCTTGTGACGACTCCAACTGCCAGCGGCAAGACCCTGATAGCGATGATGGCAATAGCAAAGACGATACAAAAGGGGCAGAAAGCCATCTATCTTACGCCTTTACGCGCTCTGGCAAGCGAAAAACAGGCCGACCTCAAAGTGCTTGAAAGCCTGGACCTTGGGATAGGACGGAGCGCAAAAGTGGCTGTTTCAACCGGCGACTATGATTCTGCAGGCAAGGAACTAGTCAACGCCGACGTGATCGTGTTGACAAACGAAAAGATGGATACCCTTTTCCGGCACGGCGCAGAGTGGCTTGGGCAGGTAGGACTTTTCGTGTCTGACGAAATCCATCTGATTGGGGAAAAGGAGCGTGGGCCAACCCTTGAGATGATGCTTACTCGAATTCACAAGATGTACAAAGAAGCGCAGATAGTTGCGCTGTCTGCAACCGTTTCAAATTCCGACGAAATTTCTGACTGGCTTGGCTGCAAGCTGGTCCAAAGCAGCTGGCGGCCAACAAAATTGATTGAAGGCGTGTATAATTACGGGACAATAAAGATGAGCGACGGCCGGACACTGCGCGCCCAAAACCATACCAATCCTGCGATAGACGTTGCAGTAAGCTCGCTTCAGGACGGCGGCCAGGCTCTGATATTTGCAGAAACTCGAAAACGCGCTGCGTCTTTGGCTGCAAAGGCTGCAGAGGCGGTCCACAGCCTGCTTGACAAGAAAACAAAAGAGCTTGCTGCAAAGGCGTCTGCAGAGATCCTCGACAAGGGCGATGACGCCGAAGTGACAAACACCCTGTCGCAATTGGTGGCCAAAGGTGTTGCATTCCACCACGCTGGGCTTGGCCCGGCAAGCAGGCAAATAGTAGAAGATTCCTTCAAGAGCGGTGTTGTAAAGTTATTGACAGCAACGCCAACGCTTGCGGCAGGAGTAAACCTCCCAGCAAGGCGCGTGGTGGTTGCAAGCGTCCTAAGATACGACTCTGATTACGGCGGCAACGTCCCGATAAGCATCATGGAATACAAGCAGCTCTGCGGCAGAGCAGGCAGGCCGAAATACGATTCAGCCGGCGAGGCGATAATCGTCACGGAAGGCTCTATCAACAGCGAGGACCTGTATGATCACTACGTGCTTGGGACGCCGGAGCCAGTAAGGTCGCAGCTTGCCTCAGACAGGGCAATCAGGTTCCACCTTTTGTCTGCAATTGCCATGATGCCAGGAATGAAAAAGCCAGATATTTTAAACATCTTTGCAAGCACGCTTTTTGCGCAGCAGTACCGCGATTCAGTAGTCGAGTTCAAGGTAGAGTCTGCCATCAAATACCTGGAATCTGAAGGGATGATCAAATCGAAAAACGACAGGTACATCGCAACAGAGTTTGGCAAACTGATATCGCTTCTGTATATCGACCCGCAGACTGCAGCCGGCTTTCGCGATGCCCTGCAAAATCTGGACGACTCCTCACACAGGCATACGCTTGGTTTTCTGCACCTGATAACAAACAGTCCGGATTTCTATCCAAAGCTTGGACTTCGAAAAAAGGACTACGAAGAGCTGGCAATTCTCCTGCAGGACAGGCAGGAAGAGCTGCTCTATTCGATGAGCGAATACGATTGTTCAAGAAGTTTGTGGGCCCTTGCAGAATGGATAGAAGAGTCCGGTGAAAAGACCTTGGGAGACCTGATGGGAGTAGAGCCTGGAGACATGCATCGGATGGTAGAAACGGGCCAGTGGCTTGCCTTTTCCCTGTACGAAGTTGCCAAGCTGTTAGGCAAGCAGAATCTGCTTTCCGAAATTAAAAGCCTGCAGACGCGCATCAGATACGGAATTAAAGAAGAGCTGATGCCTCTAGT
>QCWB01000094.1 GCA_013114715.1 Nitrososphaera sp.
CAGGAACTTTTTCCAGTCTGGAACAGGTTTCTCGTTCCCATTACCATCTTTTGCTTTAGTTTCAAATCCATTCTTTCGCAAGTACGTTCCTAGTTCTTCGAGAACCGTTCTACATCTTACAAAGACATCATTCGTTTCGCCCATGCTATATTTTTTCCATGCTTGGTTAAGATTATCAATCGCATTCTGTAGTTCTGGAAATGCAAGTTGTGGTAATTCAACTAACGCCGTGTTCTTGAAACCTAGTTCGGGAAGTACGTCTTCAACCCACTTGCTTTTTGGGACATCTATGTTATCGAGGTCAAAATCTGCCTCCCTGATGCGCGCAGGATCAGACTCGGGATACCAAACACATCTCATCCTTAATCTGAGATTCAGCTTTCCATTTCCACGAAGCTTTTCGATCTGGGAAATAAGTTGATGGTCTAACTTGAGAATAAACTCGATGTTTGAAGTGCTATTAATGTACCATCTATGAAAGAGTCGCTCTGTATGGGCTTCACCGACAAGTAGGTTTGGTTTATTTCCATCCTGCCTTATGTAGACCTGTAATACGACATCTCTCACAATAATGTTAGTACCAGCCCCTGCCGCTCTCTCCCTTGTTGAAATATTGAACTTTAACAAAAGTGCGGGCATGACCGAATAATAGACATGATGTATGTCGTTATAGGTAATAGTTACCTGTGTGTCATCGAATTGGCTATCCGCCATATTCAGAAACATTACTTGGATGTATTTATTGTTAGTAGCGCTGCTACTATCAATCTTCAGCATTTGGAACTCGTGATGAAAGTCTAATATATGACCCCATACATTTTACTAGTTGACATTGGAAAAGAAGGTCAAGCTCCAAAAACAAAAAGCCTATGAATACAAAGGTCACCCTCTTTTCAAGTACCGCCTCAATATTCCTTCTGAAATGGTAAGGGAGCTTGGATGGGATAAAGACAACCTCGAATTGCGTATAGATGTTAAAGATAAGAAGCTGGAGATTGGAAAAGCTGGCTGAGTAATGGCGATAAACGTTCCTAATCAACAACCACCAAACAGGAGACGTTGGGTCGTCACCATTGCTGTTAGCGTGTTGATATTTATTCAACTTGTTTTACTTTTCGTTGCGTACTATGATGTGAAGCAATTTGCCGAGCTTCAAAAGTTTACACATGTATCCCATCATCTGATTATTCCGAATCCTCTCTTGAAGAACGAAAACATGGTCGCTAAGATTGAGCTTATATCTGAACAACTCATGGAAGCGCGCGAGGACATAACAGTAAATGTTTGGCTTGATGCCGACTCCGAATTGAGGGCGAAACCTTCCTAGGAAAGACTTTACCAGAAGAATATCTGATGATCTTTAATGGAGCATCTTGTGCTTCAGACACAGAACCATGTGTCATTCCATTAGAAAGAAAATCGGATTTTAGGTATGAAGGTGGCAAGACAATAAAGTATCCCGTATCAGGAACGTACGGCGTCATTTTGACTGCATCCTCAGATCATCTGTCCTCTTCATCAAGAAGTGATGCTAGTTTTATAGAAATCCTTCCTTACAGATATTCTACCTCGCTTGAAACTGCAAACGATAGGTTACTTGTAGCACAGATCACGATAATGATTAGCGTTATGATGCAGGTGATTGCTCTCGTGATCACACGAAGCGCTCCTCGACAATGAGAGCTATTACTAAACATCCTCCAAAAACAAATGCCAAGATAATTTCCAACATTCAGATTACTTGTGGTTCTAGGTGGAGAAATGATGGCGGAGAGAAAATAAGTACACAGATTGCCACATCGGTTGCAATGACCGCTAACCACACCACCACGCGAATAATTCTTGACCTAGGTCTGTTATTCATCATTACGACCCCATAATAATATGGGGTCATACAATACCCGCACGCAACGATGGCAGCAAATCGCCCAGCATGGTGAAATACCCTTCGTGGAAGAGAGCGTAACTATCGCGGGTTGAAAGTTGACGATACCGCGATGTTGCCACTGTTTGTAGCCCACTACAATCTGATTAGGAAGCATCAAGCTCTTGGCAAGACCTCCGCTGAAGCTGCTGGAATAAGGCTGAAAGGTGGCAAGGACAGATGGCTTTCGCTGATCAAGCAGGCTGAAGATTGGGCAAGGAGTAAATCTGGCGAGACTGAGCCATACTGAGCAACCCTGCACGTTGAACATGCAGGTTTGGACATGCGGAAGATGGACAGTGCAAACAAGATCACTCTTTTATTGCCGGATGCAAATACACTTTCGATGGATTCTCGACTAAAGCAGCTTGAAAGAAAGCAAAAGCTGTATTTGCTGCTCAAGGAGCAGCATGATGCAGAGCTAAAGGAACTCATGCACTACATGTCAGTCCTGACTTCAGTTGAAAACAACCTGGTCCGGACATATCTGCACACGCTGCTCACAGACGGCCTTAGGCACATCGAATACATATCTAGAATCATGGCCGAGATTGAAGGGGCAACTAGCAGTTCGAGCCTTACAAAGAAGGGAATCCAAGAATCCATAGCTGATGAGGTGCAGTCCCGCGACGCTCTGCTAAGATGCGCAGAGATGGCCGACGACCCAGAGACTGCAGAGATTCTAAAGAGCATCAGCGTTGACGAGGAGCATCACATAAAGATTTTGGAGCACCTTTCAGAGCTGGTCCAGTCAGCCAAAGGACTCTAGTACTTCTTTGCTGTGGCCAGCTGCCTTTACCTTGCTAAATACCTTGATTACCTTGCCTGTTTTGTCCACCAAAAACGTAGAGCGGTTTACTCCCATGTACTCACGTCCCATGAACTTTTTCAGGCCGTAGACTCCGTACTGCTCTGATATCTGTTTTTCCGTATCGGCAACAAGCGGGTATGGTATTCTCATTTCCGCTCTGAACTTGTCATGCGAGTCCTCTGAATCCGGGCTGATTCCAACAACTTCGATTCCGGCCTCTGCAAACTTGCTGTAGTCTCTGGTAAACTCGGTTGCTTCGGTGGTGCAGCCCGGCGTGAAATCCTTTGGATAAAAGTATACAACGACGTTTTTGCCGCGCAAATCTGACAGTTTTTGTATCTTGCCCTTGGCGTCTCTCATGGAGAAATCCGGTGCCATCATGCCTTCTGTGACTGACATTGCAGATCGAAAAGCGGCCAGAATAAAAAAACCTTAGCCAAACACAAACGTGTAGAACACGAAATTGTCTGAGCGCGGTATTATCTCCAGTTCGTGGACTTCTGGCTTGTCTGTTTTTATCAGGTTGTGGATAAACGGCCAATCGACGTCTACAACGCTCACGCCGTCTCTGATTCTGGCGTCCTTGCCAAGCTGGTCTGCAGTCAGGTAATTTCCGTCTATCTTGATTTCTGCTCTGCCCATCTTGCCGTCAGACGTGCCAATGATGCCGTGAGCGCGCTTGGCAGAGTTGTATTTCATGATTATTGCCGGACTGTGTTCTTTTCCTCCGGACACAAAACTGACTCCTTCTCGCTGCCAGGCCCACTTGCCTCGAAGATACACGGTGTTGTCTGCATGGCTGCCAGGATCAGAGAAAAAGCTTGGCTCGTCCGGCTTTAGTGTTTGGTTGTTTCCAAAACCCCGCAGCCGGGAATACCCTACGCAGGTCTCCGGCGCCATGCCGGCAAAGTGCATGCCGTATGTATCTAGAATCTCGCTTTCCGGGTTTTTCTCGTCATAGCCGACGTCTGGCTTGCTGCCGGCCTCCTCAAGCAATTCTGATACCACGGGCTCAAACTCTTCTATCCCGCCGTATCCTGCATGCTCGTACCTGACAAACCCATTGTGGTCAATTATTACGTGCTTTGGCCAGTACATGTTGCCATAAGCCTCCCAGGTCTTGTTTGCCGTGTCAAAAGCTACTGGCAGGCTGACGTCGTATCTTTTCAACGCCCTGTTGATATTTTCGTGGTTGACTGCAAAGCGGTATTCGGCGGAATGTGCCTGCACGACCTGGAGGCCGTATTTTGAGTATTTTTCCTGCAGCCTTTTTAGCAGCGGTATCGTCCTAAGGCAGAATATGCACGTGTAAGTCCAGCAGTCTAGAATCACTACCTTGCCCTTTAGGGATTTCATGGAAATAGGCTGCGAGTTTGCCCATCCAGAGATTGCCTTGAATTCTGGAGCCGGCGTTGCAGGAATAAATTGCATATTTCTGTCTGCCGATGGACTGGATATAACTGTTAGATACAACTTTATGCAACATAGCCCAGGATTTTCGTTGCCAACAGCAATAGTCACTGGAAGCGGCCGTGGAATAGGCAGAGAGGCAGCAATATTGCTTGCAAAAAAAGGCGCCAACGTCGTTGTTTGCGCCAGGACGGAAACCGAAATAGCGCAAACCGTCTCAGAGATAAAGAAATTCAACAAAAACGTCATCGGGGCAAGATGCGACGTTTCAGTTCACACAGACGTTTCCAGTCTTGTAAAGCAGGCCACTGCAAGATTTGGTGCGGTGGATGTTCTAGTCAACAATGCCGGCGTGGCAATACTCAAGACACTGCTGGATACTTCTGACTCTGACTGGGACAATGTCATAAATAGCAACCTGAAAAGCGCATTTCTCTGCTCAAGAGAGGTGCTGCCAATCATGATAAAAAACAACCACGGCACTATAGTCAACGTCAGTTCGATAGCCGGCAAGCAGGGATTTGAGAATCTGTCAGCCTACTGCGCAAGCAAGTTTGGCATGATGGGCCTGACTGCAAGCCTTGCATGGGAAGTTGCCCGATACAACATACGGATTATGGCCATCTGCCCTGGAGATGTTGACACAAGAATGCAGGACTGTGATCCAGAGTATCATCGCATCAACAAAGACAGAATGCTGACTGCAAAGCAGGTGGCAGAAAGAATAGTCGAGATGGTATTTGATGGCAAGTTTACCAACGGACAGTCAATAGACATTTAATCTCTGCAACCGCTTTCCTTTTCATGCAAAAAACAAACATCAAAGACGTTCCTGCCGACCAGGCAATGACCAAGTATTTTGAGGGTAAAGTCGAGATAAAGAAAATAGTAACCGATGCAACAACCAAGGAAGTGGAGACCTATCTTGTTAACTTTGAAGATGGCGCGAGGACGAAACTTCATTTCCACGAAACCGATCAGGTGTTGCTGGCTACAGAAGGCGAAGGCATGGTTGTCCTGCAGACCAAAGTCGAGATGGAAAACGACAACCTTGCCAAGGTCAAGATGGATGAGGTCCATTACCTAAAGGAAGGCGATTTTGTCTGCGTCCCGGCGTACACTTGGCATTGGCATGGCGCGGTAAGGGGCAAAAAGTTTTCCCACATCCAGATAAAGAAACCAGGCAAGACTATCTGGTTTGAATGACAAGACATAATTTACTGCTGGTGCGTTGCAGTTATGCGCAATGAAAACTGACGCTGACATAGCCGACAGGTTGCAGTCTCTGGTCTCTAAATCCTCTGCCAAGTACGTAGAGGCTCGATACCAGCAGCGTTCAGTCACCGAAGTAAGGTTCGTAAACGGCAAGATGGACAGAATCCGCGTAGTAGAGAGCGCAGGTTGCGGCATCAGGGTACTGGTCGACGGCTGCTGGGGCTTTAGCAGCACAAGCGACGCAAACCCCGGTTCATTGCAAGATTCGCTTAACCAGGCGGTATCCGTGGCAAAGGTCCTCTCGCTGGCCAAAAAAGAAAAGGTAAAGGGTCTTGCCAATTCCAAGATGGTCCGAGGCAAGTTTTCAGCCAAGGTCCGAGGCGACCTGGCAGCAATTGACATCGAAGAAAAGGTCAAGGTTACCAGAGAGGCCCAGGCTGCAGCAAAGAGAAATTCAATCATAAAGACGGCGTCTGCCGCATACCGCGAAATTCTAGATTACAAGGTAATAGCCAACAGCGATGGCGCAAATGTAGAGATCTCGGACTCAAAGCCCGAGTTCAACGTTTCAGCAATAGCCAAGCAGGGAGCAAAGAGCATCACTGCAAACGAGGGGATTGGCATAACCGGCGGATGGAACGACCTGTTTAGAAAAAGTCATCTAGAGCTTGCAAAGACGGCTGCTGACAAGGCGGCAAAACTACTAGACGCCAAGTACCCTGCCGGCGAGCGGGCTACTCTAATCCTGGATCCTGGCATGGTTGGGCTGCTCTGCCACGAAGCCATCGGCCATACCGTCGAGGCTGATTTTGTGCTGTCTGGC
>QCWB01000095.1 GCA_013114715.1 Nitrososphaera sp.
AGATTCGAACGAAAAACTGTCAGAGTACAACGGCCAAGTCTGGGGGAAATTGATACTTAGGAAGTGCTTTGAGCCACAGCTAGGCCCGCTTGTCTGGCGAAAGAAGATGGCCCAGGAGCAGGGCGCCGGAACTGACAGGTTTGAAAAATACATTGATGCAATGATAGACGACAACACCTTTGAAAACAAAAAGAGGGTTGCCCTTTCTGAGGGGGTAAAGCTGCGAAGCAAGGAGCACCTGCATTACTATGCCATGTTTCGAAGCTATTTTCCACCGCCGCAAGAGGAGTCAAGGGGCTGCAGTCTTCGCTGCTCTGACTGCTTGTCATGCGCAACACCGGAAACCAGATTCTGCAGGACCTGCGGCGCCTTTCCAGCAAAGCTACTTTGAGTATTTTCCTGGTTTTTTCAAAAACAACCGCTTGCAGCCCTCGCAGCAGAAAAAGTATTTCTTGCCTTCGTAATCGTGGGATACAGCAAGATCCTGATCCATCTCTATGCCACAAACCGGGTCAACTGGCATCTGCTGTACCGGTCTGCGGATTGTATTTATCTTTTTGCAAAAATAGCGAATAAAATGACTGACTGGTCAGTTATCTTTATTAACGACGGATCCTCTTACTACCTTGGAAAGTGGGAGAGAAGCATAGCTTGAACGGAGGATCTGTCGTTCTGAAAGTAGACGGTGTCTCTAAAATATTTGATTCTGCAGCCGGCAGGGTTGCGGCACTTCGCAGCATTGACCTTGTAATCAAGAAAGGCGAGTTTGTTTCCATCGTGGGGCCGTCGGGTAGTGGCAAGTCCACGTTATTGAACATCATCGGCGCGCTAGACAAGCCGTCTTCTGGCAAAGTTTACATCAACGGAATTGACATTTTTGCACTTAACAACTCTGAAATCGCCACGCTTAGAAATCATTTGATCGGTTTTATTTTTCAGTCTTATAACCTGATTAACAGGACAACAGTCCAGAAAAACGTCGAGCTTCCAGGCGTACTCTCTGGGATGGGCGACGAAGAACGGCATCGGCGCGCCAGAAAACTGCTTGAAGTGCTTGGCATAGGTGACAAGGCCAGCTTCAAGCCCTCGAACCTTAGCGGCGGCCAGCAGCAGCGAGTAGCCATTGCCCGGGCTCTGATGAACGATCCGGCCATAATCCTGGCCGACGAGCCAACTGGAAATTTGGACACGAAAACCGGTAATGAGGTTTTTGACATGCTAAAGATGTTGTCAAGCAAGTTTAGGAGGACCGTCGTTATGGTGACGCACAACCCCGAGCTTGCAGAAGCTACGGACAGGGCGATTCATATTCGCGACGGGACGGTTGAAAAGGAGATAGTAAATTGAAGATAGTCTTTGTTGTTATTGCTGTCTTGTTGTTTGCAGTACCTGCAAGCGCGTTTGCGCGAGGTGTCAGCAGCCAAGATCTGCTTGAAGTAACCTACAGCGGACCTGTATTTCTAGACGCCTTTTGGACAGACAGGACTAGCCCTCCACCGCCGGGCGAATTTTTAGAAAAAGTGGAGGTTAGTCCAGGTGATGGTGCATCTGTTCTGGCAGTGACTCTAGTAAACCGCGGACTATCGGATATTACTTCTGTAACCGGCTTTCTTACCCTACCAGCCGGCTTTAGGGCCTCCGGCACAGACTCTCGGGAGGTGGTCGCAACCAGCAATGAAGTTGTAGAAGCAGGAGGTGTCTTTATCTTGTTCTTCCAGGTAGACGTTCTTGACAATACCTCAGTCAAGGAGTACACTGGAGACCTAAAGGTCAACTATTCGCGCATAGCTGAGGTAGGACAGTTTAGGACTGCTGAGATAAGCTTTCCATTCATACTTACCGGGCGTGTAATACTTGATGCGTCAGCAACCAGCAGGCTTGCGCCTGGCGAATCAAGCGAGGTTGCCATGACCCTGTCAAACAAGGGCAGCGCACCTGCAACAGGAGTAGTAGTCACGCTGGCCGGTTCTACAGGCATAACAGAGACTGTCCCCAACGCGTCGGCAATAAGCGTCGGCCAAAAGACCTTTGATATAGGGGTGATAGAGCCTGGCCAGTCAAAAGAATTCCAGACTACTATATTTGCCAGCAAATCAGCAAGCGAGACCCTTCAAACAATGAATCTTGACATTGCCTATGGCAACGCCTACGGCGTTAGAAAAACCACTACCGTACCTGTAGGACTAATAGTCCAGCCAAAACCTCCAGAGTCCGTTCTAAGTGTGGCTCCTGCAGACAATTCGTCTAACATATTGTCTGGCAAGATAGTGGATCTGAATTTCGTTGTTTCCAATATAGGCGGCAGGCCGCTGTCCGACGTGATAATCTCCCTCAAACCACAGTCAGAATCACTTCAGATAATTGGCGAGTCCAAATGGATAGTAAAGGAAATGCCCGTCGATTATAACCAAAAATACACCACCAGAGTCTATGCAGCCAGCGACCTGATATCCAAGCCCACGTCCTTTGATGTCGTAATAGAGTATATTTTGTCTGGCGAAGCCAAGACGGAGACTCTGAGCCTTGGAGCCTACGTTGACGGCGAGATTACGGTTCGCGCGTATGAAATTGAAGTCACGTACATTGGCGGCAGGCCAAACATCACCGGCAACCTGCTCAATGAGGGAAATGTGCTCGCGCTCTTTACTACCATCGAGGTAACTAAGGCAGACGAGCTTGTGGCTTTTCTGCCACCCCAACAGTACCTTGGCGACCTGACAGAAAACTCGCCGCTTCCATTTAGCATACCAATCGCCCTCAAGGAAGGGGTGACTGAAGGAGTATACCCAGTTACCCTAAAGGTACAGTACAAAGATAACCTAAGAGAACTTCATACATTTGAGGTGACGCAAGACGTACCGTACAGGCCAGATACTTCTGCCACCAATTCCAGTGCAAACGAGGCCTCGTCGGGCTCCTTAATACTTCCAATAGTGATAGGAATTTCTGCAGCGGTAATAATTGCAGTATTTCTGATAAGAAGGAAAAAACGTTCGGCTCTGACGCGCACCCTAGCCGTAAGCAAGGAAAACGATGAAAACATTGAGTCAGTTTTGGACCGGCAGATAGACAGATCAGATGATCGTAAATGAAGATCGCCCAGATCTTTTCGCTATCCTTTGACGCCCTTCGTGAGCGAAAAGCAAGGTCTGCCCTGACCATGCTGATGGTGGTAGTAGGCAGCAGCCTGATGGTAGCTCTAAACGGCCTATCGGCAGGCTTTGGAAATTTTATAAATGATCAATTCAGCAAGCTTGCGCCAAACATCCTGTTTGTGACAAGCGCCCAGACGGAGCAGAGCACCGGCTTTGGGAGCGGTAGCCCGCCGCCGGCTGCAAAGATAACCCTTAACGAGGCAGTCGTGTCAAAGATAAAGTCACTTCCCTTTGTAGACGAGGTCATACCTTCCTACCAGGGCCAGATCACCATAGAGTCTGGAGGCAAAAAGGTCGACACTACGGTGTTCTCGATAGACCCAACAAAGCTGTTTGTAATTGCCCCAACAATAGAGCTGGTTGAAGGATCTTCAATCAGGCAAAACGATCCGTCGGCCATACTCTTGTCAGACGAGGTTGCCAATCCGCCTGGAGACCCCAATCCATTTGCCGTTGTAGGCCAGTCTGTGCGTGTGAAGTATACCTTTGTCGACCCTGTAACCGGCAAGCAGGAAGAAGAGACAAGAAGCTTTGTCGTCAGCGGAATACTAAAGCCTTCCGGAAACCCGACAGTCGACTCGTCTGTGGTGTTTAACAGGATTGCCGGCAACGCCCTGCTGCAAAAGGCCGGCAAGTACGATTCTCTGCTAGTTGCTGCCGAGTCCAGCGAGTTTGTCGATGCTGTGGAGCAGGAGATACGCCGGCTTTACGGCGACGATATCGGAATCACAACTCCAAAGGCCATCTTGGAGACCATACAGCAGTTTACCGCCGGCTTTAGCTCATTCATACTTAGCATTGCACTTGTTGCCCTGCTCGTGGGGGCCGTTGGAATCATAACAACGCTTTACACGTCGGTTACCGAGCGTATTAGGGAAATTGGCACCATGAAGGCCATCGGAGCTCAGAATAGCTTTATCCTGGCCCTGTTTCTGTCAGAGGCCCTGACCATAGGCATCCTTGGGGCTTCTGCCGGCCTTGGACTTGGAGTGGTTGGCGGCTACGTGCTGGTGGCAGGCTTTGCATCGCAGGATTCAGAATCAGCCGGGTTGACTCCTGTATTTCATACAACAGACATGCTGACTGTCTTTGGTCTGTCTGTAGGGCTGTCAGTGCTTGCAGGCCTGTATCCCGCCTGGAAGGCTTCGAGGCTGCCTCCTATCGTGGCACTTAGACGCGATTAGTAGTTCTGCCAGGGTCTCTTGTGTTTTGTGAGATGGCAGTTTTCAGAGCAAAAATAGTCGTCGCACATGTAGCAGAATATTGGATAGTCTTGAGTCTTTTTGCCACATCCACCGCAGACTGCGGACATGTCCATAGATACTACTAAACAGTCAAAGTATTAAAAGATAAAAAAGAGCAGAGTCTGGACCTTGCAGCCCAGAACTAGCCGAAATCTCTTCCCTTTTACGGGATGGACCTGCTGTACAGCTTGCCTTCCAGTGCGAGCTTGTACATTTCTGCTACATATGGGTTCTTTGCTGGTGTTTCTGCACCGAGTTCCACCAATCTGGCGTATACTCTGACTACGTAGGCCAGAGCGCCCATGAATGCCACGACGACACCCATGTTGAACATCCAGTGGTTAGGAACAGAGAAGATTTCTTCCACGAACCAGAAGTGCCACATCTCGTTGACACCGATTGTGAACATGGTTGCGAGGTAACCGATGATAGTTATCTTTAGACCTGTGTTCATGGTGTTTCCTGGACCCCTAAGGATTGGTACTTTTCTGTCGTATACAGCTACCATACCCCATCCTACTGGGAGTGCCACGAAGTGGCTGTAGAGCCACCAGTGAGCTGGTGTGAAAGCACTGTCTCTAATTGCGGTTTGGTGCAGTGAGCCGTCCACGAAGTTGTCTACTTCGACGGAGGCTGCGATTGAACCGAGCATGATGACCATGATGTAGATCTTCTTCAGTCGTTGGATCTCGACTTCCTTTGGTATCAGTGCTGGCATTTGCGCCATGTATGTCCATATTGATAGAGTGTTATATTAACCTGCACTTCAATAATGATTAGTATATTTTGGAATATTTATAGAAAACACTGGATGACGACCTGGCAAATACAATGTTTGTAGTGACATTATACAATAATAATTACGGGATAATGCTATACATATATGATAATCATTATTGCCTAGCAGACAACAATTCTGCTCAACCAAACCTTTCATCATACTCCAGTATAGGCAGACTTGTATTTTGCTTTTACGCTGAAAAATAGAGCCGGCAGCTCAGTCAAATGCCTTCTCTTCATCGTTCAGTATTAACTCTGAATCTTCACAGCTGCCTTGTAGAACATTGCGATTGCGTCAATATCTACGTTTCAAGAAATGGTTTGTAATTCTCAACTAGGTCTGACAGCGCAAAGCGCTTTTCGCCGACTATTTTTATGTCCGTCTTGACTTTGCCGCCCTCGATTTCAACGATGTTGTACGAATTCCTGAAAAATCCCCTGAATCTGGTAGATGATGCAGTGCCTGCATAAGCTATGTCAAGCGGTCCTAGATGCCATATCCAGGGCCTGTGCTTGTGGCCGCAAAGAACCAGGTTTACCTTTGATTGCAGGCACGCGCGCAGCGTGTCGCCGGCATCTAGGATAATGATCTTATCAGTTCCAGTGTCAGGTATGCCAATCAAATGATGATGCATGGCAACTATCTTGACTTTGTCTTCGTATTTTGTCAGGATTTTTTCCATCCACTGGTTCTGCCTGTATCCAACCTCGCCTTCATCTCTGTCTGGTCGCGCAGTGCCAAGGGTAACTATTACGGCATCATCGAAATCATAGACCGATTTTGAAGGAAAGAACTTTTTGAAGAGCAGGTAGCCAGTGTGCCTATAGTCATGGTTGCCTGCAAGTACTATGATGTTTTTGCAATTCAGTCTGCCTATCTCTTTTCGCGCTTTTTCAAACTGC
>QCWB01000096.1 GCA_013114715.1 Nitrososphaera sp.
GGACTGCAGTCCGACACCTTCGCCGTCCGGTCTTGACGTGCCGGATGAGCGGAGCGGTATGCTAAATGGCAGCGGCGAGTTGTCTGTTAGATCGCCGAGGTACTGTGGCTGGCTGCTGGTTGGCCTAAGCGTGTTTGCATTCTGATCTGGCTGTCCGGAAGTTACTATCTCAACTGTGGTAAACAGTGCCACCGTATTTCCTTCATTTAGCAGGTTACCCACGAGATTGGGCACGTTTGCCACATAATTGACAGATAGCTGCTGCAGCTTGACGTCTATCGTCCCTTCAACATACGCTCCTAAGTTAAGGTCGTCTGTTTTGACCTGGCCGTCTGAAAGATACTGCACGTTAACAGCAAAAGAAATCGGGAGTCCCACCAGGCTTTTTGAGGCAAAAATCTTGGATGACAGGCTCTGGCTTTCTCCGGGTCCAAGCGACTGTATGGACCATTTCGAGTCTCCAAGTATGCTAAGCGAGTCTGACTGCGAGGACAGCGAAACAATGATGTCAGACACTTCCTTTTTGGCAACGTTGGTTACCGTGAAATTCAAGTCTTCAATATTTCCGGCAGTCAGCTTTGTGTCGTCGCTTGACTGGGCAACGTTTAGCACGGATGTCGGTGTGTCTGCAGACACGGTCAGGCCAACAGTCAGGTCAGCCGTTTTTCTGGTTCCGTAAACATCGCCATATGAAACCTGCAGGAGGACGTTTTGTGCAGTGCCTGCAGTGGAAATGTCTGCAAAAATAGCCGACATCAATTTGTAAGAGCTGCTGGCACTGATGCTTCCTATCTCAAAGACCCTCTGGCCGATTATAGATGAATTGGAGTCCCGCGAAGAATCGCTACTGGTTGCAGTGTTTGACAGTCCGGAAAGGATAACAGTCACACCGGTTGCATCAGCACTGCCCCGGTTGATGATCTCAACTTCTATGTTGTTAAGAATGCTGGGCTTTAGCTGCTGGGTCTGCGTCAGCGCGTCCAGCGTGACTTTGCCAGTCAGCCTAAAGGGTACGTCGATTTCTGCAGTCCTAAGTGAGCCGGTTTCTACTATCCTGGAATAGGAGACTGTGAGATGGGCCTGGTATTCGCGGATCTTGGCGGTGCTTTCCACGTTTACCTGGAAAAACAGCACAAAAGTGTCCCCGGCCGGTATTATCTCGTTGCTAGTCGCAATTGCTGCTTCAGAATCGGCACCAAGCCCTCCAAAACTATTAGGTAAATCGAGCCTTCCGGTTACAGCGGTGATATCAGACAGGCCCCGGTTAACCAGTGTCACGGCCAGTACAGACGCGCCTTCTCCGGGGCCCACCTCTGTCTTTTCAAGTGGCGAGCCGTCTACAGGAGCAGAGGTCCTGTTGGTCCAAAATGCATCTAGAAATACCGGCCCGGCCAAGCCACGGCTCAGTATGTCTTCCTGGCTTGGAATCTGGGCAAGAGCAGCAAGTGGCGAAAACAGCAAGACAGCAGCCACTATGAAAAGAATGTTCAATGGACTACCTCCTTTTCCAGCCTGCCGTCTCTGATGTAAAGGGTCCTGTCGGTCTCCAAGGCCAGCTCTGGGTTGTGCGTCACCATGACTATGGTCCTTCGGAACTTGTTTGATAGCATCTTTAGCAGTGCAAAGACCTCAGAGCCAGTCTTGGTGTCCAGGTTGCCGGTCGGCTCGTCAGCCAGTATCAAAGTCGGGTTGTTCATAAGCGACCGGGCTATAGCCACACGCTGCATCTGACCGCCGGAGAGGGTAGTCGGCTTGAATTGCACCTTGTCGCCGATGCCGAGCAGCTCAAGAAGTTTTAGCGAGCGTTTTTCGCGCTCTGACGGGCTCATGCCAAGTATGATTCCAGGAAGTTCTACGTTGTTTTGGACTGTAGTCCGGTTAATCAGATTGTACGACTGAAAAATAAAGCCGATTAGCCGGTTTCGTAGGACAGACAGCTCGCCGTCTGGTGCTGCAAAGACATCCACGCCGCTGATAAGCACCTTGCCCATTGTAGGCCGGTCCAAGGCACCTATCATGTTTAGCAGAGTAGACTTGCCGCTTCCAGAAGGGCCGACTATTGACACAAACTCGCCTTTTCTTATCGCAAAGCTGATATCGCGCAGAGCTACCAGCCTGCCGGCAGGCGAGCTAAATACTTTTGATATGCCTCGAACTTCTAGGGCAAAGGATTCGTCTACGCCATCTTTTGCCGTGTTTGCTTCCTCCGGTTTATTGCAATAATGACGGCAGCTATGGCAATGTAGGCTATTTGCAGTGCCTCCACTGCTATTGCCATCTCGCCTATCCTGCCGGCCCGCCCAGTTATCGGGTTTTCAGGCAGCCGGGTTATGACCCATATAAGCACAAGGACGGCCGTTCCGGCAATGCCAACTGCGTACCAAGGCATGGCCCACCTCTTTATCATTGGGACTACCCAGAAAACCTGCGCGATGCCGCCAACTAGAAAAAGTATGCCCGTGTTGACGTTTCCGCCAAGCGAGTTTGGAGCCATTATGAGATGAAGTATGCCAGCAATCGCGGTAGTTCCGGCAGCTGCGATATCCAGCGCGCCAATTTTCAATTCAATAGCCCTCACAGTAAATCCCGATCATAACCAAAAGTTGGTCTTGTGTAATAATAAAGCTCAAGTAACAATGTTACACACGCCTTAATATGTAAAAATGGGAAGCAAAAACTGTCGTATGAGTTCAGATACTAAAGTCTTATATTTACAATAGGCGATCTGTGATGAGAGAAGGATTAATCCCTGAGTTGACTTGGTCCATGAATACAGAGAAAGAATCTACATTAGAAAAGATATCATACTCAAACTATACGAGCATGGGGAGTTGAATCAGACCAATCTTATGAGCTACTGTGGACTAAACAACGCAAAACACAAAGTCATTCTTGACGAGATGGTAAACCAGGGTCTGATAAACAGGCGCGAAGAAGCCTGGGGCAACAAGACCGTGATAAAATACAGTGTCTCCCAGAAAGGCAAGGATATTCTTAAAGCAATCCTAGAGCCGTACGAGGAGCTGTTCCCAAGGAGCGAGAAGCCAGATGAGTGATGACAAGAGCGAGAACCTGTTCAAGATAATCGACGGCATCATAGCTGAACTAAACAAGACAAAAAAGATGTTCATCATCATGATCCTGAGTTTGATGATAATCCCGCCGATCACGTTTGTCATCATAAATGCCGTGCTTGACTCGCCGTTTCCAGGAATGAGAGGCTGGCAGACGCCGGGACACGCAGGGTTCTGGGGAGTGGTCAGGTCCCTTCCGTTCATCATAGCCGTGGTCTGGCTGGGCATAGGCATAAGGCAGTGGTTCGTACTGTCAAAATGGACAAAGAAATACGACAAGTACAAGAAACTGCAAAAGGAGATAGACGACAAGCTTGACGAAGACGCAGGCAAGGACCAAGACAAGTCCGACTAGTCTTGACGCAAGCACTTAATACCGATGAAGTTAGATAGATAGTGGGTTACATTGACTTCAGACACAGAAGAGGAGAGAATCTTCCGTGAAAATTACGTTAACGAGCTTAAAAGCAAGAGGCAGGACGCTATCAGAGACGAGCTGGAAGAAGAAAGAAGGAAGGTAAACCAGCAGGCAATGAAGACTCCTGGCAGAAGAGGCGAGCAGATTAAAAACGAAGAGATAGACCGGGAGATAGTCAGACGCTACAACATGAGCAAAAACAAGCAATAGGCCACCTAGCAATGGCTAGCCTATTTTGAGCTTGTCTTTGCTGCCTCCATTCTTTGCACTGCAACCGAAATATCGTTTAGCGGCACTATCTTTACAGTGTTGTATGACGAGATGCCGGATTCTATGCAGAGAGTCTCGATGTCGTGGGCATTTTCTGCCTCAAGGACGATTATCCACTGATGCTCAAGGACAGACATGTAAAAACCCAAAACCTTGTTCACGCGGTATTTGTCAAGAGGGGCCTTTAGTTTCTTGTCAATGTCTAGAAAGATGTCCCTGCTTAATTCCTTGTTCATCGGGCACGATTCCGGGCTATGTGTTGCAAATACTCCAAAAAGCTTTGCCATGCCATTCACTACCTCCAAGTCTCCAGCGCTAGAGCCATACTGTCATAATAGATTTTGCGGATCTAGATATATATTTTCCATTTGACTTGCCTGTGACAGTCGTCTTTTTGAGCGCCCGTTTACAATGCAACTGGCAGTTTTCGAAACGATTATCTGTATCTGCAGATCAGCAATGTCCATGGGAATGTTTGAGCCGTCCGCGTTTTTGGCAATCTTTCCTTATGCGTTTATTGCTAGCTTTCCTATTTTCGGCCTGATACTGGTCACAAGGTGGGTCCTTGACGATAAAAAGAAAGGCCGGCTTTAAAGGCTCATAGCTTTTGCGGTGTTGTTATCACCTTTCCGAACAGCTGCGAGTCAGCCATCTTGACGTGTCCCTGCACCATCTGGCTAAAAGGAAGCACGGTGTCTATCACGGCTTTAATCTTACCCTTGCTGACCCACCGCAAGACCTCTTCAAGTGCCGCCTTGGTGCCCTGGGTCGCTCCAAGCAGGTTCAGCCCGCGGAAAAACAGGTACCGAAGGTCTATTTGAGAATCATATCCGGTTGTCGCTCCGGTGGTAACAAGCGTGCCACCCATCTTTACAATTCCAAGCTCCTGGGGAAAAGCTGCCTTGCCTATGTGTTCAAAGAGCAAGTCCACGCCCTGCTTGTTGGTTATCTCGCGCACTTTTTTGTGCCAGTCCGGCTCGCGGTGGTTGACTACATGGTCTGCCCCAAGCTCAAGGCAGCGGTCCATCTTGTCCTTGGTACCGGCAGTGGCAATAACATCGCAGTTGAACAATTTTGCTATCTGGATACCGGCAATTCCCATGCCGCTTCCACCACCCATGATAAGGACTGTCTGCCCCGGCTTGATGTTGCCCCGCGTGACTAGCATGTGCCAAGCTGTGAGCCCCACCATGGTTATCCCGGCTGCATCGATAAAGGAGACGTTGTCCGGGATTTTTACAATATTAACTTCAGGAATGTGTGTATATTGGGCGTACGCGCCCCAAAGCGGGCCAGTCTCAAAACCCCAGATTTTTCTGTCACGGCAGTTGTACTCTCTGCCCGAAGTGCATTCCCTGCAGACTCGGCATGTCAGGTTTGGGTGTATGGCCACCCGGTCACCGACCTTGACATGAGTCACGTCCTGCCCCACCTCGACTATAGTGCCAGCGCAGTCGCTCCCTGAAATATGCGGCAGCGGGACTTTAAGCGGCGCGCCCCACATTGCCCAGAGGTCGTCGTAATTGTATCCGGCAGCCTCGACTTTGACCATTACCTCGCTTGACTTTATGGTAGGCATGTCGATGTCTTCTATCTGGACTATCTTTGTCGGGTCTTTGTTGTATTCACGATAGACTGCTGCTTTCAAGTTCTCTAGGCTTTTTTTGGGTACAGAGTATAAAAACAAGGCTTGTGTGTGAGCCTGCAAAAATCGGTCGGTTGTAGATTAGTCGCCCATTTCCAAAGAAACACCGTCAGATTTTGACAAGCGCTAGCTGCCTGCGAGCCACTTTTCGTAGGTGTCAAGATCGATGCAAAAAGCCATTGCGCATTGCACCATCGACCCCATGTTGTTTTGTCTGCTGCGAGCCCAGATCAGAGATGCAGTGGCGTGATTTTCCAAGTTATCCACGCGGATTGCTTTTTTCAAGTCTGCATCGGACGAAGGCATGATCTCGTTGTAGATGAATCTGGCCTGCCGCTCACCAATCCGGATTTCAAGGCCAGTTTTTTGCGCAAGTGCCTTGACGATTTGCAAGGGAACCACTGTCTTTTCTGGCAGGTTTTCCCGTATCCTGAAGGCGAGGTCCACCACTTGCTGATCGCCAGCAAGATGCGTGATAACCAGCAGGCCCGCCGCCTTTTTGCTGTACATTGTTATGATCAGGCCTTGTGACTGAACACGCTGCTCTTTGTCTGGTTGCGAGATGACTTCCGTTACAGATTCCTTGGTTATGCCTAGCCTGCCT
>QCWB01000097.1 GCA_013114715.1 Nitrososphaera sp.
CAGTGATTTAGTAGGTCGATGCCCATTCCATGGAGCGAACGGAGGCGACAGCGAGCCATCGTTCCGAATAACGCCGGAGAAGAATTTATACCATTGCTTCGGATGTGGAAAGGGCGGGGACAACATCCGGTTCTTGCAAGAGCTTGAAGGGGTGTCGTTCCGGCATGCAGCAGAGATGCTGAGGAAGCTGGCGGGGCAAGCAGGCGGCGAGGCATCCCTACTGGCAAAGCAAACAAAGATCCAAGAAAAAGAAGAGTTTGCAGCAAGCGAAGATGATGCTGGGTTGATGGCGCAAGTGGTTGAGTTTTATCACAAGAATTTGTTTGAGAAGGCAGAAGCAAAGGCATATTTGGAGAAGCGGGGCCTGTATGATGAAGAGATGCTGGGGCGGTTTAGGGTTGGGTATGCGGACAGAAGCCTTGGATATCAGTTGAGCCGCGATTCAAAGAGCCGGATAAGACAGCAATTGAAGCGGGTGGGGCTCTTGAGGGCAGAAACAGGGCATGAGCATTTTACGGGGTCGATAGTGATTCCAATCTTTGATGAAAAGGGTCTTGTGGTGGGGATGTATGGTCGGAAGGTGCATGATGATTTGAGGAGCAGATCACCGAAGCATCTGTATTTACCAGGGCCACACAAGGGGATATGGAACAAGGAAGGCTTGGAAGGTAGCGAGGAAGTCATCATCTGTGAGGCGCTGCTTGATGCGCTGACGTTTTGGAAGGCAGGGATCAAGAATGTGACCTCTGCTTATGGGATCCAGGGCATGACCGAAGAGCTGAGGGAATATTTGAAGAAGAGCCAGGCGCGGCTGGTGTTTGCCTATGACTCGGACGAGCCAGGGAACAATGCAGCAATCAAAGAGGCGGAGAGGCTGCTTTCAGAGGGGATGCAGTGTTACAGGCTGAGCGTTCCGATGCCATGCAAAGACATCAATGAATATGCGCTTGCTCATGGAGAGCATGCAGGAAGGATGCTTGGGATTCTGCTAGAGGAAGCCAGGCCTTTAGGGGCAAGCGAGCCGCGAAGAAGAAGGGTTTTGGAAGCAGCCGAAGCAAGGCATGAAGAAAGCCAGGTTAGAACGGAGCCGCCGCAAAAAGAAGAGCAAAAGCCGCCCCAGCCGCCAAGAGAAGAGCAAGCAGCCCGAAAAGAAGAAGCCGTTTTATCCTTAGCCGCTGATGCGGCTGAAAAAGCTGCTGTAGCGGCGGCTGGCGCTCCGATAGCAGCGGGGGTTGGATCGCTGCTGAAGGTTGAGGGAGACAGGGCGCAAATGAAGCTGGGCGGGCGGCTGTGGAGCGTTAGGGGATTGGAAAGGCAGATGGGCCAGGAGCAAATGAAGCTGACGGTTCAATGTGCGGCAGGAGATGCGTTCCACATCGATACTTTGGACCTATACAACGCGAAGGCGCGCGGTTTTTTTCTGAAGTTTGCCAGTGAAGAGGTGGGGATAAGCGAGCAGGTTCTGAAAGCGGATTTGGGCAAGCTGCTAGGAGCGCTGGAAGAGACGATAGAATCGAGGCTGATAGCGGCGTTGAAGCCGAAAGGCAAAGCGGTGGAGATTACAGAAGAAGAGCGGCTGGAGGCGTTGGCTTTTTTGAGGAATCCCCGGCTGCTTACGCAGATCCTGGAGGATTTCGAAAAAGTTGGCTTGGTTGGAGAAGACAACAATAAGCTTTTGGTGTATCTGGCTTGCTGTTCAAGGAAGCTTCCAAGGCCCTTGAGCGTGCTGGTGCAAAGCAATTCAGCAGCAGGAAAAAGCTCGCTGATAGAAGGGGTTCTGGCATTTATGCCAGAAGAAGACTGTGTGCAGTACAGCGCCTTGACAGGGCAAGCGTTGTATTATTTTGAAGAGCAGAGTTTAGAACGCAAGATCCTAGCGATAGCGGAAGAAGAGGGAGCGCGGCGGGCGTCGTATGCCTTGAAGCAATTGCTGTCAGAGGGAAAGCTGACGATAGCAGCGCCAGGCAAGGACGCGCAGACAGGCAAGCAGGTGACGCATGAATACGCTGTTTATGGAAAGCCAGCGATGCTATCGACGACGACGGCGGCGGATATGGATGAAGAGCTGATGAACCGTTGTCTGGTGCTGGCGGTGGATGAAGGCAGAGAGCAGACGCAGGCGATCCACGAGCAGCAAAGGAAAGCAAGGCTCTTAGATGGGTTGTGGGCGAAGGAGCAAAGAGAAGAGCTGCTCTTGCTGCATCAGAACGCGCAGAGGCTGCTAGAGCCGTTGTATGTGGTGAATCCGTATGCGTCGAAGCTGACGTTTTTGAATGACAGGACAAGGACAAGACGGGACCATCCGAAGTATTTGAGCCTGATAGAGGCGATAGCCTTGCTGCACCAGTATCAAAGGCCTGTAAAAAGCTCGCAGTTCAAGGGGAAGGTCAAGAATTATGTAGAAGTCAGGTTATCAGATATAGAGCTGGCTAACCGGTTAATGAATGAGGCGTTAGGCCGAAGTTTAGACGAGTTAGCACCCCAGACAAGGCGGCTATTGCATTTGATAGAAGAGTTAGTCTGCAAGTTATCGAAGGAGCAGCAGGTTAAGGCGTCTGAGGTGAGGGTTAGGGCGAAGGATGTAAGGGAATACAGCGGCTGGAGCGCAACCCAAGTCAAGGTGCATTTAAAGAAGCTGTCAGACTTGGAATATTTGCTGTTGCATAGAGCGCCAAGAGGCCAGAACTATCTGTATGAGCTGCTTTATGATGGACAGGGCAAGGATGGAAAGCCGTTTGTATTGGGATTACTGGAGCCAGGCAGCCTGAAAGAAGAGGTAGGCCTTGAGTATGACCAAGGGTGGTCCGGTGGGTGGACGGAAGAAAATGAAAGCTGGGCCTATCGAAAACCTACCCTAGTCCTTGGGGGTTTTGGTGTGGTCCAAGATGGTCAAGAAGAGCCATTGAAGGGTCATGAAGAGGGCAAAAACAGCGCAAAATCAGAAAAACGCATATATAGAGAAGGAAGTCCGGTCGTAAACGTAAACGTAAGTGCTGGTCGTAATGGGAAGCAAGCGGTTGGAGGGCAGTTGTGATGCCACAGAAGACCCCGCGCAAGACAAGGCCGCCGGGCGGTTTTCCTGTGCATCGATGCTCAACGCCGCTGGCGATGCACTGCAAGCAGTTCATAGATTGGGCGCAGACGCATGGATATTCTGAAGCGACGCTGAAGGGGTGGAGCCGGTTCTTGATCCTGTTCTGCCTGTGGTGCCAGGACAGAGGCTTGATGCGAGCGCATGAGGTGTCAGGGGCGGTATTAGACAGATACCAGAGGTATTTGTTTTTAAAGCGCAAGAGCAACGGGGATGCGTTGACGCTGAAGAGCCAGTGTGTGCAGCTGTGGTGTCTGCGTTCGTTTTTCAGATGGATGCAAAAGCAAAAGCATTTGTCGAACAATCCAGCGCTGGAAATGGTGCTTCCAAAGCTGGGCAAGCCGTTGCCAAGGCGGACGTTAAGCCAGGAAGAAGCGGAAAAAGTGTTGTCAGGGCCGGATACATCGACAGCAACGGGTCTGAGAGACAGAACGATCCTGGAGGTGTTCTATTCAACGGGGATAAGGCGGTCAGAGCTAGCGTATTTGAAGCTAGGCGATGTTGATTTGGATGGAAAGAAGCTGACGGTTCGGAAAGGCAAGAACAAGAAGGACCGTGTTGTTCCCTTGGGACAAAGGGCGACGCACTGGCTGAGGCGGTATATAGGCTCGGCGCGGCTTGTTCTGGCAGGAAGGTCAGAAGAGCCGTGGCTGTTCATGACGCTGCTGGGGCAGAACATCCGGCCAATGAAATTAGGCGATATCGTGCGCAACTTCTTGAAAAAGGGCGGAATAGAAGGAGCTGGCGCCTGTCATGTGTTCAGGCATACCTGCGCAACACTGATGCTGGACAATGGAGCAGACATCCGCATGATTCAAGAGCTGCTTGGGCATGAAGACTTGAGCAGCACGCAGCTATACACAAGAGTGAGCATAGGCAAGCTGGAACAGGTGCATGCAGCAACGCATCCTTCCGAAGTTGCCTATTCAAGGAACCAGGAAAGGGCCAAATAAAGCCATCGAAACAGAGCTGACACACTAGACAGCCGCCAGTAGCAGGCGCTAAATTAAACCTTAGCCGCCGAATGTTGCTGGCGGCTGTGCTCTTTTGCATACCCAAAAGAATTCTGTGATTAAGGCCAAGTGCAGGAAGGAGAAAAAGCAGTAGACAGCAAAAGACCCCATTAGATTCCAGGGCGGCGACTCCAACCTTTATGGCTACGTTTTAGGGGATCCGATAAATAAGGTGGATCCGAGTGGGCTAGAGGTATTTAACGAGCTCATTAAAACACCAGCTGGCGCAGAAGCATATAAAAGGCTACGTGCATGCTCCAAAGCGTTCCAAGAAGATGAGAGACTTTTAGAGGCTCTTTTTACTCAAGATGGGTGGAATCTTTACATTGGAGACTTGCACGTAGATGCAAAATTAAGGGGTTCAACTACAGGTGGCTCCGAGGTCTTTGGGGGTACAAATTGGGGTGGATCTCGTGGAAGCATTAACAGCTGGCCTGGGTTAAATGGACCTATTCGCCTAGAAATGTCCGAAGCGGTCTTGATGGTGATCGATACGAAGAACCCGGAAATTGCGGTCATGTCACACCAGTAGGGCACTTATAGCATAATGCTGGAGTTGATGGTAAAAAGACGGGAGGGAGGTAGGGCCATGAGCGAGAAAAAGCTGTCGAACGGATCACAGGACGTGTCGCGTTGGCAAAAGCCGGTGGAGGAGTTGTGTTGCGTCAACCCGAGTTGCTCGGGGTTTGAGCAAAAAGCAGCAGGGAATCTATCGGTTCGTAAGGGCAAGGGCAGTCGCTGGAGAATACTTCGGTGCTCGGCCTGTAGGCGTGAATTCTCCGAACGGTCGGGCACTGCGCTCTGGGGTAGCCGTCTGCCGCCAGAGAAGTTCATATCGACGGCGGAGCACATCAAGGAACAAGTCGGAGTGCGGGCCACCTCCAGACTGGTTGGGGTGTCAACCAAGACAGTCACACGCATTGCGCGGCTCAGTGGCCGCCATGGGAGAGAGCTGCACGAGCTCAAGGTCAATGAAATCGAAGTCGAAGAAGTGCAGATGGATGAGAAATGGAGCTTCGTGAAAAAAAACAGAAAAACTGCCTCACAGAAGAAGACAAGACAGTTGGATATGGAGACCAGTGGGATCACGTAGCCATTGATGTTCCAAGCCGATTTGTTGTGTCGATGGTCACAGACCGCCGAACACCGGAGGCCTTAAAAGCGATGGTCAGTGATTTTGCCCAAAAGACCGGTTATAAGCCGCCGCGACTTGTCACCACTGATGACTGCGCCGCCTATGAGCCAGTATTGTTGGAGTGCTACGGCCAACCGGTGGAAGTGCGGCGCCGCAAAGACGGAGAACTCGACCAGCGCTTCCGGTCCCAGAAGGTCTGGCCAGATGACAGCGTATATGCCACGGTCAAGAAGACCTTCGCGTGCAACGAGGTTGTCGAAACCCGCCAAAAGCTCGCTCTGGGTTCGCCAGAAGTCCTTCGCCAGGCTCTTGCAAGCTCACCCTCGAGCAATAGCATCAACACAGCCTTCGTCGAGCGGCAGAATGGGACGGATCGCACCCACAACAGCCGTAAGGCACGCAAAGCTCCGACCTTCTCCAAGAACCTGCTGCTGCATTTGGCCGTTTCGTGCTGGGTGATGTTCTGCTACAACTTCCACTTTATCAACACAGGTCTTGACGAGCTGGTAGGCTTCGATGAGCTTCGTCACCGACGCATTCTGCACCATCGCACCCCTGCAATGGCCAAAGGTCTGGCCGAGCATCCCTGGTCCGTTGCAGAGATCCTCTTCACGCCCTTGTTACATGCGCCTTCTCTCTCGACAATCACCCCTGACTATTTCAGGCCATCGCCTCAAGGACATAAAGCGCCCTAATGAGGTGACATGACCG
>QCWB01000098.1 GCA_013114715.1 Nitrososphaera sp.
CTTAATAATAGGCCGTGCGAAATTCGACTTACTCGATGGCGGTTATCTGCAAAAAATGCGGCCTCCCTGACGACCTGTGCGCCTGCGGAGAGCTGGACAAGGAAGAAGCACGAATTGTTGTCCGCCTTGAAACAAGACGTTTCTCAAAGACAACCACCCTGATTGAGGGCATCAACCCAAAGCAAAGTGACATGCAAAAGATAGTCAAGGAGCTAAAAAGCACGTTTGCCTGTGGCGGCACTGCCAAGGATGGCTTTATCATGCTGCAAGGCGACCACAGAGATGATGTGCGAGACTACCTTGTCAAGAAGGGCTTTAACGATGCAGCGATAGAAGTACAGTAGACGTGGCAAAGCAGGCAATCAGCAAAAGCAACAAGATAGTGTTTTTCACTGGAGCTGGAATGTCTCAGGAAAGCGGATTGTCCACCTTTAGGGGAAGAGACGGCTACTGGAGAAAATACGACCCGATGAAACTGGCCAGCCCAGAGGCATTCAGACAGGACCCCAAGCTGGTCTGGGACTGGTACTATGACAGGAGAAGGGCAGCCTTGCAGGCCAAGCCAAATGCAGGGCATGTGGCTATTGCGCTGCTGCAGAATCTAAAACAAGTCTCTGTTATCACGCAGAACGTAGACGACTTGCACAGGGCTGCAGGAAGCAGAAACATCGTAGAGTTGTATGGCAACCTGTTCAAAGTTAGATGCACCAGCTGCAAGTACAGAGGAAGGATTGACGACAAGTTTCCTCCACCGCCACCAAAGTGCGAAAAATGCGACAGCCTGCTTCGGCCAGATATTGTCTGGTTTGGAGAAGAGTTGCCAAAAGACAGCCTTGAAGAATCAGCAAGGCTTTGTACGGATTGCGACTTGATGGTCATAGTCGGAAGCTCCCTGCAGGTTGCGCCGGCAAACAGCCTTCCAGTGATGGCCAAGAGAAACGGCGCAACACTTGTTGAAATCAATGTCGAAGCAACGCACATGTCAGAGATGATGGACTATTCTATTATCGGGACCGCAGCAGGAACACTTCCAGCACTGCTTGATTGCAGCTAGGGACGCATGATGTCAAAGGTCCCGTCTTGCTTGGCCTTGTAGTACGCATCGGCTTTTCGAGTAAAGATGCCGACTTCAAGCACGCCGGCGATGTTCTTTAATTCCATCTCGGACTTGACAGGATCGGCTATCGAGGCAAACGTGGTGTCAAGTATCACGTTTCCGTTTTCAGTGACAAAGGGGTATCCCTTCTCAAGTGTGCGCAGGACTGGACGGCCGCCTTGTTCTGATAATTTCCTGGCGACTACAGTTCGGGCCATTGGGTGCACTTCAATTGGCACAGACCTGCTAAAGGCAGGTACGAACTTGGTCGCATCGGCCACGATCACCACAGATTTTGCACAAGAGATCAGGATCTTTTCGCGCAGTAGCGCGCCTCCGCCGCCTTTTATCATGTAAAATCCAGAGTCTATCTGGTCTGCCCCGTCAAATACTACATCGATGTCTGGAATCCGGTTTTCATCTACAATGCAAAGCCCGCTTTTCTCGGCCTCGATCTTTATCTGAAGCGACGTCGGAATGAATTGTAGCGAGTCCTTGTTTGGCAGGCTGGCCATCTCCCGGACAATGTGAGCAGCAGTGCTTCCGCTTCCAAGCCCGATTATCTGGTTGCTTTTTACAAACCTGTCAACAACATCACGTGCCAGCTTTTGCAGAGACAAACAGCACTGCTACAGCCAAAGATAATATAAATAGTTAGAAGCGGCCCAGCTTGCGCCTGTCAAGGCTCGACGGCCAGTTGATTGACGGGTTGAGATAGCCGCTTGCCAGATATTTCTTGATGTCCTCGTGCGGCTGGCCGGATTGCATTTTTCTTGCAATGCTCTGCACGTCTGTTAAACCAACGCCTACTGATTCGTTTTCAGATACCTCGCAGAACATGTCTGTCGGGCCAGAAATTGCCTGCGCTCCTGTCTTTTGGTTGGTCCATTTCAGCACCCCAATTTCAGAAACAGATCTAGTCCATAGCGGATCGTTTTCAACAACCCAGCGCGGTATGCGTGAACTTTGCATCAACAGTGGCTTTGCTACCAAGTCCATTTAATGTTTGCTGAAAGATAGAATATATAATGCGTTGATTTGTAGAGACTGCAGATGCCTAAACTGAACAAGAAGATGACCCACGCGTACAGCGCCCAGAGGTCTGGCAGCAAGAAATATGCCAAGGCTGAAAGACGAAAGCGTCATAAACCAAGATAAATAGGAAATATCCAATTACAGTAAAGTTTAAATACTTAAAACGGGGATTTAATAAATCCGAAAGGGAAAAGTAGAGATTATAGTGAGGGAAATTGGTTAAAGATATTTCCATGTTTGGAGACCGCTGCCCTCGTTGCGGCAGGGGTTCTATGGTGACGGATAACGCAACCGGCGAGATGTTTTGCGGTAGCTGTGGCTTTGTAGTTAGCGAAAGGATCGAGGAGTTGGGACCGGAATGGCGCGCATTTTCAAAAGAAGAGCATGAAGACAGGAGCAGAGCAGGAATTCCGACCTCGCTTGCCATGCATGACATGGGGCTTGCGACCATCATCGGTCCTGTAGACAAGGATGCGTCTGGCAAGCCGCTGTCGGCTTCGATGAAGAGCACAATTGAGCGCCTCAGGACCTGGGACAGCAGAAGCCAGGTCCATGAGCCGGTAGACCGGAACTTCCGTCAAGCTTTTAGCGAGCTTGACAGGCTCAAAGACAAGCTTGCAGTTGGAGACGCAGTCATTGAAAAGGCAGCTTATGTCTATAGAAAGGCTCTTGAAAAAGGACTGGTAAGGGGCAGGTCAATTTCTGCCCTTGTCGCGGCTGCACTGTATGCTGCATGCCGTGACACAGAGACCCCGAGAACACTAAAAGACATTGCAAATGCAAGCAACATCAAGAAAAAGGATGTTGCCAGGTGCTACAGGCTGCTCATCAGAGAGCTAGACCTAAAGATGCCAGTAGTCGACCCGGTGAAATGTGTCGCCAGGATTGCAAGCAAGGCAGGCCTGTCTGAAAAGACAAAGAGAAAAGCTCTAGAGATCCTAAAGAAGGCAGAGGAAGGCAAGATATCTGCTGGAAAGGACCCTATGGGACTGGCAGCAGCTGCCCTGTATGTTGCATGTGTCATGAACGGCGAGAACAAGACCCAGAAGGATGTTGCGGAGGCTGCAGGTGTTACAGAAGTCACCATCAGAAACCGGTACAAGGGACTAAAGACTCATCTGAAGCTCTAGTCTTCAATCTCTTTTCTTTGTTTGACAAGGTTCTGCAGGGCTTGAACTGACTCGTCTGTAGTCTTGCCGGAACTGATTTCGGATTCAAGAATTTCAAGGCACCGGACTATTTCGTCGTCTATAGCCATCAGGGCATCAAACTTTTCTTTTTGGATTCTGCCGTTTGGCGCAAGCACGCCAAGATAGCCTTTTGATGTTGCTGACAGGATATCGGCTAGCGTTTCAGAAAGACGACCGCCCTTTGTTGACAGGCCGTTTACCTTTTTTCTGATGTTTTGGCTTGCAATCCTTGAAATGGTATCCATCTCTACGCGGCTTGACCTGCCCGTGTTAACACCTTTTTGCACTATCGAAGCCACGCGAATGGTCTCGCCCAGATTTCCATCGGTCTTTTTTCGCCGCGTGTTGTTTCTGTGCACCACCTAAAGGGCTCATGATCGGTACTTAAATGATCCTCTGGCTCCTAGGCAGATTTTCTTATCTTTTATATTCGGGCAAGATAGCATTTCCCGCACAGGGCTGGTAGTTCAGGGGTAGTAATGCTCGCTTCGCAAGCGAGAGGTCGCGGGTTCAAATCCCGCCCAGTCCATTTTACTCATGGATTCAAATACTGACATGCCCTATTCTCATGGCGGATGCTATTTTGAAGTGCTCTTGTTCTGATGATTGTTCTTTTATGCTTTCCATGAACAGATGAAAGAATAGCATGCCTCCCTTTTAAAGACGGTAGTAATTCCACACCAAGTCAGTAAGTCAGACCTTACCACAATTCACTTATAGATTGCAGCTGTGCCTCTTCTATGAGCAGTATAGAACAGAATAACATGCACCTTATGAAGACGCTAGACGATGCATGGAACTCACAGGATTGGGAAACCTTCAGCAAACGCCATTCTGACGATGTAGTAGTTCGCTGGCCTGCTCAGCCGCCGACGCATGGAATAGACGCGCACAGAAAGGAAGGGGAATATTTCTTCAGCGCTTTCCCAGACAATCATGTAGGCAATAACCCTTACAAGATCTTTTTTGCCCAAGGAGAGTGGACTTGCTCTGTCGCAGAGTTTACAGGAACGCATAAGGGGCCAATGATGGGGCCGGGAGGAAAAACGATACCACCTACAAACAAAAAGTTCAAGGTGGACTTTTGCACGGTGGCGCGCTGGAGGGATGACAAGATCGTCGAAGAGAACCTATTTTATGACGTGGTTGGCATGATGAGCCAACTTGGGATAATGTGACCTATCGGCGCATTGGGAGGCCCTCAGCAATAAGAGACGTGGTCAGTCACATCCTTTCGCAAAACAATGGTGAAAGCCATTTGCAGGCGCCCTAAGTTTTATTCTGTTTTCTGGCTAGAGCTTTCTCGGTGTCGTCTTCTCCTTGTTTAATCAGCTTCTTTATGGTTGCAAGCGAAAAATCAGCATCTTCAAATAAGAAAGGAGCATCTTCGCTTCTCTCGATTCGAGTGATGTCTTTGATTATTGCGCCGCGGGCCTCAGCCAGCTTGTGGTATTCAGGCTCTATCTTGAGAAACCTCTCTTTCAGGTCGCTGTCCAGCTCAGCATTGCTTAAGATGTCGTGCATCTCCCTCATGAGTAACAAGTGTCTCGAGATTACCCTTGACATTTTTAGATTGTTGTCAGTCTTGTCTGTATGCATGATGTCTCTTGCGCGATGCCAGACCTCCACAAAGTTTTTGGGCAATTCCTCCTGAATGTGCGGAAACAAGTTCACGATGTATACTTCCTTGTCACGCTTTGGTGAGGAATCGATGACTTCCCTTAGGGGCGTGTTGCTCAAAAGTGCACCATCCCATAGGAATTTACCGTCTTTTTGTGTCCACTCAATTCCATAAAACGGATAGCCTGCGCAGGCGACAACATGATCAGCATCAATTCTTGTTGCGGCACTGTCATAGATCACGGGTTCGCTGCTCTTGATATCTGTGCAAGAAAGTATTAGCCTAGGAATATTCGGGGCTGACAATTTTGCAAAATCAACATAGCTTTTCAGCGTATCTCTCAGACCAGAGAGATTATACAAATGCAAAGGCAACCATGCTGCCATTCCATTATACTCAGGGTTAGACCAATGCGACGTATGCCATGTAGGAGAGAAAACTCTAGAGTTGCCAAACGTTGCCCCATAGAACGTAGACATGACAGGGCGTAAATTGTCCTGAACAATGTTCGCAGTTGCTGACTCTGCTATCTCCAGCCAAAAGTCTTCAAGATCCCTGTCAGGTTTTCCATTCTTGGAGCCCGCTATTATTGCGGCATTGACCGCTCCGATGGAAGTGCCTGAAACAATATCGAATTTTATTCCTTGCCGCGTTAGGGCTTTGTAAACTCCACACTCGTACGCGCCAAGCGACCCGCCGCCCTGCATGACGAGAACTGTTTCTGACTCTCGCTTTTGAGTATGTCTTATCTTTAATTCTCTCTGTGTCATTTTTTTAGCTGCCTAAGATTTCTATCAGCACTGTTGCGCGTCTGACGTTTCTGAATCGTTATGTTGTCATGCCGAATCATGGCCTGTTAATACCCCGTAAATTCTTCGATCTTTATTCTGTCATCTGGAACTCGAAGGTCATTCCTGAGCAGATCTTGCATTGCCTTAAGCATCGCAGGGGGCCCGCATATGTAGAAAATCGCGCTGTAAATCTGCTCTCTAGTCA
>QCWB01000099.1 GCA_013114715.1 Nitrososphaera sp.
CTATTTCTGTATTAGCTGGATAATAATTTCATGCAAGAGATTAGAAGAAATCAGAGATGCACATTTTTATAATCTTGAGATCATTAAACAGATGTCATGGCGACAACACCTAAAGCCAAAACAAAGAACAAGTCGAGCAAGGAAGGTGTTCCGATTATTACCAATAAAGAAGTGACCCAAGCCTTGTCAGACATCAAGGAAGGAAAAAACCTCAGACGATTTGCAAGTTCAAGAGATCTGGTAAATTCACTTGAAAAAGACGTCTGACTGCCGTGGAGCCCCGGATTCTGATTGAGCATGGGAACTTTAGACGCAATGCTAGATCTATTTTAAAAACGCAATACGCCAGGGCGTTTACAGAAGCAATCCGCACTCTGGAATTGGCAGAGAATCCCGCCAGATTGGGACACAGAAAACATGAAGACTTAGAAGTTATTGGCTATAATATTGGCAGCGATGTGCGCCTGCTTTATCAGGTAGATTACAAAAATCACGTGATTTACCTATTGGCAGTTGGAAGTCACAAGATCTACAAATAAGCATTTCTGCATTAGAGAACCACCCTATAACTAGACTAACCCTTTTGTGTATTGTTTTTATTTCAGATCTAACGCCATCTGTCTGTGACAAGTTTCCAGATACCGCCTGCAGAGGATCTTCTCAAGGCAGGCAAAGAAGAGCGAATGAACATCTTCAGGAGATATTTTGCTGCAAGCCGGTACAACAGGCTTTTGATTCAGCAGACGCTTGTCAAGTCTGCTTTTGACCCGAGCCTTGTTAAAAAGATAAAAGATATGGAATCTGAACACAACAAGGATTTTTCAAACACGGTCAAGCGCGTAAAGAAAACCGAGTATTACGAGGAATTCTTGTCAGCGGTCACTGAAGAAGACAGCGCATTGCAAAAGATTATTGAAGCCTACGACAAAAGGATGCACACATCTGGCTAGTCATGCCTATGGACCACGTCTTCGTTTCGTCCGCACTTGCCGCAGACCCAGCCGATATCTTCGCGGCATACTGCGCATTGCATGAGCGCTGTAAGATACGCGCCGCATTCCCGGCAGGATTGCCTGTTGTACATTTTGATGTTTATGGCAGCCTTGATTATATCAATATGATTGAGCGTCGCTGTGGATTAGTATGGAACAAGACTGACCTTTCGGTTGCAGGGTTACTAATCATTATCTATTACCAGCACCGGCAATGAGTTAATATCCCAGTCTTCAGTCAATTTTGGCGTGGCAATAAAAAAGATCAAGTGCAGTTGCGGCAAGGCTATTGAATACAACGACAGAGTAGTCGGCGGAAGCAACCAGGCCAAGGCCATGCTCATATGCGCAAAATGCGGCGCGGAACACGAGATAACATTCCTCGGCTTTCTAAGCGAGATAAAAGGCGCGGCGCTCAAAAAGTAGGCCTATTTCACGTACGGCTCTGGATACGTGATAATACCTCCCGTGCTTCCGATCTTTAGCTGGCCAAGTTCCTGCAGCGTGTCGATGTTGTTCATCTTTATCAGTTCAGGCGAGACGGTATACAGCACGTCGTCGATGTAAAACGACCTGTTTGTCGGCCCGCCGTAATAATAATAGTCGCTGCTGCTGAAATGCTCTACTTTGCCTTTCAGGTCGAATCCGTCTGCCGCATCAAGCCCAAAGACGTAGAATCCGCGCCAGACTTTTGGCGCGATGTACCGGCCGTCTGCCTCATAGCGCGGCTGGCTGTCATAGGCTGAGACGGGTATTGACAGCACGTTTTTTTCTCTGTCAAACAACAGCGCCTTGTGGTCGTAGAGAACATCAGAATCGGTCCCAGGCCCGCCTACCTCGTACTGGTCGACAAGCCGTGGCTTGCTTACGTCAGAGACGTCAAAGAGCGCGAGTTTTACCCCCTTTACCTCGACTCCGCCAAACTCGTTTTCCACGGTCTCTCGGCCTATTCCTATTATGTGGTTTTCATCGTATGGATGCAGGTAATTTGAAAAGCCCGGCAGTTTCAGCTGGCCAAGAACCTTTGGCTGATCAGACGACAGGTCTATCACAAAGAACGGGTCCGTGCGCTGGAAGGTCACCATGTACAGCCGGTCGCCTAGGAATCGGGCAGAGTAAATAGACTCGTCAGAGGCTATTTTCTCGAGTTCGCCGGCCATTTTCAGGTCCTCGTCTAGGACGTAGACGTTGTTGTACATTCCAGAGGAGTATTGCGAGTAGTATTCAGTGGTGGTTGCTATTCGGAACTTGCCGTCGTGCTCGTCCATGGAAAACTGGTTGAGCAGCCTGCCAGGCACCTCCCCTCTTGTGTCGTAGTCAAACTCGCCGGCCTGCTTGATAGATATTTTGTGGATGGCTGTCTTTACCGAATTGCGTTGCAAGTTAGAGTCGTATTCTGCCAGGGCCTTTTGGATTTTTTCTATCAGGTCTGATTTTTGCTGCTCCGACATAGAGTTGTACATGTCCTGCAGCACCGTTGATATCTGATCCCACTTTTCAGACGAATTCAGATCATTGTTGGAGTCTATCTGTCTTATCTTTTGCTGGACATCTGGCGGCAGCAGCGGCAAGACAGCTTCAAAGAACCTGTCGCGGCTGTCTTTAGTAGAATCGTATGGATTGTATTTTTGATACGCAATGTAGATGTTGTCTTGCGATACATACAGAGTGGCAGCTGGATTCATCATGTAGGTCTTGGATATCACCGCATCACCGCTGCTAGTTACGTCTATGGATGAAACCGTGTTAAACACATAGTCGGGCTCTGGGTTGTCAAAGTAGTATATGTCCGGCACAATGACAGACCGGCCGGATTCTGCAATCTTGGGCACTATTGGGCTAGCGTAATTGTAGATCTGGCTGTTTGTTACCAGGTAAACAAAGTCGCCTATCATCCTGGCGTTGCTGTACGAGCCGCCGACAGAGTAATTCTTGAAGACCTTTGGATCTTGTCTGTCAGATACGTCCAGTATCAGGGCATGCGTCTTTGGAGAGTAGACAGGCTGCGGCGCAAAATCGTATTGGGGTATTACTTGGTCCTCGGCATATTCCTGGTAAAAGATGACTACCTTGTCGCCGTTTAGAAACATGTTTTGCAGGTATTGGCCCTCTTGGATGTCAAGGCCTATCTTGGATAAAATCTTGGCAGAATCTGTCGGAAACACTTCGACTATGGTCAGCTTGCTTCCGGACAGTATGTAGGCATACTTGCCATCGTTTTTGATAAAGTCCGGCTCGTCTACTCCGGCGACCTGGATGTTTGTAGCAGAATAGTCGGCTGCCGGTTCTGCAGTTTTGGCCTGCGCGCCGACGCTTTCGCTGTCTGTAACTGCGGACGGTGCCGACAACTCCTGAAAGCGCAGAGTCGAGCCAAAGTCATCCCTGAATATTGGGGTGTTTTGGATGTTTGACAGGTAAGCTGTGAGTTCGTCTATTGACGCAAACTTGTGAATATCCTGGGTCGGCGCGGCAACAAAGGTTGTTGGGCCGGTTGTGCCGGGTGGCAAAGAAACCGGGGTGACGGGAGGTTTTTCCGGCAACAACGTGTTTCCAAGAGAACCCAGAATCAGCACAAAACCAATGGCGGCAGCGATGCCTATTCCGGCCATCCCATACAGCGGAAACCTTGCCAATCTACACTATCGCTCCTTACTACCATTATTAATCAAGCGATCAATCTTAATTCTACAGTTTAGAACAGCAATTCTGGGCAAATCGTTCCGCCAGGCCAGTCAATGGACGTATTTTACTTCCAGATACGTGTTGTGCGGCTCCATGACTTTAAGTTGATTGCATCGTTCTAAAATCCAGCTAAATACGTCAATTAGCGATTATTTTCTTGTTCTAAAACGTGGAACGGTAGGCAAACCATGTTCTGAAACCTAGACTTAGGTATACCGCCTACGTAATACAGGCCGTTATGTCAGACCAGACATCAAGAAAACGAAATCTTGTGCTGATTGCAGGTATCCTTGCAATTGGCATGATTGCCGCCAGCATAGTTGGCGGCCAAGCAATGACAGCTGCTGCACAGCAGTCCGCAAATTCAGAAAAAGACAAAGTCCCAACTGTATCGACATCAGGGTCGGCAACAGAAAAGGTGGATCCTGACAAAGTCAGCGTCACGGTAGGCGTCGAGACGGAAGGCAAGACAGCCTCAGAAGCAACAAGGGCGAATGCAACGCTGATGGAACAGGTCCTTGCAACGCTGAGAAATGCAGGCGTAAGGAACGACCAGATTGTAACTGGCTACTTTAGCGTCTATCCAGTCTACCAGATGGTATCTCCTCCATGCATAGAAATCTACCCGCAGCCTCCGGAATGCTACCCAAGAAGTGAGATAAGCGGATACAAGGCAGTCAACTCGATAACTGTCACTGTAGACGCAAGTGCAGACGTAGGTAAGCTGATTGATGCTGCGGTCAACGCAGGTGCAAACAACGTCAACGGGGCATACTTCTTTATCTCTGAAGAAAGACAGAACGAGATCCGCGAAAGCCTGATCGAAAAAGCAATTGAGAACGCCAAGAGCCGTGCAGAAAAGGCAGCGGCAGCACTAGACATGGAGATAACTGGTGTAGAATCGGTCAACCTCAACGATGTGTACTTCCCGATATTCTACAAGGACTTTAGCCTTGCAGAAAGTTCAGCAGGAACACAGATCCTCCCAGGACAGCAGACTGTCTCGATGAACGTCTCGATTGTCTTTACAATGGGATAGAGGTTTTTTATTTCCAGTGTGCCTTCGGGTACATTTGGAGCCTCTTAATTTTTTAACCTGACAGTTTTATTTTAATGACTTGTATAAAGAAAGCCGCTTGTTCAAAAGGGCAATCTCTTCGTTCTTGGCCTTTATCTCCTTGCTCAGTTTTGCAATCTCTTCGATAAGTTCAGCCTTGGTCTTGTCTGTGTATTTCTGACGCCAAGATACAGTCATTTACAACTCTATATAGAAATGGCTTAAAGAGCATCGACAGATGCCAAATTTACCAAATGGTCTAAGAAATTGAACAAAATATGGCAATCCAATATATTTCGCAAAGAAAAAGAGTTGTTGAACTTGCAAATAATTGAAGTATATTTTGACGGCCTATGCCAGCCACGAAATCCAGGAGGAGTTGCCTGCTATGCATACGTCGTAAAAAAGGACGGACAGAACATTAAGATGGATTACGGCGTTGCTTGCAAGCCGTTTTCAAAAGACTCGACTAACAATGTGGCAGAATACACCGCGCTGCTAAAAGCCCTGCAATGGCTTGATTCAAACGGTTATCACTCCGCCTCAATAGAAGTGAGAGGCGATTCTAGGCTTGTAGTAAACCAGGTAAACGGCGAGTTCAAGGTCAAGGCAAAGAGGCTGGTGCCATTGTACCTTGCCGTATCGGATCTGATAAAAAAATTCAAACTTAACATAAAATGGATTCCACGTGAGGAAAATGCGGAGGCAGACAGGCTGTCAAATGTAGCCTACAACAAGTTCCTGCAGCAAAACCCGCGGTATCTAAAAGAGCTTGCCAAAAAATAGCGGCTCATGCGGACGCGAGTTTTGCGCTGCCAAACAGGACAGAGAATTGCTGGCACCAGATAAGCACGGTGTCGTATTTTGACAGGTCTGCCCCATCCGGGATTTCATAATTCTGGTTGCCAGAGTTTGCCTTTAGCCGGCCCAGGCTCACGTATTCTGATGCATCCATGTCAGTTGAAAGATAGACGTAGAGGTCAG
>QCWB01000100.1 GCA_013114715.1 Nitrososphaera sp.
CCGTCTCTGTTTTTCAGCCTGCGGACCTGGGTCAGCGGCAAGGGCTGGTTTGCAGTAATAGTCCATTCTGTCTGGAATGGAATATTTTTTGCGGCAGGCTGTGCAACTGGAGAAATAGAATGCTCGCTGGCGGGAGAAGACGTGAACCTAAACGTCATCGTGATAGCGTTGTCTGCAGGATTGTTAGTTGCCGCGTATTTCCTGTATCGCAGAAAGCAGAAAAAAAGCCGGTTTATCGTCTAGTCGAATTCAATATATACAGTGACAACGATAGAATCAGAAAATGAGTCAGGCCGGCCAGGTTAGCGTCTCGGTCACGGTTGGAGACGCCACTGTTCAATTTAGCGGATCAGCAGAATCGGTCATGACATCGGTTTTCAACTTTCTTTCAAAGCAGGTGCCTGCCATGGACCTGGCTAAGAAAATATCGCTCAACTACCCGGTAACAGAGCTGATTGAAACCTATTCTCACCTGATAAAAATAACTCCGGAAGGCCCCAGGGTAATTCCGGATTCGGATTCCAGGCTGTCTGACAAGGACGTGGTGGGATTGCAGCTTGTAGCGGCCAGGATTGCCAAGGAGCTTGGCAAGATTTCTGACGACGCCATGGCAGTCTCTGAGATAAACGCGACAACCGCGCTCAATCCAAAATCCATAAGCTCCAGAATATCAGAGATGGTCAAGGCCGGCCACGTTGCCCGCGACCAGTCTGAGGGAAAATACAGGATAACTACTGCCGGGATACACTGGCTAAATTCCACTATTGCAAAGAAGGCTGGCCGGCAGTAGACTGTCTGTCGCTAGGTGGCCTTTTCTGGATGTACCGATAGTTGCGCATCGTGCCAATCCTAGTCAATATGGTCTCCCGGACCATGTCAGTCAGCGAGTGCGATACAGCAGTTCGGTCATAATTGTAGCCGCGTCTTGACAATTCCTCGTGGACATCTGCAAGCGACCGCTCTTTTGCAAAATAGCCTTCGTACCAGAGGCCCTCAAGAAGGCCGCGGCATGTAGTGCCGCCCTTTATGACAGGCTTTTGATCTACCAGAATTGCAGGCTCTGGCCTTGATTTTATGGCTTCAACTTGGCGCCGCAAATCCTCAAGCTGGCCCATGATAGCAGGGTCAAGAAATTTTGTAGAGTCTATGCTTGAGAGCACCGTTTCGACCATCTGCTTGACTCTGGCTTCAGAGCAGGTGATTTCGACCTCCCATTCGCCGTGCTTTAGCTTTATCTTTACCTCGTCGGAAGGCCGGCTGGCGCTCACAAACATGTCGTTTGCAGAGCTATTGATAAACTTGTTGCTGGCCATATTGCTCATGTTGCGCAATATTAATATAATTGTGCCCGCATATATTGTTGAGCAACATGACTGCGCAATTAAATTCAATGGCACAGATTGACCTGCAGGATTTCGGCATAGCAGACTCGGTTAGCAGGTGCATATCGCCGAAACTCGACGAGTTAAAGGGTAAAAAGATCATTTTTAGCTCTGAAGACAAGAGCTTGATTCCGGTAGACGGCTGGCAATCCAAGATTGGATCCTCTTATTGCGCAACAACAATAACTACTATAAGCCCGATCAAGGAAAATGCCATAGTGGCTGCCATTGATTCAAGCAGCATCAGAGTTGCAGAAACAGAAGACGGCGCGCTTTATGCGATAAAATGCGGCATCGCCATGGCCTACGGCGGAACAGCCCTGATGCATTTTAAGATTGGTCCGATGATGTACTATTTAAGCGAGGACAATCTTGCTGATTCAGAGCTTGACAGCAGGCTTGCAAGGCTGGTGCTATCAGACAGCGACGTTGCAAGGCGGCTGATACGAGTCAGAGCCGAGCGGGCAATTCAATACGAACTGTCAGCCCATCTCAGAAACTCCATAATCCTAGTCGACGGCTCGCTCAAGGCCTCGATTTTTGAGGACAGAAAGAAAAGCATGTCCAAGATAGTTGAAAACAGCGTGCTTAACCGCAACCTGATAGCCGGCGTAAGCAAAAACACCAAGCTAAAAGCGCTTGAAAGGGCCGCGGCCATGCTTACAAAGGTCAGCAATCCAGCCTACGTCGACGTGGATTTGATAATCAAGAGCCTGGTCAGAAACACCTTTGGCTCGAATCTTGTTGCAAGGCTTGAAAAGAACTCTGCCGTGCTGCGGGTCGACGTTGTCGGCGACAGAGATAGAACACTAGGCAAGCTTTTAGGAAATGACCCGGTATCATTTGGATACCCGGAAACACTCAGGCTGGCGCACCACATCTCTACGTTTACAGGCACGGAACTGACTTGCCTCAAAAGCCACGTCCTGAACAACTATGGAGTCACAGAGCTGGCAGCAGACGACATCAGAAGGACTTTGCTTGGGTCGATCATTGTATGAAAATCCTGTCCAAATCCAACAACGAGCTTCTCCTTCTTGCAATGAAAGACGATTCTGCGTCAAAAGGAGACTACCTGCTGGTGGAGAACGGCAGCAAGAGCATCATTGTCCAGGTCTATGACGAGGAGTACCTTACCTCGCAGTCTCTGTTTGAAGATATTGTCAGAGAAGAAGTAGTCAACGCATCAAGCCTGGAGCGGGACTGCGACCCGCTGAACATCGGAAGCCTGTCAAGGCTGGTGCGAGACGCCAGGATATTTCGATCAAAGATCCGCGCTGCGGTAAATAACGGGCAGCTGACAAGCAACGTATCGTGGCTGCCGTCCAGAGTAGAATCCAAGATAAGAAGGCTGACGATAAAGGAGCTTGACTCGCTTCTTGGCCGGACAGGCATATACCCGATTCCTTTAGGAAGGGCCGGCGACCAGGAGTTTTTCGAGATTTTCGCAGAAGACCTTGACGGCAAGCTGAGCATAATCACCGGCAAAAAAGAGTCCGGCAAATCGCACCTCTCAAAGCTGCTTGTCAAGACGCTGGTGCAGCACGGAGCTTTTGTAGTGGTTTTTGATTTGAACAACGAGTATGCCGGGATAAAATGGAACAGAGACGGCTCTCCGTCTGCTATTCATGACAAGGTTTTCATTCTTGAGCCGGGCAAGGGGCTTCGATTTTCCATGAACTACTGCGGCAAGGAAGCCGTTTCCGGCATGCTTCGAAACGCGCTGGACATGCCTGCCGCGTCTTTGCGTGAATTTTTCAGGATCTGGGACTGGCTTGACAACAAGGGAACTCTGGACATCACGGCGCTTGGAAACACGGTCAATACCTGGAACATCAATGAGCTGGTGCGAGACGCCTTGGTCTCTAGGTATCATACAATCCAGTCGTCGCGGCTGTTCACGGATTCTGGCGGATTTCGGTTTGAAGATGTAATAAAGTCGTCAAACGGCGCGGCCATGATAATCAACATGGGCGAGTCGTCTGGCACGACAAGGAGGATGACAGTCGAGCTAGTGCTAAGCAAGATAGTAAACTTGCTAGAGAGAAAAGAGATCCCGCCAATCTTTTTGTTCGCCGAAGAAGCTCACCTGTATATCCGCGAGACGTATTGGGAGGACATCATCACTAGGATGCGGCATTTTGGTGTCTACACCACTTTTATCACCAACCAGCCGGATGCGATAAACGACGGCATATACAGGCAGGTGGACAACATTTTCCTGTTCAATTTCACAAACGACAGCGACTTGGACAAGATATCCAAGGTTTCGCTGGCAGACAGCGACACGATAAGGTCGATTGTCAGAACCCTGCCGCAGAGAAGCTGCCTTGCCATAGGAAAGGCAGTCCGCGACCTGCCTATGGTGCTAAAGGTTGCACCGTCGGAAGTGCTGACCCTGGGAGAAACAAAGAAATTTTTTAAGAGCTAGTCCACGCTGGTCTGGCTTCTTTTTCGGCTTCCAATGTCCACACTTTCGTTTACTGTGGAGATAAAGATCTTGCCGTCACCAGGCGCGCCAGTACTCGCCGCGTCCAAAATGGCCTTGACAGCCTTGTCGACGTCGGCATCATTAACAACTGTAACGATATTAGCTCGAACCGAGAACTCGGCAATATGGCTTGATGTTCCCCTGCCGCCCATGACCTTTGGCTTTTGGCCCTTTCCTCTTCCTTTTGCTTCAAGGATCGTTGCGCCGCTTACTCCTGCATTTTTTAGTGCATCGTTGACGACGCTTACCTTTTCACTGGCGATAATGGCCTCTATACGCTTCATGGCACGTTCTAAAGTGGGTTACAATATAAGGTTTTCAAACAATTTGTTGTGCAAAGTTCAAATTTTCCAACGACTTTGTTTCTTGTGCAAATATCATAAAATTAACAATTTTCATACTAACTTCAGGTCATTTTTCCAAGATATACACGCTTTAGCAGTCCAAGGCCAACTGCAAGGGCTGTCACTGCAGAAACGGCAATGGTAGCCTGGACAGCAGAGACCGCGATTCTCGGGCTGGAGGGAAGCAAGTCGTTGACAGACCCAGCAAATACGACAAGAAATCCGGCCACTGCAAGTATCATGAGCCAGACAACCACGACCAAAGCCGCAAGTTTTCCAGACATCACATCATCACATACTGGATGGCAATGGTAGCAAAGGCCAGGATAGCAGAGATGATTGCAAGTTTGAATATTTTGTTACTTGTCTCTTTTTCAGAAAGCGGGCCTTCAGACACTATCAATCGAACAAGCGTGATTGGGGCTGAGGGGTCTTTTGATGCTGCAAGCCTGTTGTCATCTAGAATAACAACAGGCCTTGACCGGACCTGCCGGTGCTCGATTATTCTTTTTACGCTTGAGAGGAATAGAAAGGAGTTCAGTACTGCAGGAATCAGCGCGACTACCCCGATTATCTCGGATTTTCCAGCTATCGCAAGCGCGCCGTACATCACGCCAAGCAGCAGAGCGCCGGAATCTCCAGGAAATATCCGGCTCGGATATTTATGGTATCTGAAAAACGCGATTGCGGCAAAGAAAAGCGGCAGGCCTGCCAAAAAAACTTCAATGCTGCCAAAGATGGCTGTTGCAGCAAGAAGCGGTATCGAAGAGATTATGATAAACCCGCTGGCGACTCCGTTTAGCACGTCTATGGAGTTTATTGTATTTCCGACAACCGGGATTATTACGAATATCAGAGGTATGTAGAGCAGCGGGATAAAGGCGCTTCCAAATACCAGGTTCAGGTGATCGCCGTGCGCATGCAAAAGGACTATTGGCAATGCCGCAGCGCACAGGGCAGCCGGCTTGAACCAGCCGGGCATGGCCCTTGAATCATCGATGTATCCAACTGCAAAGGCAATGGCAGTAGCTGCAAGTATTGCCAGGACTGCAGTATTTAGCGTAAGGAAAAACAGCACCAGTTCTGCAGAAGCTATCCCAAGCATCAGGACAGGGCCTCCGGGCCGGGGCACTGCCGGCTTGTTTGGCTTGTGAAAATCCTCCACGGTCTTGCCGGCTCTTGCAAGGTGTCTTATGACAGCAGGAGTAGCGAAAAGAACCGTCAAAAAAGATATCGCAGAAATAATAACGCCGTACAAAACTGCAGCTATCACTTGTTGGACCTGCCCGTCTGAGCCTTTAGTTTTGCTGCCACTGTAGGCCCTATCTTTGGAATAGAGGCCAGATTTTGCACGGACGCCTTTGATATTTTTGATGTGTCGGTAAAGCCAGCCCGGTAGAGCTCCCGTGCGCGCACCCGGCCTACCCCGTCAAGGTAGACTAGAGGCATCAGCTCTTCTTTAATTCCGTATCTGATGCGCGT
>QCWB01000101.1 GCA_013114715.1 Nitrososphaera sp.
TAGGAGGCGTTCGCTCTGTCCAAGCTGAGCTACGAGCCCGCGATTTATTTCTCAACTTCGGAAGCGCCAATTTAAGCATTGACATATTGCAGAGATGAGGCAGCACAATAAAAGATCAGGTGCTTGTCAGGTCTTTTTGCCGTAATTGCTTGTTGGCTACTGACAGGACCAGCGAAACAGTACGCGGCTGCTTGGCCGGGCTAAAATCCTGATCCTTCCAGTTCTTTGGGAAATAAGTCTTGGCCGTATTGACTTCCAGGGCCAATCCTACACTGTCTGCTATAGCAAGAAACTCGTTGTAGTTTGGACTGTCTAAATCCATGTCGGTCAGGACTTTAACAGACCCCGTACTGTTTATTTTCCTAGCCATGGTTGCAAACATGGATTTAAGCGAATTCTGGTATTCTTTGTCAGTCTGCAACAAATGTTCCGGCACGACTAGCAAAAAGTTGTCCACTGAATAATCCTTGATGAAGGGAAGCAGTTTTTCCACGTCGCCCCAGAATGCTGAAGCGTTTTGCGGATCCAATTCAGATAGCTTTGACTTGGCCTTGAATACCTCGTCTTGGTCTTTTCCAATGCCTATGAAATACTCCGACCAGTTCTCCGACGCCATGGCCTGTAACATCTCGCCTTTTCTCATACCCAATTCTATGTTTACCCTGCTGTACATTTTTCTGGCAGTCGCTATTGTCCTGTTAAGCGAGGTTGAAGGATTGCCTTCATGAAAGAACTGGTAAACGAGGTTCCAGCGTTGCCGGAAAATATCCGGAAAGGCCTTCTGGCCTATCAATTTCTTGAACAAGATATCGTCTGCAAAATCCGCAAAGAAAGCGTCGGTCCTTGAAACGGCCTCTAGTTTTGGCAAGTAAAGCTCGTCGTAAAGGTTGATTACCCTGTCCCAGGCGCTGACAGGATCTGAGCCCATGTACGTCACGGAAAGGTCTGCAAGCCAAAGGATTTTGGCCAGAATTTCAACCTTGCTGGTGTTCTGGATTCCCCTTTTCTTCAGCTCCTTTAACAGGTCCGAGAATTTTTGCTGCGCAAGTTCCTGCTTGAAATACGGAAAATCTGTCCTCCAGATCAACGCCTCGACTATCAGGCTGTCAGTCGGAGTCCAGTCTGCTTTAACGTATTCTGGATGTGTTGTAGAATATTCTCTGCTAGTGAAGCCGGAATCTTGGAAATAATTCCGGTATTCTTCGACACCCATGGTAAAGTAGGCGTCGTGAATCCGGATTTGCTGCAGCTCTTGAATGGTTCTGACTACGCTTGGCCCCTTTATTCTCCGGCTTTCTGAAACGCCTAACGCCTGCATTGGGTCGTAGTCGTGCAAAAGCCCCGCTAGGAGCAAAAGCTCACAGTCTTTTGGCTCAAAATTCTGCCCGTCAAGCTGCTCTGGAAGCATGTGCAGGGCCATGTACGAGACTTCCAGCGAATGATGGAAATTATGGTATTCGCTGGAGCCTTCTCCAAGACCCTGCTGTGTATACGAGTTTTTCAAAAACTTGACTAGGCTTGTAATATTTGCCAGCCGGTTTTCTGGAATCTTTTTTTCTGCGGCCAAACTCATCAGCGAGGCAACCAGATCGTCATCGGCAGCATTTGCAAGGTTGGCGTTTGTCTGCACGACTTTGAGCGCCTTTGCTCCTGGAAAATACCCGGTAACCTGGTGGTAAACTATTCTGATAGGAAGGCTCTTGTTTAGGTAGATAAGGAAGGTCATAAACCGCCATGGATAGCGCACACGAAGCCTTTCCCAGCCTGCCACCTCGTTTGTGGCAGCCACTATTTTCCGGTTGACAGACGACAGAAGCAGGCTCAGCTCTGCAGGATCGATTCCAGAATCAGAAAACCGCTGTCTGTCGGTGTTCATCACTAGCCATTGCGGGATTTTTACGGTATAGGTATACCGCTTGATGCGGCCAACATTTGCCTCCCTGCTCCTAGAAGTGACCGCGACTGTTCTCTGGCTGCTATGAAATCCAAGGTCGCGGTCCTTGACTACCTGCAGCCTGACGTCTCGATTTTGTCCCTGCAGTGTAAGCATGATGTGCCAATATTTTCCCTTGTCAAGCCATGCCGGGACTTTGGTCTCTTTATCCCAGAAATCCACGGGTCCTATCGGGACAAATCCGTTCTCGTATTGCTTTGTCATTGGATTAAAGGACTTGTATTCGTACTCGCCCATCGTCGGGTCAAGCCTGCGAGCCTCCAGCCGAGCCTCTATGACAGCCGACGATGATTTTGAGAACTCGCGGTAGGCCATGACGCCCCAAATAGTGCCAAGACTGCTGAAAAGCACGAACAGCTCGTTTACCAGCTCTATGCTTTCCGGATCCACGAAATAGGTTGGCACTAGAGGTATGCCAAACCAGCCAGTAGACAAAAGCCCGGCAAAAAGCAGTGTGATAAAAAGCCATCTTGCCACGTCATGGTAATGCAGGCTAAAAGGCAGCAAATGTGAAGCACCTTTCCAAACCTTTTGCGGCTTAGAGTTCAACTTGTCTGCCTGCCGGGATATTTGTCGATCAAGGTCCACCCGCGTATATATTGTCTTCAGTCCTGAGTCGCGCAACGGCCTCTGCAAGGCCTGACCAGTCTTCTGACTCATTTAGGCCCCACTTTTCAAAGCAGACAACCTCGTCAAGGTTCATCCTAGAAAGCCAGCCGGCGCGCTCTAGATCCGGCTTTTGCGCAAACTCGTCAACGTAGCCAAGGCAGAGGTAGGCAATTATCTTGACGTGTGGGGGGATCTCAAGAATATTTCCAAGCTCTTGGTTTGAGAGTATGCTAACCCAGCCTACGCCTACACCCTCTGCCCTTGCTGCAAGCCAGAGGTTCTGAATGGCGCAGCATACACTGTAGACGCCGGTCTCCTCGATAGAGGTCCTGCCAAGGACAAACGGGCCAAACCTTGTGTGGTCATACGTCACACAGATGTTGACTGCAGACTCCATTATCCCCTCTAGTTTCAGGCTGACGTATTTTTCCTGCCGTGGTTTGTTCTGTTCAAGCATCTGTATCGATTTTTCTCGCTCTTTGAGAAAAGACTCGCGAACCTGCAGCCTGGTTTTTGGGTCCTTTATCAGGATAAAGTTCCAGGGTTGCGAAAAGCCTACAGACGGGGCGTGGTGTGCAGCGTTTAGGATTCGCAGCAACACGTCATTTGGAATCTCTTTAGTGATGAAATGAGAGCGCACGTCTCTTCTAGAAAATATCGCCTTGTACAGGCCGTCTTTTTCCGGCCCAGTCAGATAACCATTAGACAAGTTTCAATCTTTATTGACCAGAACCAGATATTAGATTTTCTGCCTGCAAGATGTTGGCCGCAGCGTTGTTCACGTTTTCCAGATACAGGTCTATCCCAACAAACCTCCGGCCAAGCTGGACTGCCGCAATGCCGGTCGTCCCCCTCCCGGCAAACGGATCAAGTATCCAGTCTCCAGGCTCAGTTGAGAATTTGATTATTCTTTTTACCAGCTCTTCAGGGAAAATGGCAAAATGCTGGCTTCCCAGGTGCGCCCTGTTTGCTATCTCCCAGACGTTTGACGGGTTTTTGCCAGTCGGGTTGCAAACTGCAAATATCGGGTAGTGCCTGTGGCCTCCAATCCTGCGCCTAGTGACGTGGCGCTTGAACTTGCGGTAGCAGGTAGGGCAGAACTTGTCTGGATCGTAGCCGTATGCCCAGGATATCTCTGAGGTGGACGGAAAGCTGGATAGCGGAGTTTTAGGCGTGGATTTGTGGATTACGTCTAAAATCCGCTCGATCTCTTTTTTGTCTGGATTCTCTGGACAGTATTGCAGCATATGCTGCGGCGGCATCTCTGTTTTGCCAAGCATGGCTTCATTTCCCTGGACTCGGATTGCGTCTAGGTTTGCATATGAGCGAGAATTCTTTGAAAAGAACAAGACGTACTCGTAGGACTGCGAAAAGTTGTCCGGAGAGCTGCTGCTGACACTGTTCTTTTTGTACCAGACGATGTCTTCACGAAATTTGTAGCCGGCGTTTGCAAGCAGGTCTGCAAGCCTATGCGGAACACGCAGTTTTTCCTTGCGCCTTCTAGTGTCGCCTATCACTATCCACAGGCTGCCGTCATCGGTAAGCAGCCTGTTTGCCGCAATGAAAACCTGCGATATGGATTGAAGGTATTGCTCGACAGACTGCTCGCGGCCAATCTCCATGCCATCAGAGCCGTAACGACGATGGCCGTAGTATGGAGGAGAGGTGATTATTGCCCGAAATCTTTTTGCCTGCAGGCCCTGCACAACGTGGTATGCGTTGCCATGAATAATCTGAAAAGACTGGCTGGGCAAATTTTCGCAATAAAGAGCAACTGCCGGCATTCTTAATCTTATCTATGATATATATTTGGGCCTCAAAGGAAGGAACTGCAATAAGGGCCGGTGGTCTAGTTCGGTTATGATACCTCGTTGACATCGAGGTGGTCGGGTGTTCAAATCACCCCCGGCCCATTTATCTTTCATGATCAGCGCGAAATCAAAAATGACGTAGAAAAAATTTCCAATCGTCTTTAGCAAGTTTATCGGGTATATTACTGGGGTATATCTAGCTCATAGAACAAGATTTTCACCTTGCAAAAAATATTATCGTACATCGTGCTTGACGGTGTTGTATGTACTGGCAATGTTCTGTCCAGTCTGACTTAATTCTTGAAGTGCGCCCGACCTTTTGGATTCCATAGCCACCGTCGTAAGCTCATCAGCAAGCAATTTTATGGATTGCAACATCTCCTTAAGTGAGACGCCCATATCACGCAGATCCTGACTTTTTATGCCGCCTTCTTGCCTTCCAAAGGAATCTGTAGCGCTCCTCGCTGACTTGACAAGTTGCTTGGTTTCATCGATCATTCCGCTCTCTTTTAGCTGCTTGAGAGTATTGTCCATCCTGATGGAAGACTCGTTCATAGTGTCTACTATCCTGCGAATATTGTCGATGTTCTGCACCCATTCAGGAGATTTCATTATCTCCATGACATCCTTTACCGTAACGGCAATCGATTTTGCCTTGTCCAGGGTTTCCTGAACGCCAGGAGTACCCAGCTGGCGCAAGATTTCTACAGTGTCAGACGCGGTTTCCTTTATGTCTTTTAGCCTGCCTTCACCCATCTCGCAGCTTTTCCTTCAGCTTTTCTTTTTTGTACTCTTCTTCTAGTTCTTTGCCAGCGTTTTCCAACTTTTCTTCAGCATCTTTGACAGCCTCTTCTACTTTGTTTTTCACTGCCCTTGCGCCGGCTTTTACTTTATCCAGTGCATCGTCTACGTCTTTCTCAAATTCGTTTTTGCCCAAGTTTCTCACCACTGTCGTGGCTTTTCTGCAGTACTGCTTTACGTGGCCTCTTTTTCTGCGTCTGTTGGGATATCAGAGGCAAGTGTGTTTGCTGCCCCGCGTGCGACATCAGCGGTATATCTTGCTGTTTGAGTTACCTCCTGGACGGTGCTTCCAATTTCCTTTATAACTCCACTTTGCTCCAATTCTTTGACAGTTGAGTCTATCTCTTGAGATGTTACTCTTGTAGCACTTGCTGCTTCGTATATTGCTGCACTAATTTCCTTCAACGTTCCGGCTTCTCGCATTGCCTTTATGGTTTCTCTTAGAATTATAGCGGACTCTCTAACTTTTCTAGCTGTATTTTTTATGTCCTCAGCTCTCTGACGTGGCGAGAGTTCTTTGGCA
>QCWB01000102.1 GCA_013114715.1 Nitrososphaera sp.
GAAAATGCTGTACCGCCGACTAGCATGATAAGAATCAGGAAAGTCTTTGGTGCAGATGAAAGAGAATGGATGTCAAGGTACTGGAAACCTGTAGTAGTTGAGCCACTGATAACATGAAAAATCGCACTATAGATATCTACACTTCCCCAAGCTAGCCCAAAGAATGTCAGGATCGCTACAATGATTAGAGCGAAATAGACCGACACCTCCAAGCTCAATAGCTTCCTTGTCCGTAGTCCTTCCCTTGTGAATACATGATAGTGGAAAGCGAACGGCAAAGCAGAGAGTATCATTCCTATCCCTACAACGAATAGGCGCTCAGGATGCATTGGAGTGATAATATCGGAAGAAGGAATGAAACCACCGCTCGTAACAGTACTAAAAATTAGCATCGTCGCATCGAGATCGTCAGTTTGACTAAAGAAGGCAACCGACACAGTCAAAATCACAGTATATGCACTAAAGATCACAACTATCGTTACTAGGAATTCTTTTACTCTTAACAGTCCACCTCCAAAGACACTTTTCATTGCACTCAGTTTTCTTTCAGGAAAGAATAGGATCATTATTAGATAGACAAAACCTAGACCGCCTACCCATTGAGTGTAGGAATGATAGAAGTCTAGACTTTGTGGCAAGTTCTCAGGCTTGCTGAGCACTGATAATCCTGTGGTAGTAAAGCCTGATGCGCTCTCGAAAAAGCTGTTAACAAACAGAGATTGAGTATCTATTCCCTCCCAGAATGGATTAATGTAGGCGTACGGAATCGAGCCAAAGAGGCTCAGCAAGATAAAACCACTTACTATGAAGATAGAAGCCTGCTTAAGGTTCATAGTTCCTTTTTCACCAACATGAGTTAGAAGGAAACCGCTGAAAGAGAGGCCTATCACCGAGAACAAGATACCCACAGTGCTAGCGATTTCCCCGAGAGCCGCTCCGAGGAATGCTGGAACCACCAACAACACGCCTGCGAACTGAAGAAGGATACCAAGATTAGCAAGAATCGGCTTGTACTCTTCCCTGACAAAGCCTCTATACCTGCTGAACGTGCGTTCTATAACGGAGCTTCTAACTGCATTAGCAAGCGTTTCCTGAGTAACTACTCCTATTATTCCTGTTGTGTCCATTACAGGCAACCGCTTGACTTGATTTAGCCGCATCAACTGAAGAGCTTGTTTTACAGTTCCCTTGGCTGAAATGGTTACAATAGGGGTAGACATTATGGATTTAAGAAAGACTTGATCGGAATCCTCACCTTTGATTACGACTTCATCAAGAATGTCACTGTCAGTAACTATTCCCGTGGCATTTCCATTCTTTGAAACAATAATCGTTTCAGCTTTATCCAGCTTCATTTTTTGGACAGCAGAGGCAACATTCGTATTTTCATCTAGAACCACGAATAAGTGGTGCATATAGGAAGTAACTGATCGTTCCAATACATCCCGCATGTCTTGTGATAGTCTCGAGCTGTTTGTCATTTAGTGCGTTAATAATCATTTTCCTCAAGATTCTCATGACCACGCCTTTCTTGCCAAGTTATATAAGAACCAGAAATCTTATCATGATCTATCTTCTCCTTTTTCATATTGAATAGTTGACAAACTAGGCAGTCTTCATGGATGTCATGGAAGCCCAATTCTGGCGCAATCCATAAAACAAAGCTCCAAATCCTAAACTCACAACTATAACCTGTATTACTTGACCTATATAGGGATAAGGTACAGAAGAACTAGGACGACAAAGCCGATAATGAAAGTAAGAATATTGTTTATCACAGGAAGTTTGAGAAAAGCAGTGATTTTCTTTCCAAACGTGAACGCTACAAACAGACCTGCTAACATAAGGCCGATAACAAAAAGAAATCCAGCAATAATCGCTATGGGCAAGCCGACTACAGTTTTCTTTACTGTGGACTTTCTAATGATCTCATCAATCTTGGTGAACTGTGTAGGAAACAGTTTTAGCAAAATCACACCCAATACGCCAAATCCACTAGTCAAAAGAACTTGAAACAAATAAAGCGCGTTCTCTAGGTCAGTAGTATTTTGTTCCCTAATTTCTATTTCTCCAACCTTTCCTGTATTCTGGAAATTATCTGCCGATATTGTAAGCTTGCCTCTATCTCCCCAGCGTTGTTAATTGTGCCGCCTGCTACAAACACATCCTTTGCAATAACACTGCCAGAGTGAATGTTTATGTTGCCGCCAGCAACGATCGCACTGGCGACAGGCGCATTAATGTTTACTGTGCCGTCTGAAGCAAAGACATCATCATCTTGAACAGGGGTGTCCACAGTGTCTTGCTCTGCATCGGCTCATCCAAGCCGAAGACATCACAGAACCTAAGACGGACATATTTAATATACCGCTAACGATTTGGGTCGATTATTGGGTGTACCGTGACCCATGGACTCATGTATATTAGGACGAAACGTACCAAGAACTAAAGATGCCTGGGATATTCCGCGACAGGACAAAGCTATCGCCGCGCTACGTGCCAGAAGACCTGCCGCACAGACAGCAGCAGGTCCAGCAAATAGTCGACGTGTTTTCTGACGCGACGGACCCAGACAGGTTCCCGCTGACGATACTGCAAATAGTAGGAAACGCGGGCATTGGCAAGAGCACGACTGTTCTAAAATCTGCAAAGGCACTTGAGGAGAAATTTTCAAGACATCATCTTTTGCTCAAGACGGCCTACATCAACTTGAAACTGCAGGGCGGAAACAAGTTTGCAATTTATCGGTTTCTGCTTGAGCGGATTGCTCCGGACCTGCCGTCGCAGGGGCTGAGTGCGGAAGAGATGCTCCGGTATTTACTTCGATACCTCCGGGACAACAACCAGTACGCGATTATCATCATGGACGAGATAGACTACCTGGTCAAGACAAGCAAGGACTCTAGCATCATCTACGATCTGACTAGGCTAAACGAGTTTGACCCTGACAAGCCCTGCAACATAAAGGGCGTGATATTTGTCTCAAGAAGCACGGATTATTACGGCAAGCTGGATTCTGCAGAGCTCTCCACGCTTGGCCGCGTGCCGCTAGAGTTCAAGCCGTATTCAGTAGAGCATGTAAGCGACATACTGTCAAACCGCTGCGATCAGGCGTTTGAGAACCGCGCAATCGGGCCGGACATCATTGACCAGGTTGCAAGGATCACCTCCTCGCCGCAGGTAAACGGAGACGTCCGCTACGCGCTGGATTTGCTGCTGTACGCCGGCAACCTTGCCGAGTCGCAGGGAACAGAGCACGTCACTTTAGACCAGATTCGCAAGGTCCACGGGCAGACAAGCCCGTCGATAACAACCGAGGAGATAGAGCAGCTGTCAAAGCACCAGCTAGTAAGCCTGATTGCCGTGGTCCGGGCCCTAAAAAGCCGCAAAAAGCAGTACGTGGAGCTCAAGGACGTCAGGCTTCAGGCGGCGGAACTTGCAGAGCAGCTTGGACTAAAAAAGATGGAAGTTGAAGACCATCTAGACGAGCTAAAGGTGCGCAAGATGATTGAAGTGCACTCCTTCAAAGAAATAGGCCTGCACGGAGCCTCGCTTTCAGAGCTGGAGCCGATACTGATTAGCAAGGTGAAACAGGCCTGAGCGCTAAAGAAGTTGTAGAGTCTGGCCTCGGCTCGATTGGCAAGGTAAAGATACTCCGGGCCCTGGCAGAGGAAGGAAAACTTGCTACAGTCTATTTGCTTCAGAAAAAGACCGGCCTGAAGCGAGACGACATAAAGAATAACCTTGACGACCTGGTAAAGATAGGCTGGGTCCGGCAGGTAAAATACGCAAACGCGATGTTTGGACTAAACGTAGAAAACGAGTACGTTTCTGCTCTTTTGTTATTTTTCAGGCAGACTGGATACATCGGTCAGCCGTAAAAGTTGATGTGCCTGTCGTTGTCTTTGCCGTTGCTCTCTGCACTGTATATTCCACGGAATAAAATGTCTGCAGCACCGGCGTCTGACAGCTTGCCTTCAGCTATCTGCCGGGCAAGGCTGTTTACATCCATCATGTTGATAAATTCCTCTACTCTTTGCGCAGACATGCCGTTTTGAAGCGCACGTCTTTTTAGGATCTCGATTATTTTTTCCGTATGGTAGTTGGCGTGAATCTCTGTTGCCTCTACCAGTTCCACTTCATACATGTCTGCTATCTGGAGATCAAGGCGCATCTCGTCTTCTCTTGTGCTATCGCGGTGCATCTCTCCGATTGCTGTTTTGCCACGGTTCTTGGTATCGCTCACAGAATGAATTGACTTGGAGTTTTGCGCTTATTAATATAACGCCAATTCTAGTATGCTTACAATCATAGATGCAATAGTCTGCCGTAGTCACTTTTGTTTCCTTGAAGTTGAAATGTCGCAGTCATGATCATAAATTCAAGATTTGTTCCGACGACATGCAAACCTCTATACTGAATTGAAGTAACTACAATCTTCAGGTAAGGAATAAAAACCTCCACCTCAAAACCGTAATGTGCAGTCCAAGTTCATATTTGTCACAGGCGGAGTCATGTCCGGCCTTGGTAAAGGTGTAGTTACTTCTTCTACTGCCAAACTTTTGCAGCTGGCCGGCTACAAGGTCTCTTGCGTTAAAATCGATCCATACGTCAACTATGACGCCGGGACCATGAACCCTGTTGCACACGGCGAAGTCTTTGTGACAGACGACGGCGGCGAATGCGACATGGACATTGGCAACTATGAGCGGTTCATCGACGTGTCGATGACAAAGGACCACAACATCACGACGGGAAGGATATACCTAGACGTCATCAAAAAAGAGCGGGAAGGCAAGTACCTCGGCCAGTGCGTGCAAATCATCCCGCATGTCACTGACGCAATAAAGCAGAGCCTGAGAAAGATTGCCGAGTCTGAAAAACTGGACATCCTTGTAGTCGAGTGCGGCGGCACCGTAGGCGACATTGAAAGCCTGCCGTTTCTGGAGGCATTGCGCGAGATGCAGATGGAAGCCGGCCGTTCAAACACCCTGTTTATCCACGTCACTTTGGCTCCTGTGCTTGACGTGGTAGGCGAGCAAAAGACCAAGCCAACGCAGCACAGCGTGCAGGAATTGCGAAGAATCGGGATCCAGCCAGACATACTTGCCATAAGATGCAAAATGCCGCTGACTCAGGACTCGCGGCGCAAGATCTCGCTGTTTGCAAGCGTAGACCAGAGCTGCGTTATTTCCTGCCACGACGCGCCGTCTATTTACAAAGTGCCAGAACTGCTTGAAAAGCAAGACATGCTGAGGACTATTTCTGCAAAACTCTCTTTGAAAAGAAGCCGGCCGAAATGGGGCGACTGGAAAAAGACTGCCGACTCGTTTTCAAAATACAAAGGTTCTGTAAGAGTCGCGGTTGTAGGCAAATACGTCACGTTGCCAGACAGCTACGTAAGCGTCTATCACGCGCTGTCACACGCCGGCGCAAAGATCGACAGAAAAGTTGAAGTCGACTGGATAGACTCTGAGCGCTTTGAGAAGGGAGAAAAAATATCGATTCTAAAGGATTACGACGGAATACTTGCTCCCGGCGGCTTTGGCAAGCGGGGAAGCGAGGGTATAATCAGCGCGGCAAACTTTGCCAGGGAAAACAACATCCCGTACCTTGGAATATGCTTTGGCTTTCAGCTGGCC
>QCWB01000103.1 GCA_013114715.1 Nitrososphaera sp.
TGGCTGGTTCACTCATTTGAGCTAATAGAGTGTCAAGGGCATGATCCCCGTCTTGGGCGCTTCAAACGAGGTTACAAGGCTGTACTCGCTCATTGTCATGTCATCGGTGATGCTTTGATAGCCGCTGTGATGTGCGGCGGGCTTGGAAGCAGGCTGAATTCAGATATTGAAAAGCCGCTGACAAAGCTTGGAGGCAGAATGTTCGTCGAGTACGTGCTAAAAGCGCTTCTTGATTCTGAGATATTTAGCAGGATTGTGGCTGTTGCTTCTCCAAACGCTCCAAAAACTCGCCAATTCCTGGCATCGTCTGGAATCGAGATTATAGACACGGCAGGCAACGGATATTCAAGCGACCTGTCAACTCTGCTTGCAAAACTGGCCCCGGACAAGGTACTGGTTGTGCCTTCAGACACCCCCCTGTTATCGCCGGCTATCATCAAAGAAATAGTAAAGCAAGCTTTGAGAGAGTCAGAGTACCCGGCAGTCTCCATAGTGCTGGACAAAAGCTTTGTGCAAGGGACAGGCGTCAAGCCAAGCGTAGTTGTAGACGAATACTGCCACTCTGGCATAACTGTCTTTGACGCGAGTCAGACTGGCCCTCACATGACAGAGCGTTACGTAAAGATGAACCTAGTCGAGATAGCGGTTAATGTAAATACAAAAGAAGAAAAAGATCTGGCCGAAAAGTTACTGGTCCAGCGTACCTAATAGCTTGCCCAGAATCTTGGCCTTTGATCCTGATTTCACGGCTATTACTTCACCGCATGCCTTGCACACGATATCCGTAGTAGTGTGTGTGAAAACAGTGATCTTCTCTTCGCACTGGTTGCACTGGACTGATATGAAATTGCTCCGTGGTTTTGGAACCAGAATATTTTCTCGCTTCATGTCACATCTCCAGCTTGCGGATTCTTAATCCTTCCTTCATGGTCTTTCGCTGGCAGGTTTTACAAGTATATCGTAAAGTCATCTTTTTCGTGGTCTTGGCTGTCCTTTTGAGTTCCGGGAATTTCTGACCGCCGTAACCATGCTTATCTTCAGCGTGCCTGCGAGCACCTTCTGCCACGGTTCTGTCCTTTCCCTTCTTGTAGAGACCCACTGATTGAATTGTATGGGTCTTGCACTTGGGGCAGAATTTGCGCATCTCCTTCTGCATCTTCATACTGCACAGGATTTCCATTCGGGGTAATTTAATGTATATCAGGTTTTGCAGGAAGGATGTCTGTCGAAAATCTAATATACTTGGACAAATAACCCTCTGGCATGATTACGGAAATGTTGCAGGTAATAACTGCAGAGATGTATCCGGTTTGGATTCCTCTGACATTCGGCCTTGTCGTTGGTCTGGCCTATGCAGTTGCGTCAAGCATGAGACGCAGCAAGTAAGCGGGCCCGCTACTTTTTCTTTTTCGTCAGCTTTATAGCGTTGGCTATTAATTATTTGTCATGGGGCTTTTTCACCGCGAGAAGCGAGACTGTGAGAGCTGCGGCCAGACTTTTGCCAGTTATGACGAGATGGTCAATCATGCTCGTGAGGCACACAAGCAGCATATTGTAAAATGCAGCGAATGTGGCAAGCTTTTCCTTCACGAGAAGGACAGGCTGCACCATGTAAGAGAAGAAAATGAGAGAAAAACAGATGTGCGCCGGCACAAGTTTTCGAAGAAATAAAAGCTCCGCTGTCTGAGACAGAGACATGAGCATAGACCTTTCCAAGCTTAAAGCTGGAGCAGTCAAGGAAAGAAGCATAACAGTGGACAAGAACCAGACAACAAGCTTTCTCTGGGAAGGGGAGAACGTCCTTTCCACGCCATCCATGATCCTAGAGATGGAGGAAACCTGCCGGCTTTTGTTAAAGGAGCAGGCAATACCACAGGCCGAATGGGACTCTGTTGGCACGATAGTTGACGTCAAGCACCTTGCAGCCACGCCGGTAGGCGCAAAGGTATTCCTGAAAGCAAGAGTAACCTCGATAGACGGCCGTCGCGTGATGTTTGATGTCGAGGCCCATGACGAGCTGGAAAAGATAGGCGAAGGCAGACATGAGAGGTTCATCATCAACGTGCCAAAATTCAGGGCCAAGTTTGAAGAAAAGCAAAAGCAGCTTGAAATGAAAAATATATAAGAGATTTATGAAAACTGCAATTATTCTATAAGGTGTATGATAGGCATGGCATCAATTCAAACAACGCCTGGCGGAATGCCAGTTTTGATTCTGAAAGAAGGAACCAAGGAAAGCAAGGGAAGAGAAGCCCAGAAGAACAACATTACAGCAGCAAAGCTCATCGCAGAGATAGTAAAGACAAGTCTTGGCCCAAGAGGCATGGACAAGATGCTTGTTGACAACCTAGGCGATGTAACGATCACCAATGATGGTGCCACCATCTTAAAGGAGATCGACGTCCAGCATCCAGCGGCCAAGATGATGGTCGAGGTTGCAAAATCCGTCGACAACGAAGTTGGCGATGGCACAACATCATCTGTGGTGTTTGCAGGCGCGCTTTTAGAAAACGCGGAGGAGCTGATAAGCAAGGACGTCCATCCGTCGGTTATTGTAGACGGCTACAACGCCGCTGCAGAACAAGCGCTAAAGCTTTTGGAGAAAATTGCAGTCGATGTCGATGTCTCTGACAAGGCAATGCTGCTAAAGGTAGCCCGGACCAGCATGGATTCAAAGCTGGTATCAGAGGATAGTCCGTGGCTAGGCGAGATAGTAGTCGACGCAGCAAAGCAGATTGCAGAAAAGACAGACGGCGGCTTGAAGGTGGACCTTGACGACGTCAAGGTAGAAAAGAAGGCCGGCGGCTCGATGCGCGATACAAAACTCATCAAGGGCATTGTACTGGACAAAGAAATTGTCCACTCTGGCATGCCAAAGCGTATAGAGAAGGCCAAGATTGCCCTTATCAATTCTGCTCTTGAAATCGAAAAGACAGAGATAAGTGCAGAGATTAGAATTTCAGATCCGCAGCAGATGCAGATGTTCCTAGAAGAAGAGAACAGGATGCTCAAGAGCATGGTCGACAAGGCAGTCTCTTCAGGTGCAAACGTACTTCTCTGCCAGAAAGGCATAGACGATATTGCCCAGCACTACCTGTCCAAGGCCGGCGTGCTAGCGGTAAGAAGGGTGAAGGAAAGCGACATGACCAAGATGTCCCGTGCTACCGGAGCAAGAATAGTCAACAACCTAGATGACATGACAGCAAAAGACCTTGGCGCCGCCGACTTGGTAGAAGAGCGCAAAGTAGAGACAGACAAGTGGGTCTTTATCGAAGGCTGCAAGAACCCCAAGTCAGTCACGATACTCATTCGCGGCGGTTCGCAGCGTGTGGTAGACGAGGCAGACAGGTCGATTCATGATGCACTGATGGTAATGAAAGACGTTCTGGAAAAGCCGGCAATAGTCGCAGGCGGCGGAGCTCCAGAAGCCTACATTGCCAACGCGCTCAGGCAATGGGCAGGCAGCCAGGAAGGACGCGCCCAGCTTGCTGTCCAGAAATTTGCCGACGCGCTAGACTCAATCCCGCTCAATCTTGCAGAGAACGCAGGCATGGACCCGATAGACACCATGACTGAGCTTCGAGCAAAGCAGAGCAAGGGCGCCAAGTGGACCGGTGTCGACTGCAGAAACACCACTGTGGCAGACATGTTCAAGCAGAACGTGTTTGAGCCAGTAATCATAAAGCAGCAGATAATCAAGTCCGCCACAGAAGTTGCATCCATGCTCCTGAGGATTGACGACGTGATTGCAGGAAGCAAGTCCAGAGGACCTGCAATGCCTCCAGGCGGTATGGGAGGCATGGGTGGAATGGGCGGCATGGGAATGGAATAAGCCCGTCTCCTTTTTTTATCAGAAACAACAAATACTGCACGTTTCCCTTTCTTTCTCAAGTGATAATTGAAAAGCTGCGTCAGCTACACATTTTGGGCTCGGTCGTCGTCATGCCGGACTTTTTCGTTGACCGGATAATCAGACTAGAATCAAGGGAAAAGCTTGGCAACCTGCTTGAACAAAAAACAAAATTTGGCGGCGGAAGCATACGGGGCGTCCCGACTTTTGACATAAAGGGCGGAAATGCAGTCAACGTCGCCTATGCCCTTTCCAGGCTTGGGGTCAAAGCTACTCTGTTTACGGTAGCCGACGAGATGGGCGCCGCAATGCTGAGGCAGATTTTCTCAAAGTTTGGAGACAAGACCTCGCTTCGGATATCGGCCGGCAAGCACGGATATACCACAGCTTTTGAGTTTCCAACGGGCGGCGACAAGGTCAATGTCATGGTAAGCGACGTCGGCGATAATGCAAGTTTTGGCCCAGACAAGATAAGCTCGCCAGAAGACGCTGCAATCCTGAGAAATGCCGATGCAGTGATGATGGCAAACTGGGCCAGCAACCTAAAGGGCACGGACCTTGCAGAGCACGCTTTTCGAAGCTCCCCTAGCGCATTTCACTTTATAGACCCGGCAGACATTGAAACAAGAAAGCAGGATTTCCGCGATTCTTTGAAAAGACTGTCTGCTGTCACGGACTGTCTGAGCATCAATGAAAACGAATGCAATTCCCTGTCCGACGCCCTGGGGCTGGGGCATGTTCTTAGTTCCAGCTACACGCAGGATGAAGTCCGTTCTGCCGCAAAAAAGATCTCTGAAAAGATAGGCATAAGCACGGATCTGCACACCAGAACCGGGGCTGCCTGGTCAAACGGCAAGGAATCAGAATTCATCCATGCCATCAAGGTAGAACCAAGAATACTCACTGGAGCCGGCGATGTCTGGGATGCGGCTGACATTATCGGATACCTGGCTGGATTGGACCCATCAGAGCGGCTGCTGTTCTCAAATGCATGTGCTTCTTTGTATGTCAGAGAACCGACCGGCGAGCCGCCTGTCATGAGCAAGGTCTTTGAGCTGGTAGAGCGGATTCAGTAGCTATGTTATCTGCTCTATTACCCAGTCGCGGAACTTGGCTATTGCAAACTCTTCAGACTGCCTGATAAAAGCCGGGTCTTTTACCCGCCACTGGTCCTGCGGTATGCCATCAAAGAATTCCTGCATGCAGAGTATGAACCTGTAACGCAGGTTTCGTGGATTCTCGGATATGCCATATCTGTACAGGATGCCGCCTATCATGCTAAAGGCCTCGTCGTAGTTTCTCTTGAAGGGTTCGACCTCGAAGGTCTTCCGCAGTATGTCAGATATTTCATCTAGGTCTTGGCGAATGGTTATCATTTGGACTTTAGCATTTCCAGTTTTTTTGAGTAGACAGATTGGATATTAGAATCAACGTCCAGGCTGTATTTTGATGCAAGGTACTGCAGCAGGGCCACGGATTCTGTTATCTCTAATTTTGCGTGTTCCGGGTTGTTATTTTCCATGGCAAAAGCTATCTCGCCTATCTCACGTACAAGGTGTATAAATGCCGCTGACGCGTTGTCTCCAAATTTTTTGTTATAGTATTCTATTGCAATGCTGTCCATGGACTGGTATGAACTACCATGGTTATTAAAATCAGACCCGGGCTTTGTACCGTACAGTATATAACAAATCATGTGTATTACTGATAACAGTGAACAAAGACTTTGTCTGGCTTGCAGTGGTTGT
>QCWB01000104.1 GCA_013114715.1 Nitrososphaera sp.
AAAGCAAAGTGACATGCAAAAGATAGTCAAGGAGCTAAAAAGCACGTTTGCCTGTGGCGGCACTGCCAAGGATGGCTTTATCATGCTGCAAGGCGACCACAGAGATGATGTGCGAGACTACCTTGTCAAGAAGGGCTTTAATGATGCAGCGATAGAAGTGCAATAAACTAATTCTTGTTTACTATTTCACTGCCGGTTTCTGCAATGCTCTTGCCTGCAGTTATCAGGTCCTCTCCAAAGGTAGTGGTGTTTCTGCTCGTAACTTCCTTGAGCGTCTTTGAAGAGTCAATCTTGCTGCCAAAGATTATCGATGAATCGTACATTATGATGGCTACTATGGCCACGGCCAGGCCAACAATCAGGATAGTTGCAATCGTAATGCCGGATATCACTGGCTGTTTTTGGGTAATGCCTTCCTAAATGTTTTTCAGCACTGTTATCTGGGACTCTGAAACGGGCGATATTATTGACGGATTGGCAATGTCGTCGACTACGAAAACCCGTACAGTGTAATTTCCAGCAGCATCTGGCGTCCACGATAATCCGACGCCTGTTACAGAACTGGCATTCAGCGTCCCGGTATGCCATTGCAGAAACACCGTCTGGCCGTCAGAATTTCTTACTTCAACAAACGCTACAAATGGCAAAGCTATTGATCTATTGTTGTTTATTTCGGTTGACAAAATCACTTGCTGGTCAACCATTGCTTCAGGCACATCAGCACCCTTTGTGTCTTTTAGAACAGGAGCCGACTGCGTGACCGCAGAAACACCTTGTTCTCCAATGATAATTGTGTAGGTAAACTCTTTTTCAGGATTGTTAATCTGTCTGGATCTTATCGCATAGTCTGCCGGGAACTTGTCTTCATAGATTATGGTTATCTCTTCGCCGTCTTTTGCAAATACCGAGCCGCTTCTTGATTCAGAGACACTGAATGATAGTTCAAACACGCCGCTGTTGTCCTCCGTCTCCAAAGCGGAATATCGCTGGCCGGCAGGATCGCTTTCTGAAAACACCCTGATGTCTGAAAGCGAGTCTACAGTGTCCTCGCTTAGGTTGGCATCTTTGTCTGTAATAGTTATCAAAATCCTGTCGCCTGACTTGTATGATTCCTTGTCCTGCTCAAATTCTGGATCCCAGCTTTTCACTGCCACGATTTTTGATTCCAGAGACTTTTTGCCTTCCGGATTTCTATTGTCCTCGTAGCTTACTATCAACAAATCGCCGGGCAGAACGCCGATCCTCGGATTGGAGCCGCCGCGCACATCGACAGGCTCACCATCTTCTCCGCCCTCTATCGGAACCAACTGTATCTCAAACTCAAATAATCCCGTACTTGGGCCAGTTTCCTTTATGTCCGGGCTGGCCTTGCCGGCGTCGCTTCTGTCTGTCCGAAACACAACCCACTTGTCACCGGTATCGTCGCCGTCAAATCTGTCAGTCCTAGAAGGGCTAATGTTCAAGTCAAAGTCGTCTATCAAGAATCTGACCTTGGCGCCAGGGCCCACCTCGTCTGAGGCTGTCCTGACAACATCTGATGCTGCAAAGGCGCTGCTACTAAAGGCTATGATGACGGCCAAAACAATGAAGGCGATCAGCTTCATTACCATATATTAGCTGTTTTCACTAAAAGAGCTTTTCCTACATGTGCGAACGTATTCCGCACTTTTCGTAGTACTGCTGGTGGTATTCCTCGGCCTTCCAGAAAGTGACCGCCGGCACGATCTCGGTAGCTATCTTTCTTCTAAACAGGCCGGAATCCTGCAGCTTGTCTCTCATCGATTTTGCAGCCGTTTCCTGCTCTGAATTATGAAAGAATACTGCAGACCTGTACTGGGTTCCCACGTCCGGGCCCTGCCTGTTTGGCGTGGTCGGGTCATGATTGCTCCAGAACGTCTTTAGGATCTCTTCATAGGTGATAGATGACGGGTCAAACTCCACCTGCACGACTTCTGCATGGCCTGTCCTGTCCGTGCAGACCTGCTCGTAGGTAGGATTCTCAAGCTTGCCGCCCATGTAGCCGACTGCGGTTGACTTGACGCCTTTTAGCCTTCGGAAAACGTCTTCGGAGCACCAGAAACAGCCCATTCCAAATGTAGCTTTCATGCAATTGATATTGCTATTAATAGAATTAAGTGTTTTTCCAATTCCCTTCCAGATTACTTGACTCTGCATCTGGAAATGGACCTGATGCTTCTGGCAAGCAAAAACGGGGCCACGGCCAGAGCCGGGATACTTGCCAGTATAAAGACTGTCTGGAACGATGCCAGTGCGCTAGTACTGGCGCCGGCCCCTGCTATGCCAAGGCCAAGCACTGCCGAAACCATGCTGCCGGCGCAAGTAGGACATCCTACGAAAAGGCCAGTAGTCATGCCAATCCCGCCGACAAGCGACGTCCTAGCCTGAACCATCCTGCTCAGCTGATATGCGTAGACACTCATTGCAACGTTAAAGCCTACCATGATAGAGACTACGGATGCCAGTATGACGTTGACTGGTATCACGAGCAAAAGAAAGTTGTCCGTAAAATACACCGAGAAAATTGGCATGTATCCCGGAGCTCCGCAGCAAGGGATTATCTCAAAGGACGGGACTGCAATGCCGCGCTGGACAAACGAGACATCTGGCCTGTAGACAAGGATCTGGGACAGGAAAGCGAAAAAGACACCGTAGCCGATGGCTGCAACAACCATTATCTTCCAGTACTTTTTATCAGAAAAAGCTCCGGTGATAAATGCCACCAGCTTGTCCGTGTTGGCAGTGCGAGTCTTTTCCGACCGAAAAATGGAATATGCCCCGTACAGTGCCGCGGCCATAGAGGCTGCAGTCACGGCCAGAATGGCGTATGCCATGTTTGTCAGCTGAGAAGACTCGATGGGCACGCCCGACGGCATCGAGAGCCGAGAATAAATGATAAACGCAATGGCCATGGAGAACAACCCCAAAAACAATATTCTAAAGCCCCTGTCCCTGAGCTCCTGCCAGCTTGCGTCCATGCTTGAATTAAGGGGCCATACTGCAAATTAAATCCTACCTTGATAAACCCTTAATTCGTCGTAGCGCGCACAATAGATCATGGCCTCACCGGAAGACGACTATGTTTCAGCCAGGATAAGCTACGTCGGGTTTGCCGACCAGATGGGCCTTGAAGGAGTCGTCATTCTAACATCCGAAGACGAGCGCGAATTTCCGATGCGCGCCTTTTCCGGGGAAGTGGCGAGGCACATCTCGCGCTTTAAGGAAGGCGACAAGGGGAGCATCCCTACCATCTATAACCTGGTAGAAGAGATATCTGTCATGCAGGACCTGCTGCTGACGGAAATCCGGATATACCAGAGCGGCTCTGTCCTACGGGCAAATCTGTACTTCCAGAGCCGGAAAGGCGAGATTGTCCTGCGGAACTATCGCGCTTCTGACTCGATAGCCCTTGCAGCGTATTATGACATCCCGATAAAGGTTCGAAAAAGCCTGTTTGAAGAGCCAATAGAACACTAGGTAACGATATCGCGCAGCTTTCTCTGCGCCGCGGCATTTTTGACTTCCATGGCTATTCTTCGGCCTACGCCCATGGTGTGACCGTAATAGTATTTTGTATACGGGCTTGTCGTGGCCATTATCGGGTTTCCAGGGACGCGCAAAGACACGTCATAGACGACAAATTCCAGGTCTGTAGTTATGACGCTTTGAAGCGAGATGGGTCCTATTATTCCTGGCGGATATTCCTTTCTCACGGCCACTGCAAATTTGTCGCCCATCTCAAAGACCTTTTCTAGCAGCGACTCGCGGATGCTGGCCGGGGTATGTCCCACCTCAATGTTCTGGGTCTGGATGTCAAGCTCCATCTGCTGCCTTGCCGGCATGGAAACAAAATCATGCAGGTTGGTCTGAAGCCTCCGTTCTATCCCTAGAAATTCAGTCTCCCCGGTTATTGGAGAATGGAAGAAATTGAGGTTAAAGTAAGTCCCAAGCACGTATTCCTCAATTACTGCAGCCTCCAAGTCTTGCTCGGTTATCAGGCCGTCTTGTATCTTTTGCTTGGACTTTTTTTGGTAATCCTCATACGAGGTGACTATGAAAAACGCCCGCTCTAGCTTGCGCTTTGCCTCCTGGACCTTGACCATCGCCGGGCCGTCGATGTCGGATGGCTTTCTGTATATCTTGGGGTGCCTCAGGCCTGCTTTTTGCAGCAGGTAGTACTGGTTTCTTGGGGCTGTTCTCTCTTCAGCTCGAAGAAGGGTCCTGTTGCCGAAAACCGGGACCTTGAAGTTGTTCTCAATGTTGTCGTATCCAAGGTAAGCGGTAAATGCGCGGTGGGCCACCATCACGCAGTTTAGCTCGCGAAGCCTGTCTTGGTTCTCGCGGTTCATGACGTCGGAAAACTTGTCTAGCAAAATTATCTCGTCTGCCAGCCTCTTGAACCGCCTGTACGGCAGGTCCCGTCCCTTCTGGCAGATGCATACCGTCTTCATGTTCTCGTCCTTGGCGCCATCCATCACCTCCAGGGCCGAGTGGCTGCCAATGGTGCCAATAGTGATGTTCTTTAAATCATACTGGTCTACTATGCTGGCAATCTGCTGAAGACCTATCAACGCCTACAAAGCTAAAAGATTGTAATAAAAAGCCTACTTTTTGGCGCCCTTGTTCAACTCGACTTCTATAGCTGATTTCAACTCATCGTCATTTTTGTTAGAGTAGTCAATGCCAAGGGACTCTGCAATCTCTTCAAGTTTTTCTCTGCCTGGCCTGTTCTGGTCTTTTAATTGCTGTAGCTCGCGCTTTGCCTCAATCTTGGCCTTTTCATATTCTGCTGAAGCTTTGCCAAAAGATCTGGCGATCTCGGGGATCTTTTTCACTCCAAAGAATATGACGACTATAGCAATAACGATGAAAATCCATTCCATTCCTCCTAATCCTCCAAGCTGCATTAACAAGCTAGGCAGTCCTGCGGCCATCTAGCAAGCTATTGAGCTTCATAGAATTTAAGTGTTAGGTATTTGCTCTGGCGGCCTTCTCAATCCTTCTTCCTCTGGCCTCAGCAGCTATCATGCCAACAAGGTACAGGGCAATCATCGGGCCGGCAACAAACCACATCGTTACCCCGCTTCCGTCTGGAGTTATGATGGCGCCAAAGACGACTAGGACAATGATGGCATACCTAAAGTTGTTCCTCCAGAACTTGGGCGACATGGCCCCGGTCAGCGAAATAAGGTACATCACCACCGGAAGCTCAAAAGCTATGCCAAAGCCAAGAAAGAACTGCATCACAAACGAGATAAAGTCGCTGATGTTTATGAGTGGCAGCACGCCAATTGCTTCTCCGTACTGGTATAGAAAATCAAGGACAAAGGGAATAGTTACAAAATAAGCAAAGGCAACGCCAGACACGAAAAGCAGGACTGCCGGGATCATTACCCTCGAGATGCTTTTTCTTCTTTCCGGGCTTACGGCCGGCGCGACGAACATGGCAATCTCCCAGACTATTACTGGCATCGAGGCCGTTATGCCTACGAGGGCAGAAACGTAAATCTGCGCAAAGAA
>QCWB01000105.1 GCA_013114715.1 Nitrososphaera sp.
GTCCTATTGAGGGACCGAAAAGCTCTTAGGTTTACCTCAAGATGGCGGACAGATCAACGCAGGCACACAAGGCTCCGGTTTACCTAAAGGCCCTTACGCTGCGCGATGTCACTGATATCGCCGGGGTAAAGGAGGACATCAAAAAGCACATGATAGTCATCCTGCGCGTTACACCGCTTGCGCAAAAAGATGTAGAGGAGCTAAGAAAGGCAATCGAGGAGCTGTATTCCTATGCCCAATCTATCGGAGGCGACATTGCCAGGCTAGGCGAGGAAAGAATAGTCCTCACGCCACCAGATGTCAAGATCTGGCGCGGGGCTTACGACCTAAAGTAGTTTTATTGCTTCCTGGACAAGCGGATGCTGTGTCTGTATCTTGAATATCTTGTTAATCGAGCTTGCCAGGTTCTGGGCCTTTGGCCGCTCGCCATGGTTTACAAGCACCTTTCGCAGCTTTGGCCGTAGCCGGCTGACGTAGGCCATGAGCTGGTTGTAGTCGCTGTGGCTGGTAAAGCCGTCAATCCGCTCTACTTGGCATTGAATCGAGACATTTTCGCTGTTCAATACAACCTGCCTTGAGCCTTCTTGAATCTGCCTGCCCGGCGTGTCAACTGCCTGGTACGAAACAAGAATTAGCTTGCTAGAGTTATCACCAGCGATCTGTTTCAGATAGGAGACTGACGGCCCGGCGAAAAGCATCGAAGAATGCGCCAGAATTATCAAAGGACCTTCAGGCAGGACATCGTCGGCTATTGAAATCTGCCCAAAGGGGTTTTGCTCTGACTCTGTTATTACCTGCCGTATCTCCCGGGACAGAAATTCGGGGTATGCTTCGCAGACGGCCGTGGCCTCTGCAATCATGCCGTCAACTAGGATTTTTGCCGCAGGTATTCTGCCGTTTGCCATCAAACGGTTCAGGACGACTAGCAATTCTTGAGATATCCCAACTTCTGGAACAGGTATCAGCACGCGGCCCTTGCTTGCAAGAGTGGAGCTTATCGATGCAGCCAGGGCTGCCTCTGCTTCTTCTCGTGGGCTGACGATGTCTTCCTTTCCGCCATAGGTCCCCTCTATTATCATGGTCTCTACGCGCGGAAAGTTCCAGTACGCGTTTTCAAGGGTAACGGTCTTGCCAAATTTCATGTCGCCGGTATACACCAGGTTGTGGTCACCGTTTCCGATGTGCAGGTGTATCGACGCAGAGCCGATGATGTGCCCCGAGTTTGAAAGCACCAGCTTTATGTCCGGAGCAATGTCAGTCACTATGCCCTGCGTCAGCGGTATGGCATGAACCATGCATTTTTCAATGTCCCGGTCAGAGTAAAGCGCCCTGCCAGACTTGACATAGTCTTGCTGCAGCATCTCCATCAGAAGGATTGTCGGCTCTGTGCAGTAGACCGGTCCGCCGTATCCGTACTTGAACAAATTTGGCAGAAAACCCGTGTGGTCAAGGTGCGCGTGAGTAATCACAACTGCGTCAATCTCTGACATATTTGCCCCGGCGACGTCAAAGCGCGGAAACGAGGAAAGCGGGTCTTTTGCAGTCTCGTTTATGCCGCAGTCAAGCAGGACCTTGCTTTCCCTAGTCGACAAAAGCATGCAAGACCGGCCCACTTCGGCAAAACCGCCAAGCGAGGTCAGGCTGGCCTCGGCCTCTTCGCTTAGCTTGTCTCGGAAGATCTTGTCTCCGACTTCTCTGTAGAATTTCGTGCGCTCTACGACACTTTCGTCCAGTATTCTGTAGAAATTATCAATAGCTGCCATGCTGTGCGGCGCCTTTCTTATCCGTACGCGCCAGCCAGTCTTGTCTGCCAGATCAACGTTGTCAAAATCCTCGCCTACCTGCGCCAGCATCCATGGCTTTTTTGCAAATACCACGGCTTCGCCGACCACCGCATCAAAATGGATTGCCGCTAGCCCCGCCTCTTTTGGAATGTATTTTGATATTATGTCTATGGATTCTGGTTTTGGCTTTCTAATCGACTCGTCTGTGCGTATGACTATTCTTTTCTTGATGCTGTTTACCATGTTTGATATCAGCTGGCTGTTTTGCATCAGGTACACAGGATTTCGGGTGTAAAGGGCAATCCTTGGACCTTCGTACTCTATCTTGGTCAGCGCAGCTTCCTGCGGCAGACTCTGGAGTATTACTGCCATGACATTCTGGTTGCCGGATTCTGAGTAAGGCGGTTTACGTTGCATTTATCCAATCACTATAACGAGCATCGCAAGCGTCGATGCGTGTATTGTATGGCAGGTGTTGGGCGCAGGAGTGTATTAAATATTTGGCAGGGTCAAGGTTGAAATAATCTATCATGATATTAGACGCAACAATTGGAAGGCAAATCAGGCCAGCTTGCTGGTTTTAGCGGCCCAAGGCCGTTTAGGCTTGCTCCCGTCAAGGTAGGCGAAGAGTACTCTGTTAAAATAGAGTCTGCAAGCAAGCGCGGAGACAGCGGCGTTGCCAGAATTCAGGGCCTAGTTGTATTTGTGGCCAATGCAAAAGTCGGACAGCAAGTCAAAATCAGGATAACAAAGCAAGGCAGCGGCTTTGCAGCTGCAGAGATCGTCGCGGAATCAAAGGATTAGGACATGACATCTTCAAAGCACCTGATGGAATTGCCAAGAAAAATCCTGATAGGAGACGACGTGCTCGCAGAAATCGGCCTATTTGTAAAGTCGCTTGATTCCGGCGCTGCGCAAGTGGCAGTGATAACCGGCGAAACCGTGATGGAGAAGGCCGGCAAGCAATGCAAGCAATCGCTTGCAGAGTCTGGGCTAAAAAGCAAATGGCATGTTGTTTACGATTCTTCCATAGACACGGTAAACAGGCTTTATGAAAAGATAAGAAAGGACAAGCCGGATTTTGTTGTAGGTTTTGGCGGTGGCCGGTCCGTCGACGTTGCCAAGATGGCTGCCCACAGGCTTGACAGACCGTTTCTCAGCGTGCCGACTTCGGCTTCGCACGACGGAATTTCCAGCCCGTTTGTTTCAGTCCGCGGGACGGAAAAGCCGTATTCCATCAAGGCAAATACGCCCATTGGCGTGCTGGCAGACATCAACCTGCTTGCACAGGCGCCGCCAAGGCTTTTGGCCGGCGGCTGCGGCGACCTGGTAGCCAAGATAACCGCAGTCAAGGACTGGGAGCTTGCCCGGGACGAAAACGGCGAGTATTTTGGAAGTTATGCTGCAAACCTGGCGTACATGAGCGCCAAGATAATCCTAGACGAATCAGAGATACTGAAAAGAAAAGACAAATTCAGCGTACGGACTATTGTAGAAGCCCTGATTAGTTCCGGCGTGGCAGCCTGCATTGCGGGCAGCAGCAGGCCATGCTCTGGAGCGGAGCACCTATTTAGCCACGCGCTAGAATATGTTGCAGGGCAGGATTGCGGCCTTCACGGCGAGCGAGTGGGCCTTGGGACTATTCTGATGGCCAAGCTGCATGGCCTTAACTGGCAGAGAATTTCAGGCGCATTAAAAAAGATGGGCGCGCCTATCAGGGCAAAGGATATCGGCCTGACAGAGGATCAGGTAGTTAAGGCCCTTGTCAAAGCCCAATCCCTAAGGCCAGAAAGATACACAATATTGAGCAAGATAAAGATGGACGAAAAAACGGCTTTGAGCCTTGCCAAGTCAGTCAACGTTCTCTAGGGTCAAAATCGTCGCCTGCTTTCTGTGGGCAAAGATTTTTTCCAGCTGCCTGCTTGTATAGCCTTCAAACATCCGGCCAAGCAGGCCGTAAGGCAGCTCAAAATCAATCTCGTCTATCACGTTTGTGCCGGCGTCAGCCTTTTCAAAGGTATGAACATGCTTCCAGACCTTGAACCGGCCAGAGAACATCTCATCGATGTACTGGTATGGCTCTAGCTGTGTTATCCTAGAATGCCAGCGGCTTTTTGTTACCAGCCGGCCTTCTATCCACACTTCAGAGCCTGCTTCAAGCCTTTTTCCCGTGGTGCATTTTAGAATTTGCAGTTTGATTGCAGGAGGAGTGATAATTCCAAGGTGATCAACGCTTGTATAGAAATCCCAGACTCTGTCAATGCCTGCCTTTACTACAAAGGCGCTGGAAAACCTGCGCATCTTGCATACAGAGCAATACGCCACATTTTAGATTTGTTAAATGATTCGAATCTAAGGTTCAAAGCCTCTTTCTAAACTTTGTACTCCAGTCATGGCTGCGATACATGCAGTTCTAGCCGTTTCTGCAACACCCGCAGAGAACATCTAACCCAATACCCATAATCTTATCTGATTGCAGGTGTATAATAATATGGAGGTGAAGTAGGCTGGACTTCATAAGCATGATAGTGGCCAACGCGCCCAGTTTGCAGGCTCCATCCAACCCCATGACCGCGGTAGGTATCGGGGCCGTAACAGCAGGTATGATAGTTTTTGCGATACTCGGAACCTTTGTGGCACACGCCGAGTACAAGAGAATGAAGGAGCACGATTGGCATGTCAAGGAGTGGCACAGAATCGAAGAAGAGCAAAACAGGAAAAAACTTGCGCCGTCTGAAAACCGCCGTATCGAGGCCTGAGTCTTCATCCGTACCTCCAACCATTTCTGTCCATCTCCTGCAAAAAAGAGACCAGGGCGTTTTCAAGGACCCCTGCTATCTTTTCCCCTTTTTCAGCAGTTGCCTCTCTTGGAGCGCCAGTTGCTCCCGTATCGGTCAATTCCCCAAACTTCCAGTATATCCTTACATTTTCTGGCAGTCTTGGGATCACCTGTTCTGGAGCCAGTTGCATGTCCACCAGATCAGGCCGAAGCGCCATCATGGCCGATGTTTCGGCTTCACCGCCATGTCCAAGTCCGTTCCACACACTGAAAAGCTTTGGAATCAGTGTGCCGACCAGCGTCCACCAGGATTCAAGGCAGGATATTATCACGTTGGGATTCTTTTCCTTGACAAGTCGGGATGCCAGTTCTATAGGAGCAATGTTGCCGTCATGGCCGTTTATTATCAAGATGCGGAATACCTTGTTGTCCACCAGGCTTTGGAGGATATCGCGTATTACAGCAACCATTGTTTCCGGCTGCAGGGTCATGGTCATAGGGAAGTCTTTGTGGTGCAAGCTGACACCGTACGGCACGGGAGGAAGCACTATCAGGTTCTGGTGCTTGCTGGCCACTCTTTTGGCCAGCTCAAAGGGCATGATAAAATCCGCGCCAAAAGGCATGTGATCGCCATGATTTTCGCATGCGCCAAAAATCAACACCGCAACCGTGTCGTCTTTTAAGGTCCCTCTTAACTGGCTGGCGTTCATTTCAGCAAGTATCTTTACACTCATGTGTCTTTGCCGTGGATTGTTAGGATAAGTCTTGCGCCTTTGGCTGATCAATTAATGCACGAACATCTAGTTGGCATGAATTTACGGAAAGAGGTGGGGAGGGGATTCGAACCCCTATAAATCCGCTGACTGCAAAAGCGATCTGCAGGCGAACGCATGGCCGCTCTGCCACCCCACCGGCTTGGCAGTTATTTTGCCAGATCTAATTTAAAGCATTGGCGCAACGCGCTGCCATGGCGCAACGCGCTGCCATTTTTGCCACGCGTATTGGCTCTGGAACTGCGCCCTGCAGCGTAAACGAATCCAGCAGAAACGTTGCCTGTTTTATATCGGTCCCCCAGCAGCGAATGTAGAGGTTCTTGCCTGTTTTTAGAGTGATTCTTTGCCTTGCTCCAAGCTCGTTGTATGCCGCCAGTTTTTTCTCCCAAGTTTCCGGAAAATGATGTTTTATGGCGCCTTCAAGCCCCATCGAATCTTCGAAGGTTATCGCAATTACTGCCAAGCCGGTCTTTTCAGATAGCCGCTGGCCGTCGATGATGTTGTACATGCTGATTACAAGACCATCAAGTATTATGCAATTGACGTCGTCTCGCTGCAAAGAAAAATACATCGACAGGATCTGGTCAGTCGAATCATCGCCGGCTATTGTAGCAGACCCAAAGACAAGGCCGTCTATCACCAAGTCCCGGCGCATCACAACTCCTGCTAGCGAGGACTTTGTCGCCGGCTTGCCAAAGCTCTCTGCCACTGCAAAGACCCGCATGCCTTTCTTCTCGAAATGAACTCTTTTTATGGCAAATATCAGGGCTGCAAAGAATTAAGGGTTATTACAGAATCCCCTTTCCGATTATCCGGATTCCCGCGCTGTCTGGCTTTAAAAGCACGCATCTCTGGCCGGACTGGTAGGCAAACGGTTTTTCTGCGACAATCTCCATTGCCTCTCCTGTTTGCTTTACCTTGATTGGCCGTATCTGCAGGCCTATCGAGGCCATGTACATCTGGTTGTCTGCTAACTCACCTTTGAAAAACGGGCTTTTTTCAAACTTTATCTGCATCGCGCCAGAAGAGACTTTGACCGTGTCCGGAGCGCATATCACGTCTCCACGGGAAATGTCTGCTGCAGAGACTCCCTTTACTGCAAGGCCTACTCGAGCCGGGCTGGACGAGCTGTCCACGGAATCGTCGTGCATCTGGATGGATTTTACAAGCACGCTTTTCTTTGCAGGCATGATGAACAAGTCGTCGTATACTTTGACAGTGCCCTGCTTGACTACGCCTAGGATCACGCTGCCGACCCCCTTGACGTCAAAGGCATGGTCGACTGGGATAAGGACTGCACCTTGCCCTGCCTTAGGCTCGAGCTTGGCTATCTCTGATTTTAGCTGGTCTACACTGTCTACAAACTGGTAGTTTGCAGCTACGGTGTTTTTTAGAAGGCTCTTTAGTTTTTCGCGGTCAACTTCGTATGAATGAAGGACAAAGCCGTTGGCAAGACCTGCCATGTCAAGGGCAATAATCTGCTCGCCAAGAAACTTGTCAAGCTTTGATACGTTTAGAATTGCGTATTCAGCCATGTTTATGGCCTGCATCAAGGGCTGTATCTTGTCTGGAAACGTGTTTGGAGTCGTCCAGGTGTACACGACGTCAACGGTCTTGCGGTCATAGATGGTGATATCAGTTGAAGTCCCCTTCTTGCCCAGTTCTGCTGCAATGCCATAGTCTCCTAGGACTACAAAGTTGATGCTCTTCAATACGGCAGTGTTGGCCTGCTGGGTATAATTCTTTATGCCTCTGTTGGCATCTCGTCGATGGTAAAGACAAACCGAGAGCCGGCAAACTCTTCTGTTCCTTCCCGCTCCCAGTTGACCTTGTAGGACTTTGTCACCTGCTTGCCTATTATCTTGATGTTTTGCGGCAAATCGGAATACAGGTTTTCAACTTTCTCCTTGCTCTTTGTCATCAAAAGAGAACGCCTTCTTTTCATCAAGTATTTTACAGCCACGTTCCGGTGGACATGACCTTCCACTGGAATTTGCTCCTTGCCGATGTCGATAATGAAATGGCGCTTGGCCAACGTAACTAGTCAAAGGTGATGATAGAAAAGCTTTTTGATTAAAAAGGAAAAAGATGGGGGTTTAACCCTCCATCATCATGCTGTCGTCCATCATTCCTGCTGCATCGCTGTGCTCATGGAGCCATTCTTTTGATGGAACCATTGTGCCTGCTGGGTGGTCGTCAGCTGTTGAGTCATTGGTTGCCAAGACTGCAAATGCTCCACCTTTTACTACGTCAGACATGTTGTGGTCAACACCGACATAGACGCCCTCTTCAGGGAATGTTGCCTCAAAGACGCTAGCTGAGCCTACTGGAATCCACCAAGTTTCTTCGTTAAGTGCTTGTGTTCCGTATCTGTTGATTATTGAACCGTCTCTTACGTCCATCTGACCAGCAATGAAGTGGAATGCAACACCATCGTTGGGACCTGCATTAACCATGTACCAGCGGGTTAATTCGCCTGGCTTGACCTTGAATAATTCAAAGTTCTTGTTCAGATCAATTACTACTTCTTTGCCGATGGATGGCACGTATTTGTGAGCCATACCGTTGGTCAGGATAAGGTCTGGGTTCTGGTTAAGGAATTTGCCGACATCAAATGATCCAACTTTTCCATCGCTTCCAACAAAGACACCACCGTCTGCAGAGTTGTAGATTTCACCCCATACTACGTAGAATTCCTTTGCTGGTTTTTCATTTTCTGGGTGAACTACCAATCCACCGTACATGCCATTTGCAATGTGTTCCCATACGCCATTCAAACCATCAGCGCCGCAGTGGTACATGAATACTCCAGCGTTTGGAACCTGGAATGTCCATGTCTTGGATTCACCAGACTTGACGTTTCCAGAGAGCACTTGGGATGGACCGATTGCTGCATGGAAGTCAACACTGTGGATTACCTTACCATCGTTTCTCAGTGTCATTTCAATTGTGTCGCCCTGGTTAGCGGAAATTACGGGTCCAGGAATAGCACCATTGAAGACCATGGCGCTGTACTGGATTCCTCCTGGATGCAATACGTTATCCGGGGCAACTTGAACGACCATCTCGTTCGCCACTAGGGTGAACTTTCTTACTACGCCGGTATCGTGATCAGCTACCGCTGACGATAGTGGGGATACGTTAAAGATAGGACTAAAAATCAGTCCCACTACTAGAACACCGGCGGCAATACCTGCAATGATTGCCTTGTTCATTAGTTTAATGCATGTCTAACTGGCCTATATAAAGAATTCCTAATTTCCAAGGAATTCAGGTATAGAAGAATCATTCGCAATC
>QCWB01000106.1 GCA_013114715.1 Nitrososphaera sp.
AGAATCAGAGCTGATATCTGTTGTAAAATCAAAATTATCGACTCTGGAGGTCGCCGGGGACAAAAAACTGCTGCTTTACAACCTGCGAATATGTCGCGACGCGTTAAAGATTCTGCTTTCTCGGGCTAACGCCGGTCAATGACGTCGTCAAGTTCCGGTCCTGTTCCTATCAGAGTCACCCTGACGCCTGTCTCGCCTTCTATCTCTTCTATGAACTTTCTGGCCATATCTGGCAGCTTGCCATAGTCGCGCATGCCGGCAGTCTCCGGGAATACGACGTCTAGTTTCGTGACTGCCAACTGAGAAGCGCTGTTTATCCTGACGGCTTTTTTGGCCAGCTCCATGTCAAAGGGCGCTGCCCTTCTCTGCCTTCCTGTTACCGAGCCAAATTCAAGCCAGCCGCGTTTTTTTGCCTCTTGCTCGTCAAGCTCGTTTTGCAGCGGGCCTCCGCCTACCCTTGTCACGTAGGCCTTGAACACTGCCAGAACCTCGTCTACCTTCTTTGGGCCGATTCCAACATCGGAGCATATCGCTGAAGCTGTCACGTCCTTTGACGTGACAAAAGGGTATCCGCCGTGGAAAAGCGAAAGGTATGTCCCCTGCGTGCCTTCAACTAGGACGTTTTCCCTGGCGTCAAGAGCATAGTTCACGGAATTGCTCACGTCTTCAATGTAAAGCGATAGCTCTGGAATTTCCTTGGCCATCTTTAGGGTCCTAAAAGCCCTGTCAGAGTTTGCCGGGCCGGTTCCAGTGCCTGTAGTCCCAACCTTGCCCTTCAGGTGGTCCTCGCTTTTGTCTCTGTCTATGTGCTGCTGCTCAATAATGCCGCACTGCGAGTCGACGTATGTCCTGTCCTCGGTGTTAAACTGCGATATCTCGCTGAGAAGTACCTTCGGGTTTACCAGCACGCCGGCTCCAATCAACAGCCGCGTAGACGGGTTTAGTATCGCGCTTGGAAGCATCCTGACCTTGTGCTCTTTTCCGTTGAAAGTAAAAGTATGTCCTGCATTGGGACCGACTCCGCCACGCACTGCTATGGTCGGGTTGTCTTTCTTTGCAAGGTAGGCAATTATCTTGCCCTTGCCCTCGTCTCCAAAAAAGCCACCTACTGTTACAAGACACGGCATAAAGTTTCTCTTATCGAGTCGCTATTTAATCTCAGCGGGGACACGGCTTAAATTGGCCTGTCTACCTGGCCGGATAGTGGGCATGGAAAACCTGAGCGGCGCGGCAGGCAATATTATACAAATCTTGGCAAATCTGCCTGATTTTTTAAGAAAACCGATGCTGCAAAAAAGACTGCGGGAATTTCTGTCCATGAGTTCAGCAGACAAGCAAGACACGATATCGCTGGCGTTGTCTGCAGCACCGACAATTGAGCCGGCAAAACTATCAATCCTTGTAAAGACCTGGTTTGAGGTGCTCTCCGAATTTGAGGCCAGCGAACGCGCGGTCATCTTTGAAGTCTATTGCCAGCAAATAGTCAAGCAGCCTGAGCGTCTGCAGCAGCTCAACATACAGAAATTAATGGAGACTTTTCAATCGCTTGCCGATAGGCAAAGGGAGATACTTACAGATTCGTTTAAGGAAGTGCTAATCTCTTTTCCGAAGCGCAGCCAGATCCTCAGCTTGATTCCTGACTACTCCAAGCAAGCACTGGGCCTAGTGTGACGGCGGCTTTTCTGGATTCTTTTGAATCTCGCCGACTCCCTTTTCTAGACCAAAGAACGCCTTTTCATATTTCTTGAGTGCCTTGCGATGCTCCGGAAGAGACATGTCTAGCCTCATCTCGTTCATGACCATGATGGCGTAGGTGGTCCATTCCTTCCAGCATGCCGAACAGGCGGGATACTTGTCTGCCGCAGGCTCTTCGGCCGGCGCGTCAATTGCGTTGCCACACTTTAAACAGGTCTTGGTCATCCTCAGAATGCTTTGCCTCAGCCATTATTATAAGTTAGGTTCAAAAATTTAGAAAAGCGGCTTTTTCATGTTAGAGCCGCATTTGCCGCATCTGGTGCCCTTTACCTCGAATCCGCATGAGATGCAGATGTATTTCAGCTTCAGGCCTTCGTTCATCGCTCCCCTGCCTATTGTGGCGTCGCTAAAGCCCAGTGACTTTAACGCCTTGTTCCTTCTCCACCTGATGTAAAACATTGCTCCGACGAAAATAGCCATGTTCAAAGCCAAGCCTATGTAAAAGCCAAAGAAATAGGTCAGCAACAGGCCTACTGCAAAGCTGGCTCCAAGGAATATCATCTGCCTTTTCATATCTGCTTTTAGACTCCCGTCCATCTGAGGATAGTTTCGCATTTTTCACTTAAGAACATTTGTCCAAAACTAGCCCAAATCAACCTCAAACTTGATATAGTTTTGAGTGGATCATTTACATGATGAAGGTGCGGTGCCCGGATTGCAAGGCAATAGCGGAACTTGCCGATAATTTTTCCTACGTAAAATGCACTGAATGCTCTTTTGACATGACCTACGGCGAGTACGTGAAATATATCGCATACAAGGACGCAAGATACAAAGATATTTTGAGCGATTACAAGCAATAGGATTAATAATTTAGGATACTAAAGCCCTGCAGGCCGTTGGAAATAGAACTTGCCATAAACCTTATCGGGCTTGTTATCAGCATCCTGATAGGTCGTTTTGCCTACGTCGGCTATACCGTTGTGGCAAGCCCCAACCTGCTCAGGCTTACCCTTGCCTTTGTCTCCATTTCTGTAGGCTTTGTGCTGCTTGCAGCTTCGCTTTTTGATCCTGAAAACAGGATTATAGCCACGTCAGGGCTTGCAGCGCAGGCCGTTGGCTACTTTTTCATTGCGGTATCGCACGGACTGAAATCATCGTTTGATTTTGCCCCCCGTCCTTCAGGTACTTTTCTGATAATCCCGCTGGCCGTGGCGCCACTTGTTATACCCGGGAATTCAATAGAGCACATCATTAGGTCAATTTCCTTTATTCTACTAGTATATGTGTCAATTGAAACTATGGCATCATATATGCAGGCCATGAGGAGCAGTACCCTCATGATTGGTTCGGGAATTGGCGCGCTGGCCGTAGCGGAGCTGGTCGCCTGGTACGATTTCATTTACCCTGGATCGTTTTTTTTCGCAGCTCTTATCATCAAGGTGGCAGGCTTTGGCTTGATGTTTATCCCGTTTTCAAAGTTCGGCCTAAGCGGCCTTGGGAGGATGAACCAGCTTGGCGGTTAGCAACAGGACCCATGTCAGCATAATAGCGGACATACTTGACACTGCCAAGACGTACACATTTGAAGGCCAAAAAGGCGTAACAGTAACACACCTGATAAGAAAGGCCAACGTGCCCCATAGCAGGCTTTCTGGAATAGTGTCGGAGCTAACCTCAAGAGGCCTGCTCCATGAAATACCGGAAGAATCTGTGAAATACCGGATAAGCGAGAAGGGCCTAGAATTTCTAAAGGCCTACAACCAGTTCAAGGGCTTTGCAGAAGGCTTTGGCCTGAGAGTATAAAGCCGTCTTGGTTATAAGCGCATTTTGATAATGTAGGTCATGACAGAAACAACCGAGTCTGAAGTACAATGCCCTTACTGCCAGTCCAAATTCCAAACCAAGGAGGATCTGTCAAAACACATAGACAGAATTCACCAAGGGTCCGGTCTTTTGGAAGGAGACACTAGAAGATGGTAACCTGCCATTATTGCCTGAATGTGTATTGTAAATGACAAAAGGAAAACCAGTCATGTCAATAAAGGGAGATGCTGGCTTGAAGCTCAGGATAGCCGTCAGCTTTGCCGTCCTGACCGCGCTGTATCTTGGCTTTATCAGCATACTTGCCTACATGGGAGTTGGATTCATACCAATAACCATAATCGCGTCATTGATGATACTGTCGCAATGGTTCTTCTCTGACAGGATTGTTCTCTGGAGCACTGGCGCAAAGCTGGTCTCAAAAGAGGAATATCCAAAGCTGCACGAGATAGTTGAAAGAATTGCTGCAAGAAATGGGCTGCCAAAACCAAAAGTGGCCGTGATAAACACAAACATGCCTAACGCCTTTGCCACGGGCAAGGGGCCAAAAAACTCCATAGTCGCTGTGACAACCGGATTGACGCAAATCCTTGAACAAGAAGAGCTTGAAGGAGTGGTGGCCCACGAAATGGCCCACATCAAAAACAGAGACGTGTTGGTCCTTACTCTGGCCAGCCTGTTCTCTACAGTCGCGTGGTACCTAATGCACATGAGCCTCTACGACAGCCTGTCAGGATCCAGGTCTGGCAACAGAAACGGCAGCGCCATGATTGTGGTATTGATAGTAGCAGTCGTGACTTGGTTTGCCAGCTTTTTGATAATCCGGGCAATATCTCGGTACCGGGAATTTGTGGCCGACAGGGACGGCGCCTTGATGACTGGCAAGCCTGCCAAGCTGGCAAGCGCGCTCTCAAAGATAAGCGGCAGCATGAAAAGAGTGCCAGAGCGGCAGGCCCGACGAATGGAAGGCATGAACGCCTTTTTCATAATCCCTGCGCTGTCTGGAGGAAGCTTTGCAAACCTGTTCTCGACGCATCCACCAGTTGAAAAGCGGATACAAAAGCTCATGGATCTTGAAGCTGCCATGAGTTGACACCGGACCGACAAGTCCTCCGTTGCAATGCCACCTAAATTGTTAAACGCAGCAAAAATATTTTGAAAACAACAGAGCCGAAAAGAATCAGAGCCGGACAATGAGAAGGCTATTCGTCGTCTCCTTCGTCCGAGCTATCCTCATCTTCGTCCTCTTCTTCAAAGTCATCCTCAAAGTCGTCGTTTTCAGACATATGGCATAAGCGACTGATACCGTTCGTTATAAGGATTTTCCCTTTTTGTATATGATTATGCATGGGCAGACGCCAACCTCGCAGTGCCTAATTTCATTTCCACCTGCAAGCTTGCTCAGCACAGTGGAGTGGAGCTCGACAGGGTGAAGGCATTTTTTGCATAGTGGCTCGCCGTAAACCAACAGCCGGTTATCATTTACGACGCTAATAAAATAGCTCTCTCCAGTCAGCTTTTTATACCAAGCAGACAATCTTTGTCTGAATTATGGGCCGTGTAGACAAGGGTGTCAACTGCAGCGTAGGCGGCTGCGAAAATACTGCCGAGCGTTCATTGAGCGGCGACAAGGCTGCAAAAGCCCCGGACCTGGGACTTGGAGGCAGCAAGCGCGTCTATTTATGCCGCGATCATTACAAGGAATGGAAGAAACAAACCAAGGACGACAGGGAAAATGACCGCGCCCGATGGGCTTAATCCATAAATTAGCAGGAAATACGTGATACTGACATATGCGTCTGCTGTTACTGCATTCCGATTTTATCGAGTATGAGCCTATAGATAAAGAGATCAAAACCGCCGAGGATCTCCAGTCAAAATCTAAAGTGCGTCTGGAAGACCTGGTAGTCGCCTACGTCGCCGTGGAAAACGAAGACGACCAAAGCGTTGCCAGCTCTGCAGTCAAAGAGATAACAAAATACCTTAGAACGGTCAAAAGCGACAGGCT
>QCWB01000005.1 GCA_013114715.1 Nitrososphaera sp.
TAGAGAAACAGTCAAGATAAAGGAGTCATTGAGTCTATAGTACTTCCTGTCAGGTGCCCCAAGATCACTTTTTTCGGCATACGTCTCTATCAGTCCGCTTTCCTCCAAAGTCTGCAAGTGCCTGAGTACCGCTTGCTGGCCTACCCCTAATTCTTTTGCCAATTGGTTAAAGTACATTGGTTCATCTGAAAGCGCAGTCAGTATCTTTCGTCGCGTATCGTTCCCCAGAATATCTAGGAGTGTATCAGAATCCACCTCTATCTGCTCCGCCAATCTTTATGTCTACTCCCCAAAATAAAAAGGAAGGGGTGGACATTTTCACATGTCCATGTCGCCCATTCCACCACCCATTCCGCCATGACCGCCTGGTTTGGGCATGTCCTTTGATTTTGAGGCGGCTATGACGTCATCGATGCGCAGTATCATGCACGCTGCTTCTGTTGCGGCGTTTATGACCTGCTCTTTGACGGCTAGAGGCTCGTAGATGTCCTTTGCAGCCAGGTCTGCCACTTTGCCGTTTACTACATCGATCCCGTACCTAGCTTTTCCGGTACTGCTCTTTGAGCGCAGCTGCACTTGGGTGTCAAGAGGATCCATCCCTGCGTTTTCTGCCAGGATGATGGGAATCGTCTCGACGCCATCCGCAAACTTTTCAGCGGCCAACTGGGCTCTGCCGGAAAGTGTGGACGCCCAGTCCCTAAGCTTTAGTGAAGCTAGAGCCTCAGGCGCACCTCCCCCGACAAGCACGTAGGGGTATTCAACCACATCTTTGACAGCCATTATTGCATCATGCACGGACCTTTCTGCTTCATCGACAACCCTCTGAGAGCCTCCGCGCACAAGGATGCTAACAGATTTTGGGTTTTTGCATTCCTCTACAAAAACCCACTTGTCTGTTTCCACCTTGCGTTCCTCAACCACCTTTGCGAACCCCAAGTCACTGGCCGAGAGCTCGTCAAGATTGTTGACAATGCGTGCGCCGGTGGCCCTTGATAGCTTGTACATGTCGCTTTCCTTCACCCTGCGCACTGCAAGTATCCCTGCTTTCGCAAGATAATGCTGCGCTATGTCGTCGATGCCTTTCTGGCACAAGAGCACGTTTGCACCTGCTGTAACTACTTTGTCGACCATCGCCTTTAGCATCTTGTTTTCTTCGTCAATGAATTGCTGCATCTGGTCCGGAGAGTTGATGTTTATCTTGGCGTCAAACTCCGTCTTTTCTATTTCAAGTGCGCTATTGATTACAGCTATCTTGGCATTTTCGACTCTCTTTGGCATTCCGCCATGCACGACTTCTTTGTCCAGCACGATCCCGTGGACGAATTTGGTATCACGTATGCTCCCCCCGGCTTTCTTTTCAACCTTGATGTTGTCGGTGTCTACCTTGTACTGCTCGGCTGATTTTTCGGCTACAGAAAGGACCGCATCAACTACCATATCCGATAGTTCCTTCGAATCTGCCGAGACCATCTTTGATGCCATAGATGTCCTTGCGATTTTGTTCAGAAATGCTTTATCTTGAGGGTCTACCTTTGTTGCAATCTCTCTCAAAGTCTCGATGGCTTTCTGTGATGCCTTCTTGAAGCCTTCGACTACGACCGTTGGATGGACGTTCTTTGTTATCAACTCCTCCGCCTTCTCCAGAAGAGATCCGGCGAGAACCACGGTAGAGGTAGTTCCATCGCCAACTTCATTATCGGTGGCCTTGCTTATTTCCACCATCATCTTGGCGGCAGGATGCTGCACATCGATCTCTTTCAAAATTGTAGCGCCGTCATTTGTTATGGTGACGTCGCCAAGAGTATCGACGAGCATCTTGTCCATTCCTCGGGGTCCCAGTGATGTACGCACAATTTCTGCAACTGTCTTCGCCGCGGTGATATTGTTTCTCTGTGCCTGGTTGCCTTTTGTTTCAGACGTTCCTTCTTTCAAAACTACTATGGGAACTTGTGGTGCTGACATAGTTGGTTCACCTATGTTAGTAACAATCTGTATGTAAGTCCGTTATTTATACTTTATTTCGTGATATTAGCCTTCAACTTTATTTGTAAATGGTAATGCGCCCTATCTCCGTGACGTTTAGAGATTCCTCCAGTGTTTGCGCTGACGCCTCAATTCTGTTCTTCATTAATGCGTTATTCCCTATAGATAGGATCAAGAGAGACAAGAAAAATAAAAAATGAGTTTATTTGCTGGCTTACCGACGTAAGGGCATATTTTGCTCTTCTTTTTTGGCATACGACCTCATGAGTAGCGCGGAGAAGGTAGTAATGCCACTCATGGCGGCAGCCACAAGCGTCTTAGCGACTGGTAGATTCAAGAACGAACCAGCCATGATCGCTAATCCTGCAGCTGTTGTACTTAGAGGCAGCCAGCTAGTGATTGCATGAGAGATTCTTTCCTTCATCATATGCAACCCACCTTCACCATATAATACAGAAACTCAAAATAAAAATTTTTCCGGCAAATAATAAATCCAGATGCATCGGATCTAGCCGGTGAGTCATTTTATCAAGACCTAATGCTTGTCATTTTTTAACATCAAGGCAATTTTATTTAAAAAAATAAATCTTAGTTTATCCAATACTGTACGCGCTCATTCGGGCAGATACTGAAATGGCTCAACAAACAGTAGCCAATGGCCTTCTCAAAAGAGTCGGGGACGTGGCAGAACCTGACTTTGTTGTTCTGCCAGAAGACACTCTAATTGGAGTAGCAGTAAAAGCTATGCGTAATAGAGATGTTTCGAGTATCCTGGTTTCGAAATTAGCCCGGAATGGCAGATTGAGCAATACCAGTGGCAAGAAGGAGCAAGACCATATGATGTCTAATTCCTTTCCATCGCTACAACCCTACTCACCTACAAAAGAAACTATTGTTGGAATTTTGACTGAAAGAGACATACTCTACAGAGTAATGGCAGAAAACAAGGGGCCTTACAAAGTCACCGTAGGCCAAGTAATGAGTTCACCGCTTGTTACAATAAACGAAAATGAATCTGTCAGGAACGCCGTAGCACTTATGCAGTCAAAGCAAATAAGACGATTGCCCGTCATCAAGGAGGATGGTACAGTTGTAGGTCTTGTCACACTCAAGACGGTGATAGGTAACATGCCTAGCCACAATGTTGATCTGGCTGAAATAGAATCGACGCGTTCGGTAGCAGAGAAGGAATCTGTATGCCCATACTGCAGGTCCATCATAGGGAAAGATGATACGATGCTGGACCATATGGGAGATATTCACATGCAAAGGTCCGGAGTTAAAATGGACTAAGGCTAAAGTCTATATGATAAACTGCATATAATTACTCACAGGTAGTGAGTAAGTCTTATATTTCTGAATGAAAATTCAATAATTGGTGAGTTGATATGACATCTGGCAAGTACTTCAACAAGGGTGTAATGGCTCTCGATACTCCCCACATTGGATGGGTTGCAAGAGAAACGGACGACAAGATTGTAGTGTTTGGCGAAGGCGATGACAGATACGACATACCAACCTCCGCAATCCGGTTTGCCAGCAGAAACGTACTGATAGATCTGCCATTCTACGAGATTGTAAAGAAATACAAAGTGAGCAGGGATACGCCATTGCCTACCGGCAGACAGGTACCAATCTGGACATTGCCCAAAGATGTCGATTTGGCTGCATATGAAGGAAAATATCCTAACTCCCTTTTCAACAAGGGCGTCAGAACGCAAGATGAAGAGCACATAGGGCACGTGATGAAGGAAACGAGCGACATGATCGTAGTATGGGGCCATTATGATTGGCGCTTTGATGTCCCAAAATCAAAGATCATAGCCGTGGGCAGGAATATCATCTTGGGCATGGACTATCCTCAGGTATTCCAGTACAGAGTTGACAGGAACAGCCCGTTACCTACCGGCGAACCTGTTGAAAGACTGGGGGAAGAAGAAAAAACCGATAAATGAAGGAAGAAACATCAATGAATCTGTGTTCTAATCGTACAACCAATTTTTTACAAAGACATGTTTTGTGGACGCGTTATGGTGATGTGTATGGTGAAAGAGCTTTTTCGGCTTTCGATATTTAGTACATCCCACGACAAGATTGAAATTTATGATCGAAGAGAAAAGAAAGTAGTTCAAGTTGTAATTAGTAACCGTTCAGCGATGTGTTTAGGCTGCAGTTCAGATGAATGCATTCATGCAGGTTATGCATTGGGCACAGAGATGCCCCGAGAATGATCATTGATACTTCAACCAAAACTTACATTAGTTGACATTTGCCCCGGTGCTGCCGATACATTGAGGTGTAAGGTATCAAACTTCACATGGATCGATTTAGCTATCTGCGCCTTAATGTGCCCAGGTATACCGCCATAGCACTTGTTCAACACTTCAGTGTTTTCCCATCCTCCTAAACTTGCCACGTAGGCAAGGGACCAGTTTGTAGCTGCCAGATAATATTGAGCCATAGTATGTCGGAACAGATGCAAGGGATGGCCATTAAAGTACAACCCATCTCCTAACGCATAAATCCTTGTCTTTTCATTGAGCCAGCTAGCCTTGTCAAGCTCTGAGAAAATCTTCTTGAATCTAACTGCCATTCTATGCATGAAATAGCTTGTCTGCAAGCAGTTGGCCTTGTCGCTGCCAGCATCCTTAAAGAATACAAAATCTCTCTCCAGCAACCTGTCATAAGCAGTCTCGACAACAGCTCTACACTCATCTGTGGGATACTTGACCCACCACTTGCCTTCCTTTGTCAGATACCATGCACCCTTCTTTATCTTAGGCTCAAACTGTTCGATCCTGAATGCAGGAGACATCACTATTCTTTGCCAGCTCATGGACGCCATAGCAAATGCCCTAGCGCCGGTATGAAGGTCGATGTTCATAAACGACCAAGCTTCCCAGTCACTCTCGATTTCAATACGTTTGTTAATGGTAGCGATCTGCTCCGGCGTGAGCATGATTTCCTTGTATTCGCCAAGTCTCTCAGGCGTAGTTGAGAGTCCGTATCTCTTACCTTCACCATGAGCAAAGTTGACGCTGTGAGCGGACAGATAGCTGCGGTACGCGTTGATGGTGTTTGTCTTTTGCATCTGCGGGTAGGCGGTATTGAACCACGCAAGGAAGTTCTGCCAATACTCTATCGCTATCTCCTTGCGCTTTGCAGAATCTACAGGTACGCCATAGCTTACGATAGTCTCTGGCATCAGCTTCAGCTCATCGGATATCCCGTGTACCACGTTTACTAGGTACTGTATCCGTCTGGACGGGATTCCGCCTGACTTTAGAAACATTATCCACTTCTGTATCGAAGGCAGCTGGTTGAAGGGTTCATTCTCTAGTTGTCGATAATCCTGCGCAAGCTGCTTTTGCAGCGAGATTACAATATTGCCATTGGCATCACGCTTGATTCCCCATTTTTCTTCATGTTCCATTTCTGATAGATAGCGTGAGACTGTACTGTGGTCCTTGCCAATGTCAACGCCTATCTCTCTAGTAGTATAATTGCCGTTCTGAACGCTGATTGCAATAGCTTCCTTAATCTTCTCTCTATCTCTGACTTTCAGACCCTTAACCCGTAAACGACTCTTTCTTTGTACAAATGCCTGAGCCACTAACCTTCTACCTCTTCCTTTGTAGTGGCACCTAAAACTGACAGAAGCACTGACGTGGTAGGGGGATAGATATACCAGATAACCAATAATAAAGTCGGAAAATTTGTTAGTATTACTTGATAAGTCTTCAGACAGAAGTTTAGTGTCTGTACATTTTCATGACTAGCTTGGAGAATCGCGCTTGTGCAACGGTTTATGCACCGCTTTTGTTGCATTAGACGCTCGAAGAGAGCGATTTTCTCACATAATTAATAGCAACTTTTGGGCAATAGTTATTGATGGTAAAGGTATTCAACGGAAGGGCTGCAACTGATGAGTACATGTCCACACATTCTCTTACGTTTTCAACGCCTGAAATGATCTTGCGCAAATTTGCACTCTGGCTTGGCGACCAGGTAAAGGTTCCTAGCGGTGAAAGACAGGTTCCGCGGTTGATGCTTTTCATCGAGGAAAAGGGTGTTAGAAGCGAGGCAGAGTTTACTCCTGACACGAATGACTCGTTTCGGCCCACTGGTGCTGTTTCAGAGATGTATAGCGGTTTTAAGCCCATTATTGCAGAACAGGCACCCTCTATACCAATGCCTTCAGAAAGCAAAATGTTAGAAATCGGGAGCAAGTTTTGTATCGAATGCGGCCGAGGATTAAAGCCGAATGCAAAATTTTGCACCAAATGCGGAAATGCTCAGGCCTAAGTCTTCGCTGTTTAAGGAATTTTGCTGGTCATCTTTTCGTCGTCCATAAATATCAGATTATGTTATATTATTTGGGTCGATCGCTACGTCGGAAAGAAAGAAGTTGTGGAGATTAAATCATACTGCAAAATGGTCGCGCAGCTTGCAAGAAAGGAAGATTGCAATCAGAGAATTGTCATCCTGCGGTCAGGAAGCACTCCCATATCTAAATGAGATACTGAATGTCACAACTTATAGCGAAATCAAGACGGCATGTCGCGAAGCAATAAGGATCATCAAGCAAACGCAACAAGACTTGACGCCGAAACAAGACAGCGGAATGCTAGCATCAACTAGGCTAGCTGATCTACCTCCTTAATTTTTTGTACTGTAGCCAGACGTTAAGTCAAGCTGTTTTTTAGCAGTTCTTTGCCTGCCTTCGTATGAGGCCTAGTCAATCTGGTTCCGCAGCACGGACAGATTGCCGTCTATACTCATCCAGATTGCACAGACACGGCATTTCCTTAATCCATGCTTGTAGCGGCCACACCTATCCTTGCATCTGTATGGCATAAATGCACTTAAGAAAATACGTCTTCCATCCTTTTAAACAGTCTATGGCCTGAAATGGCACTAGTCGAATTATGTCGTGCACAGCAATCAACTCCTTTGACGGGACTGTCAATATGTTGCAATTCAGCATTTATTCTGGAAGCGCAAGAAGTACGTTGTCTTTATTGTTGAATTTAGCGTATCGATTTACCATCCCACATTTATCGCATACATGGGCAGGCCAGTCTATTACCGTACTTTTTCTGTTGAAAAGCGGTATCTGTTCATCAGATGAAATAGTAAATTCTGCGCTGCATCCGTAACAAGACCCCTTATACTCGGGCATACGAAAAATATTCGCTCAAGTTTCTAATAAAATTGGCTCAAGCCATTGTCCGTCCTGTCGAAAATCTTGTGTTTTTGATCGTGCTTGCGGCTTTTTAAGACAGTCTTCAGCCCCGATTTCTATGATGTTGTATAACATAGAGGATGTAACGTTACAATTCTGGTTACTTGACAGGTTTTCCTTTCAATTCTTACCCAAGTCTATCCCAAGGCATCCAGTGTTGCAGCCCTGTTTAGCTACTCGACAAAAATGTTTACTATACTTGCCAAGGCTTCGACGATCCTGACTTCGTGGGCATGTTTGTTTATCAGTATTACTACCCGGGATTGTGGAAACGATGATGCCAGGTCAGAAATGTTTTGTATCAATGGAAATACTTTTTCAAAGCCAAGCCTGTGGACAAGCTCTGTTGCATTGTCCAGTATGATCGTCGCTGAGGGATTTTCTTGAAGCGTGCGTTTGATGGCTTCCAAGATCAACGACGTTTGATTGACAGAGATTATCAATAGACCGTCTTCAGAAGTTTCGATGGGGTTCTGGATCGACGAAGAAAGGACATAGATAAGGGCTTTACTTTTGCGCGCCTTGTAATAGAGGTTGCTCCCTTTTCGGGTCATTATTACCAACTTGTTTCCAGCTTCTTGTTGGAAACTTTTTTCTAGAATATCGTCAAGCACCATAGCAGATTGACTCTTTGCCTCATCAGGAGAGCCATGATGATAGCCTGTCGATTGGATGAGAATTACAGGACCGATATCCAGATCTGTAGAAATCTTTTCTGTAGCAGCTGCGCTGTCGTTATGCTCTGCTGCCGGCGGCTTTGCTACACTTTTGGCTTCAGCGATGAACTTTTCAATTTCCTTTCTGGCGTTCCTTTCAACCTCTTCAAGTGGCGGAGTTAGTTTCCTTGAGAAAAATATGGCTACTGCACCTGCTGCACCTGCAGAACCGGCCGCGGTAAGCAGGCCCATGGTAAATGCCCTTTGAGTGACAGACTGAGATTCTTCATACATTATTCTGGCAAGGTCGATGTTGAGGTCTACCAGCTTGGTGTAGTCTGACCTAAGCTTGTCCAGTCGATCGCTTGCTGGCCCGGCCCATTGAGCTATCGCTTCTTCATTCCTACCTTCATTTGACAAGGAGAGAGTTTTGTCCTTTTCAGCCAAGAATTCTCTAAAGTCGCTGTGAACGTCTGCAAGGAGGTTATTTTCATAAGGAATCATCGATTCAAGGTTCCTGCCTTGAAGTATCGGGATCTGTAGAGGAAAGTCTGTTATTTTTTTGTAATCAAGAAGCGTGCGGAGGAAGCCCGTTTCGTCGCTTTGAACCTGTTCTTCGATTTTCTGCTTTTCTTCAGCGGTAGTAGCAAGTATGTGCTTGACAGTAATGCTCCTCATGTGTATCAAATTGTCACTTCCTTGTGTCAATTTAGCAGTAATTTCGACTGCCCCGGTGTAAAGATTGGAAATCTGGTCTTGCAATTGTAAAATAAAGTATGTTAAAACGGCAGTCAGCATAGATAACGGGATCAACGCGATGAGCACAAACGACATTATGAGCTGGCTTCTAATGTGCATCATGATGGGGACTTAGTTGCACATTTAAAATCATTGTTATGTTTGAATGTATTGAACAATCCGGTTCTTTCTAAAAATTTTGCTTATTGGTAGATATATAAGATGCCCTGCGTGATTATTGGCGACACTCTACGGCGAACAGCATAAAACGTGTAAAAACTTGGATAAGCGGATTTGATTCACTAGTTGACGGCGGTATACCGCGACCGAGCTTTGTAATACTGACAGGGCATCCTGGGACAGGAAAATCAACATTTGGAATACAGTTCCTGTTAAATGGAATAAAAAATGGTGATGAAGTTGGAGTCTATGTGTCCCTTCTTGAGTCCAAGGAGGTTTTTGAGCGAAACATGTCGTCTAGCTATGGTCTTGATCTAAAGACACCGATGGAGCAGGGCAAGCTAAAGTTCTTGGAATTCGCCCCTTTATCGTCCAGCGCCTCTTCAGATATGTTCAGCCAGATAGTGAAGGTAGTTCTTGATGCTGGAGCAAAGAGACTTGTAATTGACTCTCTCAATGCCCTGTTCAGCGATATGCCTATTTCCGAGCAGCGCAGGGTTCTTGAGATTGTGGTCAACAACATGATAAAGGAAGCCCAGTGTACAGTGATAGGGATCTTGGAGCAGAGTATTGGAAGAGAAGGAATCGGGTTTGGAATTGAAGAGTTTGTCGCCGATGGCCTCGTGGTATTCGAATCCTACGTTGACGGTTTGGAGGTAAAGAGGAGAGCAGTAATCAGGAAAATGCGCGGCTCGATGCACAGTTCTAGGTATCAGGGGATACTGTTCAAGACCGCTGAGGGTTTGTCATTCTTCCCTCTGGCAGAATAGGTTTAGCGGAAAAAAATTGATACTCCTCTCTTTGGTCCTATTTCAATAAAGAAGGTCTCGTTTGGCGCGAGTGAAACTGCAGATAATATTTTGTGTCCACAGGCTTGGCACTTCAGTGGATAGTTTGAAATCAGCAGAGAAGCGCACCAGAAGCATTGGTCACACATAAGAAAGGAAACATTGTGTGAAAGCCTCTGTATTTGAACAAGATTTGATCCGTGTCTTTCTCCTGTAGATATGGTAACTGAAGCAACATCAGTAGACGGTCCGTGTTTCTTTTCAGGCAGTTGAACGCTGTCTCTTTGGCTCTCTCCCAAGAACTGGTCGATCCTTGAGATTATTATTCCCGCGCTTTCTCCCAAGATCTCGTGTAGATAATTGTAGAATTCCTGTTTATGAGTATACAGTGAATCAATCGTCAGCCCATACTTGTATTTCAAATAATTTATTATAATTTCCTTAGCTTGCCTGCCAACAAGCTCCAATCCAGACTCTACAATGGAGATTAATCTTGCTTGCTCGCTTTCGGACCACATGCGCTTGAGTATTGCAAAGGAGGTATTTAAGCTCTGTTTCCATAATAAAAGTCAAAATTTATAATATTAACCTGCTTTTCACATTCTGTGAGACAATATCACTCGGTTTGCGTATTCAAGGATTCGGAGGGAGGTAGGGCTCCACTTTATGCAAGGATGGCCAAATTACTCTCCGAAGGACGGGGGATCATATACGTTGCTGAATCCGATGTAGGCTCGGTCGTAAACCGCATGGTCAGGGCAACCGGGATAGAGATAGAAAGCTACGTCGAAGCCGGTGCTTTAGTGATGGTTGACAGTAACTCCTTCTATTCATCTGATGGGAAGATACTTGGCGGTCAGGAACTTTTAGACAAGTGGCACAGCTACATATTGAAACTCAAAGAGAATGGCTTTGAAAAAATACTTGTAATGGGAACTGCCGAACCGTTTCTCCGCGAGAATCACGGCGACGAGCTTTCCAAATATGAGCAGATGGTGGGCAAAACGTTTGCGATGCCCCTTGAAGCTGTCTGCTGCTACAGTCAGAAAGAGGCTACAAGCTTGTCACCTGCGCAGATAATATCTATCCTAAACTCGCATGAATGTACACTTCACGAAGGCTGGAGATACAGACACTGGCGCACAGAAGAGATAGTTAATGCCATTACTGAAGGGCTTGACAGGTCACTTGGACCAAACGCTTCGGAATTAATATTCAATACGATAACACATGTCTACAAGATAGACAACAGCTCCATCGTTTCGCAGCCAGAACGTTTGGAGAACGCAATCCAGAGGCTCTTTAGAGACTCCTCTGGGTCAGTCCTTAAAGAGATTTCAAAAGAATTTGTTATTGAAATGGCGTGGAGTTCAAGGGCCGCAGCCTAGACCAGAGTCAATACCCTAGGAGTGCTCTCTTCGGCGAAGAAATTTGTCTTGAGGAAAGATTATTGATTATTTTTGTCGCCAAAGCTGTAATCCACTACAGCGAAGTTGAATAGTTTTTTAGGCCTTCAAAAATACCCTAATTTCCTTTGGCAAGAATAACACACGTTCTGATATACAGGCTTTTCAAAAATTAATTAACAACAATTTGTTATTTACTTTATGGCTAAAAGAAAAAATTCTGGAGGCAAAGACGACTCTGGCAGTACTTCGTTAAGCCTGGCAGCAGACTCAGTTAAAGGCAGGATACATTCTATCTCCGTAGCAGGCGAGGAAAGAGTAACGCTGGAAGATAACTTTAACAGCATTTCACGCGAAACGGAATACATGCTCGACAGGATAGGTGATTTTGCAAAACCCAGTCAAAAAAAGATTCTCATAGCCTACAGGGAATATCTTGAAAAGAATCTTGATAATGTCAACAACAGGCTAAAGGAATTGGATAGACCATAAAAAAGGAATCCTGCTCGATCTAAAGCCATCGGCAGTTAAACTGCGGGCCAGTCGACTGCCACGCTCATTTATCACTCAGGTTAACTTTTGACGCCATTTAAAAGATGATATCTTTTAAGGCTAGAATTGTGTATTCATACATCTCATAGTTTCTTGTAGATCTTGCTTCAATGACCAAGATCAACTACAAGAATGATCATCTTGTTCTTCTCAATGCTTACAATTACCCGATAATCGCCTACCCTTATGGAGTAAAGATTCACTCCGGTCAGCCTTTTTGCTATGGCAAATAGATCGTCGGCAGCCGCCGCTTCATCCAATCTTGCAATTATTCTTTCTTGAATATGAGGCTCAAGTTTTTGGATCTTTCTAAATGAAGTTTCTGTCCACCTTATTTCAAACGTCATTTTGTCTTCAATTTTTGCTTGACTTCCTTCATTGACAACGTCCTACCAGCCTTGACATCCTCCAGACTTTGCTCTATGTCCCTTATTGTTTCGTCGCTTAGTTCACCCTCATCGGTTCTTATTGCAATTAACCTCTCGACAACCTTGTTGTAAGATTCTCTAGGATGCAGCTTGAGTTCTTTTAATTTGTCTCTTACTTTCTTATCAAGCTGTATAGTAGTGTCCATTTACACTAATTATATGTCATTATAGCTATTTATAATTCTCTATAGGGCTTTTGCCATCGGCCACTTTGAAAAGGAAGTGCGGGATTTGAGTATGCTTGTACAAGTTATCTAGTGATGTCCGCTCTTGCCTTGGCCATTTTCTTTAGACCTTCATAGAGTTCCTCCGTTCCTTTGAAGAACTCTTTGCTCCGCAGTTATCTTCTCCAGTTCCAAAGATAACACAACATTCAACTTTATTCTCGGCCAGATTATCGATAAATCCTGTAGATTGGTTATGGAATATGTCAAAAGGATCAGCAAGTGAGATAATAACAGAAGTATCTGTGTATACCTTCAATCTATCATGCGTCGCGTTTGCCAAGAACTTTTGGTATCATTATTAGTAATAACAAAAGTGCCGTTTTCATAATTAGTGATGGTGCGAAGTGCGGGATTTGAACCCGCGATCCCGAGCTTGGGAAGCTCGTACCTTAACCGGGCTGGGCTAACTTCGCCTCTGAATTGAAATCCTGAAACCCATGGATAAAAGCCTTGTCAAAGCTGGAAGCTTTTCCCGCTTCGAAAGGCTATGGTCCTTGCAGACGACCTGTCGCGAATGCCGCGCCTGTTTGCTTCGGTATTCTGCGACGTGCCATGCTCGTCTACTATCTCGACTTGTACTGCATTAAACCTTTTTTTCACAAGCCAGGCTAACTGCTGGGCCATCATCATGTTGCCATCGCCAATTCTGACCACTTTTTTTCTAGAGCTTACGCCGGCAAGTATCGCAGAGATCTTTTCTACTGTCTGAGCCGGAGACGATTCGACGGTGCTGGCTATTTCTTCATGCATGTAGATTACAGAGACTCCTATCCTACTTCCAGGGTCAATTCCGATTACCATCTGGTCGTCGGCCTGCTCGCCTACAATGCTCCTAAGTATCTTGGCCTTGGCTACTGCTGGATACTTTTCAAGTTCGGTGTCAAAAATCACGCTGCCTTTCCTGTTTGCTATCAGGCTGGCCTCGTCATGCGTGGTTATTATGATTTTGGCGTCGGAGGCTGCGGCTTCCTGTGGAGAGACTGAATAATATTTCATGTCCATCTGTTTGAGCGCGCTGATAATCTGGTAATACGGCCTGCCGCGCAGCGTGGCCACTGCTACCCGGTGTTTTAAAAGCTCCTTTGTCAGGGGCGTTTCATCAGCAGCTAGCTTTTGACGAAAATCTCTATTAAGTTTTGTGCTAGTTTAGCGGTTTGCCGTCTGACGAGTATTTCTTTATCTTTGGAGCAGCAACTGGCTTTTCTTTCTTTTCTGGTTTTGCCTCGACTTTTGGCGTCTCGGCTGTCTCTAGTACCGTCTTTATGATGCTGTCTACTGCTTTGTCAAAGGACGCTTCGATGTTCTTCTTGATGGCTGCCAGGTTCTTCTCTGCTTCTTTCAGGATTGTTGCTGACTCTGCCTCAGCCTCGGCCTTGGCGCTGTCAACAATCTTTTTGGCTTCCTCGGTTGCCATCATGATAATCTGCTGCTTTAATTGATCTATCTGGTCGTTTGACTGGGCCATCAGGCGCTTCTTCATCTCGTCAACCTGAGAATTTATCCTGTCAATATCGCTTTCAAGTTCAGAAAGTGAGCCTACTATGCCCTCTACTACAGAGTGTGAAGTGGAAACTGTCTTGGTCTTCTCGTGTTCCAAGCCAGTAGAAGTGAAGAATCGGGGATATTTAAAAGCATGTATTGTTTGTTGGCAAGCTCACGTTGTTAGCGTGAGGATTGCCTGGGCTAGGTCTCCCTTGGACTCTGTAAGGGCATTGATGGCCTTTTCCCGAGAGACACCGGCCTGCTGCATGACAAGTATGATATCTTCTTCCTTGAACGTCGGCACCTCGCGTTGCTTTTCCTCGATATCGGTGGCCACCACCTGGAAAATAGTGCTGTCCTTGCCCTTCATCTCTATTACCTGCGGCTTGATTAGGTACAGCTCCTTGGTATCGGTCCTGATTATCACTTCTTCGATATTGCCCATGTCCTTCATCTCGAGGCCCATCTTGTCGAGCATGCGCCTCATTTCGCGGTTGCCGCGCATCATGATAAATCCGTCTAGGTAGTTCTACCTTTTATTCCTTCGCGCACCTTGACTGCGACTCCTTTTTTGAATTGGTGCATCATGCCAGATCCCAGCACTGCGACGCCCACAGCGATAACGTTGCAGCTTTCGTCCAGTACTGCAACATCCGAGCCAGCCGCGACGTTGCTTCCGCACCAGTGAACATGCCTGCAGAATAGGGAACGTCCTTCGCTTACAAAGGGCACGGCTTCCTGCACTGGAATCACGCAGTTTTCCAGAAATTGCCTGCTGCCTGCAAGGTGCTGCGCGCCAAAAATAGTAAGGGCAAGCCCGCCGTCGGTCCGCAGGGTTGCAACCAGCCTGTTTTCCAGGCTGAAATTCTTTATTCTGCCGGTCCTTCTTGAAAACTCGAACTGTAGGTCTGCAGAAAACACGCTTGAAACGCCGCTGCCGAATATCGCGTCGACGTGCTGACAGACCTTCTCATGCGGATTAACAGGCAAGGGATTCAAACATGATTAGTTTTGCCAGCCCCAATAAATACAGTGCTTTGCTACAGATAAACAATCCATCTATATAGCAAACAATTACACATATATAGAATTAGACGCAGACAGGGAATAATGGAAGTCAGCGTTGATAATGGCAACGGCCACGGCGAAGAAACAAGGAAATTGCAGTACACGGGTGGCTCGTCATACATTGTATCGCTCCCAAAGAAATGGATTCAGGACCTTGGCCTGAAGCAGGGAGATCACGTCACGATTCTAAGACAGGGAGATTCAACCCTGCAGATAGCCCCGGCCTCAAAAAGGACAACAAAAGAGCAGAGAGAGGCCACGATAGAAGTCACGAAGGATAACAATCCCTACTTTATTGCAAGAAAGCTGATAGCTCTTTACTTCCTTGGTTACAACGTTATCACAATAATTCCCAAAGACGGCAGGCTGTCGGTAGAGCAGCGCGAAGTCATCAAGGACATTGTAAGAAGGATTCTCATGGGAACGGAGATAATCGCTGACTCGGCAAGCGGCATCACTCTCCAGGTGCTGATCAACTTGCTGGACCTGTCAGTCGATGCCGCGTTCAAGAGGATGCTTCTAATCGCCAAATCTATGTACCGCGACGTCCTCATTGCGCTTCGGGAGAACAACGCCGAGCTGGCCGGCGAGGTCATCAAGGCCGATGACGAAGTAGACAGGTTCAGCTTTTACATAGTAAGGCAGCTCAAAATAGCGATAAAAAACGAGCACCTGTTAAAGGAAATAGGCCTAGAAGAGCCGCGCATCTGCCTTGGTTACAGGCTTGTCACAAAATTCATCGAGCGCGTGGCGGACCATTCCACACTAATAGCCAAAGACGTCGTCGAGATGCACGAGCAGCCTATAAACAAAGAGATAGGAGAAAAGATAGAAAACATGTGCGATTTTGCGCTGGAGGTTCTTGACGACGCCTGCCTTTCCATGTTCAAACGCGACTACGAAGCTGCAGACAGGGCGATAGAAAAATCGCGTAAAATAGACGAGATGGAAAAAGACATCCTCATGTCCATAGTAAAGCCCCGCGACATCAACGAGATTTACAGGATAAAGATGATCACGGAAAACATCCGCCGGGCTGCGGAGTACGCAAGCGACATTGCAGAGATAGTCCTGAACATGACTGTCCAGCAGACCCTGAGAAAAGGCTAAATCCTCAACAGGTGCCAGTCTATAGATGCCATCCTGCGAGCTTTGCGGCAAGCCGGTTTTAGAAAAAAAGATGATAACAGTCGACGGAACTGTATTTAGTGTCTGCCTTGGATGCGCAAAGCATGGCAAGCCATACAATCCGGCGCCATTGTCTGCCAGGAAAAAGGCTCCGGCTCCAGCAAAAAAAATAGCCATGAGAGACGAGACCATGCTTGACCCGGAATTTCCGCGTCTGATAAGAGAAGCCAGGATGAAAAAAGGTCTGTCCCATGAGCAGCTTGGGATGCAGATGAACGAAAAAGCAGCGCTTCTCAGGCGGTTTGAGACCGGTGTGCTAAAGCCAGACGAGATTTTTGCAAGAAAGCTTGAACGACATTTGGGAATAAAGCTGTACATAGCTGCTGACGACGCCAAGAAAAGTGAATGATTTGGCTTCGACCAGAAAGGCCATTTTGATAACATACCCTGCAGAGCAGGCCATCAAGGAAGCAATAGCCCTGGCAGACGCTGCCGGTTACAGGACAGAGCAGGTCGTGACCCAGCGGTACATCACAAAATCCAGGTTCGGAATTGGCCGGGGCAAGGCAGAGGAGGTCAGAGACCTAATACAGGCCCTAAAGCCAGAAGTCATCGTCTTTGACGAGGTCCTAAAGCCAAGCCAGATGTACAACCTGGCAAGCATCTGCAAGATAGAGATAATCGACAGAGAGCGATTGATACTGGAGATATTTGAGCGCAGGGCCAGCACTACAGAATCAAGAAACCAGATCAAGCTTGCCCAGCTCAGGTACGAGATGACCCGGTCCAAGGAGAAAGTCCGGCTTGCAAAGGCTGGTGAGCAGCCTGGATTCTATGGCCTTGGCAAGTACGAAGCCGACGTCTACATGCTAGACATCAAGCGCAGGATTGCCCATCTTAAAAAGAAGCTGGAAAAAGAAGGCACAAAAAGGCAGCTTTACCGAAGCCAGCGCGCAAAGGCTGGCCTGCCCTCAATTTCGCTGGCCGGCTACACGTCTGCCGGCAAGACCACGCTTTTCAACCTGCTGACCGGCGAGACAAAGACTGCCGGCGCAGGTCTATTTACCACGCTGTCGACGTACACGCGCGCCATAGACGTTGGCGGGCAAAAGGTCCTGCTCTTAGATACTGTTGGCTTTATCAGCAAGCTTCCCGCGTACATGATTGACGCGTTCAAGTCCACACTTGAAGAGCTTGCCTACGCCAACATCGTGCTTCTTGTGCTTGACATCAGCGAGCCGATAGAAGACGTCAGGTTGAAACTTTACAGCTCGCTTGACGTTATCCGGGAGTTTGAGGTCCCGGAAACCAGGATAATCTATGTCCTGAACAAAGTTGACATGACTACCGTCGAGGACGCGTTTGACAAAGCCGGACAGCTTGGAATAATCAGCTCAAGGCGTGTGATCCCTGTTTCCGCCAAGACAGGATACAACGTAAATGAGCTAAAGAACCTGGCAAAAGGCATGTTCTTTGAAGAAGGTGTTGAAAATGAAAAAAGTGTCAGTCCTGCGGATAGGGCATAGGCTTGTGCGCGATGACCGCGTGACTACTCACGCGGCGCTGGTATCTCGGGCGTTTGGAGCTGACATGATCTACATGACTGGCGTAGACCAGTCAGTCAAGGAGACAGTCGACTCCGTGTCAAAGAGGTGGGGCGGCCCGGATTTCAGAGTCGAAGTCATCGACGACTGGAAATCAGTAGTGAGGGCTTGGAAAAAATCAGGCGGCAAGGTTGCCCACCTGACGATGTACGGGATAAACATCAGCGACGCTGCAGCGCAGATAAAAAAAGAAAGCAAGCTTCTTGTCATTATTGGCGCGGAAAAAGTTCCAAGGGAAGCCTACGAGCTGGCGGACTATAACATCGCTGTTGGAAACCAGCCGCATTCAGAGATAGCGGCGCTGGCAATCTTCCTTGACAGGTATTTTGCCGGCCGGCAGTTCAGAAAGGAGTTTGCAGGCGGCAGGATGAAGATAATCCCGACTGAGAAGGGCAAAAGAGTCGAGGAAACAGGGCAACCCTTTTAATTCGCAACAATACCAAGTCTGAGCAGTGATGACACTAACCTGCGCCGATCGCCCATTCAGCGAGATGAGGAAATGCACCTCGACTGAGACACACTTTTCGTGTGTCCTGGTGCACAATTTTACTGCTTCATCAAAGCAACAATAGCCTTAGCCGCTTCAGAATTTCCAAACAGCAGGTTTGCGGAATTTATCTTCTTTTTCCACGGGTTCAGTTCTGCAATGTTAAGCTGGCCGTCTATAAGAAATTCAACATGCATTGATTTTCTGATGATGCTTGCGTTTCTGATTCCAAACTTTTTTCCCTCCAGGCTGTTTGGGCTTGACTTGTCTAGAGTAGTCAGCTTGTTTACCGCGTCCACAAACAGGTCCAGAAGAGCAAACATCCTGTCAGGCTTGTCTGCTATGCCCCAGCTTACCTTGCTCTGCGACATCGAGGCCAGCTTGTCAAAGGTCTTTACAAACTCACCGAAAATAGATTCCATCGTCACGTCTATGACCTGGCCGGTGCGCGCAAACTGCGAGGCAACCTTCTGGTCGGTAAACTCTACTCCGCGATACTTTACGTATAGGAGTGGCTGGCCGTACTTGACCAGATTGGCCTCGCAGCCTTCAACCTGCGAGACCAGCTTCAGAAAATAGTCCTTAGTCGTGTTTCTGGCCGTAGAATTCAGTTTTGATATTATCATCAGTTTTAGCAGGTCGCGCACAAAGTCGTCCGCGTATTTTGGATATTCTGCAAAATCGTACCGAACCTCTTCGACGACCAATGCAGATAGTGTCGGGCAATCAGGATTTATTGTTTCGGCCAGTATCCAGTCAGCTTGAGCCGTCAACACTGCCTGTTAGTTAAGCACATTAGACGTGCTGCGTGTTTCATTAAGGTTGCCAGAGGACAGGTTTGCTTATTTGCCTTCAGCCAAGCACCTAGCTGAAAGCAACATTGCGCGGTTTATGGCCAAACACGACATCCGCGATTATCGGCAGCTGGTCCAGAAAGCAAACAGCAACATTGAATGGTACTGGGACGCTGTTAACGACGATCTTGATTTAGAGTGGTTCAGGAAATACGACGAGGTCTACGACTCGTCGGCTGGCTTGCCGTGGACAAAGTGGTTTTTAAACGGCAAGTGCAACATTATTTCTAACGCTATTGACAGGCATGCAAAAAGGCAGCCTGAAAAAATTGCCTATGTCTTTGAAGGCGAGCAGTCAAGGAAAATAACGTACGGCCAGCTTGATGCCGAGGTTAGCAGGCTTGCCGGGGCGCTGGCAGATGCAGGCATAGGCAGGGGCGACGTTGTAGGCATATATCTGCCAATGATTCCAGAGGCCTTTTTCGCAAGCCTGGCGTGCTCCAAGATAGGGGCGGTTCATGCAACGGTCTTTTCCGGCTTTAGCGGGTCGGCGTTGCATTCCCGGCTGGTTGACTCCTCTGCCAAGTTGCTCATCACGGCTGACAGCACGAAACGACGCGGCAAGGAAATCGACTTAAAATCGCAGTGGACAAAGGCTGTTGAAGGCTCTGGCGTCTCAAAAATAGTCACGGTCGGCGGCCAAGAAGGCCAGAAAATACAGAGCTATTCGGATTTTGTCAAAAACAGCAGGCCGGCCAGAACAGAGCCTTTGGATTCTGAAGACCCTCTTTTCGTGCTTTACACGTCTGGCACGACTGGCCAGCCAAAGGGGACGCTGCAGGTCCATGGCGGCTTTATGGCCGTGGCGGCGCAACAGGCAGCCTACATGATTGACATGAAGCCAGACGACGTACTGTTCTGGTACGCGGATATCGGCTGGATAACTGGCCAGGTCTGGGTTGTCTACGGAAGCACCATGATGGGAGGCACGTCTCTTGTCTACAGCGACACGCTTGACTACCCGGAGCCAGACTCCTGGTGTCGGCTGATAGAAAAACACAGAGTCAGCATTTTTGGCGCCGCGCCGACTGCAATCCGGTTGTTTATGAAGAACAACACGCAGACTCTGAAACACGATTTGTCTTCGCTTCGCATGCTGACTACTACAGGCGAGCCGATAAACGCGGAGGCCTGGAACTGGTATTTTGAGAACGTGGGCAGGAAAAATTGCCCGGTAATCAACCTGTCTGGCGGCACAGAGATAGGCGGCGCGATAGTAAGCGCGCTGCCGGTCATGCCGCTTCAGCCGTCCACCGTTGGCTGCCCTATCCCTGGCTTTGATGCCGATGTCTTTGACGAATCCGGCAAGCCGGCCAATGAAGGATATCTGGTCATAAAAAAGCCGTGGCCGGCCATGAGCAGGGGCATACTGAACAACCCTGACAGGTTTATCGATACCTACTGGTCAAAATACAAAGACGTCTGGTACCATGGAGACATGGTTTCCGTAATAGACGACCTGTGGTACATCCGGGGCAGAGTAGACGATGTCATCAAGGTATCCGGCCACAGGATAGGCATAACCGAGGTAGAGGCTGCTGTCTCTTCTCATCCGGCTCTAGCTGAAGTGGTGGCCGTTGGCAAGCCAGACTCGCTGAAAGGAGAAGTCATAATAGTCTGCGCGGTTGTAAAGAACGGATTTCAGCGCGACGAATCGCTAAAGCAAGAGATCATTAAGAAAATCGAGGATCTGATAGGCCGGTTTGCAAGGCCCGAAGAAGTCAGGTTCGTCCAAGAGTTCCCGAGGACAAGGAGCGGCAAGCTTGTTCGCAGGCTTGTCCGGGCCAAGGTAGCCGGGGAGAGCGTGGCCGGCCAGGACCTATCGTCTGTTGAAAACCCCGCCTCCTTAGAAGCCATTTAGCAGAAGCTTTATTCCCAAGACCCTGGTTAGCAGCGCCCATGCAAGCTGGGAAAAAATTCGAACTGCCAGGCAGCAAGGCCAATTATGCTCCGTCGATTTTCTATACGATAAACCACATGCGGCTGGAGATAGAGCCGGATTTTGATCAATCAAGCATCGCCTGCCGGCAAGAGCTAGAGATCTCCGCGGTAAGGGACACCAAAACCATAGAGCTGGACGCGGCAGAGCTTGAAATCAAGTTGGTCTTTTCAGAAAAAGAGCTTGAATTTAAGAGCATTGACGACAAGCTCCAGATAAAGCTCCCGGCCATGTTGAAGGAAGAAGAAAGTACCACGATAGCAATCTCTTATACTGCTAGGCCAAGGAAGGGCCTTTACTTTGTCAGGCCAGACAAGCATTACCCGGACAAGCGAGTCGAAGTCTGGACTCAGGGCGAGACAGTGGAGGCCAAGCACTGGTTTCCGTGCCTAGACCATCCGCAGGTCAAATTCTCAAGCGAGATTACAGTCATTGTCCCGGCAGGCTTTACCGCGATATCAAACGGCCAGCTGGTCGAGACGGAAAAGAAAGACAAGTGGAAATACCGCTGGCTTGAATCTAACCCGCATCCTGCATATCTGACTTCTGTTGTTATCGGCAGGTTTGCCGAGATAAACGAGGGCAACCTATTTTACTATGTGCCGGAGGACAGAAAGGACGATGCAGCCAGATCGTTTGGAAAGACGGCAGAGATGGTCAGGTTCTTTGAAGATTATTTTGGAGTAAGATATCCGTACGACAAGTATTCGCAGGTCACCGTGCAGGATTTTGTTTACGGCGGCATGGAAAACGCAAGCTGCACTACTCTGACTCTTGACACGCTGCACGACAGCAAGGCGCATCTGGATTTTACCAGCGATTATCTAGTATCGCACGAATTAGCTCACCAGTGGTTTGGAGATCTGGTCACCTGCAGAGACTGGCAACACCTTTGGCTAAACGAAGGCTTTGCCACTTACTGCGAATCGTTGTACTGGGAGGCAAGCAGGGGAGCAGACGAGTTCTATTACTACGTCATGCAGACTGCAGACGACTACCTAGAAGAGGCAGCCGGCAGGTACATCAGGCCAATCGTCACCAAGGTATACAAGCACCCAGACGACCTGTTTGACAGGCACACCTACGAAAAGGCAGGCTGCGTATTGCACATGCTCAGGCACCATGTCGGAGACAGACTTTTTCGGCGCGCCGTCAAGACCTACCTGCAGCGCTTTGCAAACAGCACGGCAGAAACAGACGACCTGCGCAGGGTTTTCGAGCTTGAGACAGGCAGCAGCCTGCAGCAGTTCTTTGACCAGTGGATCTACAGGTCTGGGCATCCGGACCTGCAGGTAGAGTTTTCAATAGACAAGGTTGCCAAGATAAAAGTGGAGCAAAAGCAGGCCGGCGAGCCGTTTGAATTTCCGCTTGAAATAAAGCTAGTCTTTGCGGGCAAAGTGCAGCTGCATACTCTGGACATCAGAGAAAAGGAATGCGCATTTCAGATCCCGGCAGAAGAAGTAGACTGGTTCTCGATAGACCCGGAATTCAAGATACTAAAGACAGTATCTATCAGGGCGCCAAAGGAGATGCTGATAAGGCAGCTGCAAAACGGCTCGACGGCGATTGAGCGGATAGAGGCTGCCCGCGCATTGAAGGACAGCTCTTCGTTTTCAGTCATCGACGCCCTACAGGAGCAGGCACTATCAGACAGGTTCTGGGCTGTTGCAGCAGAATCGGCAAAGACTCTTGGCAGCATCAGGACTGACTACGCCTACGAGGCTCTAAAAAAATGCCTGGCAATCAAGCATCCAAAGGCAAGGCGCGCGGTGGTAAAGGCCATTGGAGAGTTCAAGCGAGAAGAGACCGTAGATATTCTAAAACCGCATCTTGCGGAGGAGAGCTATTTTGTAGAGTCAGAAGCTGCCACGGCTATAGGCAGGACCAAAAGCAAAGACGCCGTGCCGCTTCTCAGAAAGGCAGCAGAAACAACGTCTTTTCAGAATATCGTGGCGCAGGGAGCCATTGCCGGCCTAAAGGAATTTTCCGAAGACAAAGATATTGCGGCATTTCTGGTAGAAAAAAGCCGGTACGGCAACCATCACAGGGTACGCGAAGCTGCGACTTTCGCGCTTGGCAAGTTTATCGCGGAAAAGACGGCCGCTGACCAGCTAAAGGCGCTGCTGACCGACAACTGGTTCAGAGTCAGGATAAACGCCTGCAGGGCCCTTGCCGATGCAGAGTACACCGCTGCCATTGCGGACCTGACCCGGGCTGCAGAACGCGATTTGGACCACAGGGTAAGACGGATTGCCGAAGAGTGCATCAATCTTATCAAAGACGCTGCAACAAAGCCTAAGGAGCTTGCAGAGATGCGCGCAGACCTAGACAAGATAAAGTCCAGAAACCTGGAGATAATGCAGCGTCTGGACAGGTTTGAGCGGGGACTCCGCTAACCTTCCTGTACAAAATCTGCAAGTATGCGGTTAAACAGTGCCGGCTTTTCTGCATGGGCTCGGTGGCCGCAGTTTTCAAGCAGAACTACGCGGCTGTTTTTCATCGCAGCAAACGGCTCGACGAATTTGACTGGGATCATGATGTCCTCTTTTCCCCAGAATACGAGCGTGGGGGCAGCTATCCTGCCAAGCAGGCTGTTTAGCCGGCGGGACTTGGCGCTGCCTTTCATAGCAGAGATAAAAGCTTCCTTGGCTCCGGGCATGGCAAGTTTCTGGTAGACCGCATCAGCATACACATTGTCAACCGGCTTGTTGTCCACAGCGGCAAGTGCCTTTTTGACCTGCTCAGTTGAGCCGGCCTGCAACACCTTTACGTATTTTTTCAAAGCTGGCGTCCCCTTGAAGGTTCTTGGCAACGCCCCCGGCGGGCTTATGAGCACAAGCTTTGATACAAGGTCTGGCCGGTTGATGGCCAGCTCTATGGCAATGTGGCCGCCTAGAGACGAGCCTACTACTGCAGGCCTGATTTTCAGCTCTTCTATTAGCTTGCTGACAAACTGCCAGTAGAACTTTATAGTATAGTCCATCTTTGGCTTGTCGCTGTAGCCAAAGCCGGGAAGGTCTATGGCTATTGTGCGCAGCTGCTTTGCCAGCTCGGCTATGTTGTTTGTCCAGCTTTCTACAGAGCCGCCAAGCCCGTGCAACAGCAACACGGAATTTTTACCATCTTTGGTATCGACGTACCTGACATGCAGTTTATCAATTTCAATGAACTGAAAATCCAACAAGCTGTAATTATCTAGGGCGTTAATATCTTGTTGTACAGGATAAACTCTTCAGACTCTTCTATCGCGTTTATTTTTATAGAAACGTCCCGCTGGCAGATAAGGTGCAGCCGGTCAAACTTGCCTTCCATGTACTGGTTTACGGCATACGAAAACAGATCTTGCGCGTGTGAATCAAGGTAGACTATTTGCAGCACGTCTTTTCTGTCCCAGTAGCCATCAGGATTGAGAATCATTACTCCCTTGACTGGCTGGCCGGTAACTATAACGCGCCGGTCTTTGATTAGAGACCGCACTGTTTTTCTGTCAATCCGGTACCAGTGCCACGCCTTTACGTATCTGCCGGCAGATTTCTTGTACGTTGTTGACTGCTGCAGGTACATCCAGACCGCGTCCAGGTCGTCTTTGCCTGCAGGCCTTGCGGCTGTTTTTCTTTTCCGGAATCTGTGGTTCGTGCTGTAGTAAGACCATCTTGATATTGCTTCAAAGCCGGCCTTTTGCATCATCTGCTGCGATGCAATGTTTTCTGCAGAAACGATTGCAGAAGCCTGCCTTGCTCCAGCCCCGGTGGCATATTCTATCATGCTACCAAGCAGGGCCGTTGCGATTTTGGACCTGCGATAATCAGGATGCACTCTGACGCCTTCAAACCAGGCAGAATCCCCAGCCGGGCAGACAGAGAGGTGTGAGACGGCAATCTTTTTCCTGCCGGACTGGGCCACCAGCAAAAGGCCATTTTTGTCTTTTATCCACATGTCCCAGACTCTGTCGATATAGTCTCCCCAGCTAAACGTGCCGGAGCAAAACCGGAGGATCTCTTGCTTGTCTGATTTTCTTGCCGGCCTTATCTTGATTGTAAAGCTGCTTCCATCTCCTGCATGAGGGTTGCAACAAACTGCTTGACGTTTTTTATAAAGTTCAGTGACTTGTCTGTTGAATCTGTTTCATTAAAGATTGTCACAACGTACGAATTGGAGTTGAACTGGCTTATTCGAATGTCGCTCCAAGAAGGCTGGGAAAGCTCGTCTCCGGTCTTGCTGACCAGCTGCAGCGCGTCCATCGGGTTTTTGTGCGCAACATACTTGCCAGACAAAGTAGGTATTGCGTCTATGGCAGACAGTCTTGAGAGCATGCGCTGTACATTGCCAGTCACTATGGAGTGGAAAACCACGCGCACGGCATAGACGTCTTTTTCCACGTCTATGCGCGCCTGCCCCAGTTTTGAAAAGACGTGCTGCAGGCAGTAAAGCGTTTCTTGGTCCGGGTTTTTCAGGGCGTTGGGGTAGCTCATTACCTGCAGTATCCGGAATGGCAGCACGTTTGACTGGACCGGCATGATTCGAAAGCCTTCCCGGTAAAACGACACGGTACCTTGCATGGGGTGGTTCCCATAGTCTTCAGCTATTTTGCTTGGGGCAAAGCCTTCCGGAGCGCCAAAGGCGTCTTTCAAGACTTCACTGTCCAGGACAGGCTGCCGGAAATACAGCTGCACGTTGAACTGGGTTATGTTTACGTCCATTTGCGCTACTTGCTCACGGCTCTTGCAGAAGTCTCTGGATCCTGCGTGATTATTGAAAGCCAGGGCTGCAGCTTGGCTGGGTCTATCTTGTCAAGTTTGACTCCTGCTTCTTTTAGCAGAGACGTGCCGTCCTCCGGGTAATCTGCGATGACTACTATTCGGCTTATCCCGACGCTGATGGCCATCTTGCTGCATTCTATGCACGGAGCAAAGCTGGAGTAGAGAGTCGCGCCTTTCGTGCTGCCAGCGTTGCCAAACATCGCGCACTGCATTATTGCGTTGGCCTCGGCATGGGTGCACATACACCTGTCCAAGCTGTCGCCGGATTTTATCTCGCCTCTCACTCTGGCGGCGCAGCGCGGGCAGCCACCCTCAAAACAGTTCCTGATCCCCGGCGGCGTGCCGTTGTATCCGGTGGCTATCTGCCTGTTGTCCTTGACAATGACAGCGCCTATGTGGCGCGTAAGGCAGTTTGAGCGTAGTTTTGCTATCTCTGCCTGCAGCATGAAATACGTGTCCCAGTCTGGCCTAAGCATGGATACTAGGAAAACACGATTGCTATAAAAAATGTGTTGCCTGCAACCCATGCAATAATATAGTTATATTTTGCCAGATAAGCTGATGAGTAAGAGGATGAGCCGGTCCAAAAAGTCAACGACAGTAGAAGATATCATGAACAAGAAGATAGTGTCGATAGATTCAGAGAGCACTGCTCTGAAATTATCCAAGCTGATGGCCAAAAAGGGCGTCAGCTCTGTCGTGCTCAAGGACGGCGACAAGATAATAGGCATACTTACTGAACGCGACCTGGTTAGAAACGTCTGTGCCGCTGACGCGGTGGCAAGCAAGGTATCTGCAGCCGATATCATGTCAACGCCAGTCAGGTCAGTAAACGCGAACTCTTCCGTGGAAAGGGCCGCAGAGTTGATGGTGAAATACCGCGTAAGGCATCTTGCCGTGGAAGACGACTATAACAGCATTGTAGGCATAGTGACTACAACAGATATTGCAAAATACATCCAGTCAAAGCTTGATAACGAGGTTATAGAGGCCCAGATAATGGAAGCGTTATCAGCCACTGACTAGTCGCTTTATGCTTACTTTGCAAGGGCAGGCATGTTGCGCTTGCTTGTTCTCCAGGCTATTTCTAACCCGGCATAGGTCACGCCAAATCCGACTCCAACCCAAAGGATTGCTTCGATCATATCCATACCATACAGACGCTTCGGGCAAAGATTAAAGATGCTCAAACAGGCTCAGTACTATTCATCGAAAAGGCGTACGCATCAGTTTCGCATCAAAGTTATCAAAAGCGAATCAAAATATCACGCCAGCCGGGTTTAATCAGCTGCGCTTTTGTCCAATCATAAGCAGATGTAACTAATCAGAATCGTATTTTATCAACAGTAAAATCATTTGTTGTTACGGTGATGATGAAGGAACCTCGAACATGGGAAGTGGGCAAAACGGCATTTCCACCAAGTTCCATTTCCCATGTTTTTTAGTATAATGGAACGGCTCAGTGCTAGAAAGCAGTCATCATCACCGTTCAGTAACAGCGACTGTTGTAACAAACAACCAACTGATAAATGTTAAGAACCCATTCAGCTGAGTATTGCTGTTTGAATGCAGAGATAGCCAGGCTGCTCCGGGATATCGGGTTTCTCACTGAAATTGAAGACGAGGCAAATGCGCAGTTCAAGGCCCGGGCGTATTACAGGGCAGCAGACAGCATCGACGGGCTTGATACAGACATCGCCAAGATGTACAATGCAGGCGGGCTTGACGCGTTATTGCAGATCCCGGCAATCGGCAAGGCCATCGCAGGCAAGATTGAGGAGTATCTCAAGACAGGAAAGATACACCAGCTAGAAGAGATCAGGCAAAAGATACCCGTCGATATCAACCAGATGAGAACTATAGAAGGTATTGGCCCAAAAACAATCAAGCTGCTTTACCAAAAGCTGCGCATAACCAATCTGGCTGAGCTAGAATCCGCAGCCAAGGAAGGCCGGCTGCAGACAGTGTCTGGAATATCTGCAAAAAAAGAACAGGACATTTTGAAGCGGATTGCCTTTGCCAAAAAGGCCGGCAGCCGGCGAATCCTAGGCGAGGTCTGGCCGCTGATAAAGCAGATAGAAGCAGGCCTTCGTGCGGTGCACGGAGTAAAGGACGTCTGCGTTGCAGGCTCCACGCGCAGAATGAAGGAGACCATCGGCGACATTGACTTTCTGGTTGTGTCGTCTAGCCCGCAGCAGGTCGCAGATTTCTTTACATCCATGCCGGAAGTTGAGCAGGTCAAGGCCAAAGGCCCAAGCAAGGCGTTTGTAAGCCTGAAAGACGGGATAGACGCCGACTTGTTAGTGGTGCCCGAGGAAAGCTGGGGCTCTGCCATGCAATATTTTACTGGAAGCAAGGAGCATAACGTGAAGCTTCGCAGAATAGCAATAGCCAGGGGCTTGCGGCTAAACGAATGGGGCGTATTTGCAAACGGCGATAAAATTGCCGGCGCAACAGAGCAGGAAGTATATTCTTCGCTTGGCCTGCAATGGATCCCGCCGGAGATTCGCGAGGATTCTGGCGAGATAGAGTCAGCGGCAAAAGGAGAGCTGCCCGAATTGATAGAATACAATAGCCTGAAAGGCGACTTGCAGGTTCACAGCAACAACAGCGACGGAACAGCGACCATAGAGGAGATGGCCAAGGCCGCAAAACAGTTTGGTCTTGATTACATAGCTATGACAGACCACACGAAAAGCCTTGCGATGGCCGGTGGCCTTGACGAAAAAGAGTTGCTTTCTCAAGCCGAAAAGATACGCGAGCTCAACGACAGGCTGGATGGCGTTTGCGTGCTGGCTTCTGCCGAAGTAAACATCATGAAGGACGGGACGCTGGACATTGCAAACAATGTCCTTGATAAATTGGACATCGTTGGCGCAGCTATACATTCCAACTTTGGCCTGCCAATCGAGGCGCAAACAGAACGACTTGTCATAGCGGCAAAAAACCCAAGCGTAGACATTATTTTTCATCCAACCGGCCGGCTAATCAACAAAAGAGAGGATTATCCTATAAACATTAC
>QCWB01000107.1 GCA_013114715.1 Nitrososphaera sp.
GAACTCTCCAGGGTGACGGGCCAAAAAGTAGACTGGGCCATGGCTGAAAAACTCCTGAAGGCCGAAAGAATACGCGCTATTGAAGCCCACTTTGAAGGCATAAGAAGCTCCTTGGCTCAAGATGCGGTGAAGTCAGAGCAGCTGGCGAAAGCCCAAGCCCGCACCTATATGAGATGGGTCTACGGCTATCAAATGATGCGTGAGGTCAACAAGAGTGATCGTGTAGACGGCCAGATCAACGGCCGTGTGGGACGCCAGGACAATGCTGGAACATCAGAATCCTTCTTTAGCCTGACGAAGAGCGACATTAAGACACGCCGCGAAAGAGCTCAAGAAACCGGTAAAGCTTATGACGCCAAAGATCCGAAGGGCTATAGCCGCGATGTATTGAGCATAGCGCAGGAAGGCTTGCGCCAGGCCAATCAGGACTACGGCTCTACCCAGAAAGAAGTTAGGGCCAGAGAGAAAGCATTTGCGGAATTCCTTAAAACACGCGAGGCGTGGCTTGCGGCCAAGGCCAAGGGTGATGCCAGGAAAGTGGAAGAACTCTCCGCCAAACTCAGACAAATGCTGGTCACGGGTGAAAACAATGCCCAGTATAATCTGGACATTAACGACATGAAACAGCGTGTCCGCAAAGACAAACTGGCCAATCCCTGGTTTAGTCAGTGGCGCAATATTAGTGACATCACAAGCGAACTGGAAAATCCGGAAAACGCTAATAGCGCCAAGAACATCACGCAGGATGTGATTGAATCCATATTCAAGAGCCAAAACGTTGCTGAGGTCACAGCTTTGGTTCAAGCGGTATTTGGAGTTAAAGAAATCAAAGGCTTAAATCAAGCCAGGCTCCCGGCATTGAAGGCCAGAATAGAAGAAATGGCGCGTTCAGGCCAGCTTGAAATGACAAAGAAGGCCTTTGATGAAGCCGTCAGCGAAGTGAAGATGAACTTCGTGGATGATGCTCAGAAACTGGAAAGAAATCCGGATACATACAAGACCGAGCTTGAAAAACTTTCGGAAAAGACCATTGCTGAATTGAAAAACAGCATTATCAAGGCCATTGTAGAGAAGAACAAGCCGGCTGAAAAACAGGGCGCAGTCAGTGAAGAAGCCAGAGCCAAAGCCTTGGAAAGATGGAATGCGCAGTATGAAGAAGCAAGAGTCCGGGCTTACGCGAAAGAAACAGGGGCGGTGGTTGTAGACAGCAGAATCAGGCAATTGGCCAGTAAAGCCATACAGGGTGTGAAGAGCATTTATGACTGGGCCCTTGAAAAAGCTGGAAGAGCGCCTGAGCTGGCGGAAGTTTATAAGGGCATGGCCAAAGAAACCACGGCTAAACTGATAGAAGAAAGTCAGAATGTGAGATCTGGTCAGGGTGCTGTTGTGGAAGTAAGAAAGACGCAGGAACTGATGGGCGCCAAAGAATCTGAAGCCAAAGAGATCACCATAGACCTGGGTGAATTAACGGCGGAAGAAAAGGCGGCTGAGGCGGCCAGACCCGAAGCTGAAGTGAAAGCTTTAGAGGACCTGCAGACATACGCTCAAACAGCCAGTGACACGGCCAGAACGCAGAAGACTATAGAAATGACCATAGGCGGCAAGTCGCAAAATATTGTGATGAACTTAGGCGCAGGAGCGGCCAAAGACTTGGCAAATGACACATCCAGAGAAGCGCTCTTAAAGGCCATCATGAGCGGCCAAAATTACACAGAAATTGATGGCAGGACCATCATCATCGCGAAGAATACGAATATAGTGGATGGTAAACAGTCTGAGGAAATTCATGTAATGGACGAAGCCAATCTTGACGTGAAGACACTGAATAAAGAAACAGCCGCGGCTAAGAAAGCGGGCCTGGACGTCAAATACAGCTTTACTGACAAGGGAGTCAATGTATTGATCGGAAGAAATCAGATTGCGAAGGAAGTCTGGATACAGGGCTCCGGCAACATACTGGTCAATAGTAGAATAGAAAGCGGAATGGTTAGCGGCTCCAAGAACATCATCAGAAATGTGACTGCGAAAAATGTCTTAATACAAAGCGAAGCTGTGCTGGAAAATGTAGCGGGTGAAATCATAGACATGGCCAAGGGCTCAAGAGCCAAAGACATTGCAGCCAACACCATCGTTCTGGGAGAAAACGCGCAAGCTGAATTCTTGGGCTCAACGAGCACACAGGAAATCAAGCTTGGAAATGAAGACATAAGACGCGGCTATTATAAAGAAGGCCAATTCATCACACGGACTGCAAACAGGACTGAATTAGTAAAAGAGCTGGCCAATAACCCGGCCCAAATCACGATTATGGAAGAGAAGAAAGAAGGCCAGCCGGGCAAAGTTAAACTTCTGGCCAGAGGCGCCATAGCGTGGATGAAAGGCAAGAAATACCTAGGCTGGATGGTGCCGAAGACAAAGGCAGAAAAGGCTGAAGAACAGGCGAAGAAAGACAATGAACTAGAAACGAAGATGAGAGATGCAATCCATCAGGCCATCAAACTGCCCTATGAATTATGGACACCGGAAGCTGCGGGCAAAGTGCTGGAGAGCATCAAGGCGTCCTTAACAGACGACGAGCTTAAGGCTTATCAAGAATCGCCCAACCCGGCGCTGGCGATGGCGCAGGATGCCGAAAGTGTATTAAACGGCACACAATCAACGGCTGAAGAAATAGCCAAAGCGAAAGTCATAGCAGCGTCAGCTTTAAGAATAGATCCGAAAGAATCTACGGCCAATCGGCTGATGGGTGACATATTGATCAAACAAGCGGCCTCAGCAGAAGCTAAAGAAGCCAAAGCGTTGAAAGAACAGGCATTGGCGCATTACGAAGCCAGTTACAAAGTTGACTCACTCGATCGTGAAGCTTTGGACAGCGTCGTCAAGACAGCCCTAGAAGTGGGGCAGAACACGCCAGCCTTAGATGCTGCGAAAGCGGGAGCCAAAGAATTTGGGGACAAAGCCTCCAGACTCTTACTTGGAAGAACGCTTATTAAGACAGGCTCTGAAGCTGAAGGGATTAAACTTGTGGCGAAGGCAGAAGGCATAGCTTCAGGCACTGTGAAGAAATACATGGCCTCGGTGGAAGCATCCAAACAGATACAGGGCAAGGAACAGGAAAAACAGCAAGCGATGATGCAAATGATGATGGCCAGAGGCAAATCGCAGGAAGATCAGCAAAAGGCCATGGCTGACATACAAGAAAAGCAAAAGGCTTTGGATGAAGAAATTACTGCCTTAAGAAATGCATTGACCCAGCAGGGTCTTACCATAGGAGAAACGATACATTTGGCTCAGGCTACCGAGACCGGCATTGCACCGAAATTTATCCCGGCGGTCAATGATGAAACGCTAAAAGCACTCAATGGATACATGATGAAATACAGCATGCTGAAGAACATACCGATCAGCTCATTAAATACTGAAAGCGTGCAGAAAAACGCGAGTGCTCTGAACATCTTGAAAGAAATTGCGCAGCAGGCGCAGAAGGCGGCCGTTAAGGCCGAAGACAAGGCCAATGCGGAAGCTCTGGCAAAGGAAGTGGCGGAGCTGGAAGTTTCATACAGTCAAATACAGTCAACAGCCGCCAAATTGGATGAACTACTAAAGGCGGCTCAAGCAGAAGTGGGAATGATACAGATGCTGGAGGCCGTCTCACAAGCGGCAGAGGCTGTGAACCTGATACAGGCGATGCCGGAGAAGGACCGTAGCATCATGAAGCAAATGATAGGGGAAAAGGGCTCGAAAATTGCCAATCAGACATTATGGACGAAGTGGTTATCGGCTGCAGATGGAGTCAATTTTGGTATACTGATGAAAGACATGATAGAGCAGCCCGGATTTGCCAAGTACAGTGCGGTGTTAGATATTCCCGAGCATAGACAGATTCTGAACTCACTGGTGCCGCAGTTGGCCGCTGCTACATCGAAACCAACAGCTTCTGAGGTCACTGATGAAAGCTTATCCGCTACTTCTACGTAATACTCTGGTACTTCTTATTGTTTTTTCTTTCGGATTTGCTGGTTCCGTTCTTGCGACTGATGCTGAACGGAACAAGGTGGAGCCTCTTGAAAAGCAAATGAAGGAGAAGAATCTGGAGCAGTGGTTCAAGTACTTTGTTCCTTTCTTCAATCCTACCGAAGCGCAATTGCTGGAACAGCTGCAGAAAGATCCTAATTCTTCGCCTTATTATCATCCGGAACGTTTTAATGTAATAATTCCCGATTTAGGTCAAACTAGTTCAACATCCGCGGCAGAGGTTTCTCCTCCCGGCGCATCTGACGGGCCTGTTTCCAAAAAGCCGGAAGGAGCTTATATGGCAGTTGTTCTGCCGAAGGGTATGTCATTGCCTTCTTCACAAGGGGTTCAAGCTGGAGGTGCAGCATCTCAGGAGTCAGCTTCCTCTCAGCAGCCGATTTCTCCTGCTCCGGTTGAGCAAGAAAATGTTTTTCCTATGTCTGCGCCGATCGGTATGAATGAAAATCTTATTCAACTTCCTACACCCGAGAAAAATTACGCGGGCGTTTGGACTGGGCAATATAACAAATTGATAGAGTATTTTGACAAAGCATCGAAGTCGTGGAAAACCTCTGAGAATTCTCTGAGAGACGTCCCTGTAGAACTCAATTTCAGCCCCAATGGCCAGCTTTCTTATAAAATGCCGGAAAGAGAGGGCTCAGCCACCTTTTCGGCGAGAAAAGGTTATTTGTCCATCATATGTCCGGACGTCCGTGTCAGGGGAGATTATGAGGTTTTTCAAAAAGATTCCACTCTTCTTATGAGAACCTCTCGTGTTTTGGTGAAGGATAAAATGCGCGTTTCTCTTGAATTTAAACTTGCCTCAAAGGCTTAAAAATTTCCCGTTATTTAAGTCATTTTCTAAAAAGTAAATCCTGTTAACTCTTATTGTCTAAACCTTTCAGAACAATTTGCTTTATTGCTTCCTATCAAACGATGCCAATGAGGAAGAAATTGTCCCTGTCGCATTAAAAGAAAGTGACTCGCTTCCCAAAAATTACATAATATTTTGATGCATCAAAGTTCAAAGCTCGCTATAATCTGATCCCATGAAGGATAAACTTAAAGAAACCGTACAGGGCATACTTTCTACTAAATGGGCGGATCAATATGATTTGGCAGATCTTATTCCCCAGCAATACGGCATCAGTTTAATTTTACTGAATAAAAAAGATAATCACCGGTTTTCGCCGACAATTATTTCAAATCTCCTTTTGGAGCAGCTGTTCGTCAAGAATCTGCCGGCCGCGCGAGAGTCCCTGGAAAGGGAGATTGAAGCAGCACTTGTCAAAGA
>QCWB01000006.1 GCA_013114715.1 Nitrososphaera sp.
TATCCCCATTACAGTTTCTCTAAAAACGGGGGCAAACGTTTATTTATATATCAGATAAATTTTGCAATATTCTTGGTAGTCAAACTTCCTAAAAAAACAGCTTCGCGCAAAAAGCCAGTTTCAAAGTCCAAGAAGGCAGAAGAACCAGTTCAAGTCGAAGAGACCAAGTCTTTGCGTCCAGAAGATGAAGTTGTGACCTATTCCGAGATAGAATATGAATTGAAGGAGGTCCAGGCTCAGGGAAACAAGATCCTAATCGGCCTTCCGTGGCTTACAAGGTTTGAGCGTGCTAGAATAACGGGAGCAAGAGCCCTGCAGTTGTCGCTGGGCGCGCCGTCGCTTATCAAGCCAGAAGGAATAAGCGGTTCTATTGCCATTGCAATGGCCGAAGTCGACCACAAGGTCCTGCCCATATCCATAAGGCGGGTCCTGCCAAACGGCCTGTACCAGGACATACCGATTGACTGGATGAAGCGTTAAATCTCTTTTAGATGGCTTTCATCAAAAATATCTGAACCATACCACCTGTAGCGGAAGTAGTCAAGACACCATTCGTGGAATATCTGGTCAGAACTGTAAAATATTATGTTCATGTCAGTCTCGCCGCGCTGTGTGGGAAACAGAACAGCCGCCTGCTTTTCATTTAATATCACAGATACCTGTACGCGGTCAACCATGCGTCTCTCTATCGCGCCCTTGTTTAACAGCTCGTTGTGGCCAAGTTTCTTCAAAAGATCCTTCCGGCCCTTTGGTATGATGACGTTTCTTGGAAGGACGTAGCTGTATTTTATGCCCTTGTCCTTGACCCTGTTGAGTGCAGGCTCGATAAGGTCCATGGGCACCTGCGGCACTATCTCATAGATGTACTGGTCAGCCTGCCGGTAGATGTCCTTCCATCGCTCCAGGATGGCAACCACGCCTTTGACGTACTCGCATTTGTCCAGAGCCCCAAGGCGCATGATAAACTTGATAGGCAGCTCTCCTAGGATGTGCTCAGAGAAATACTCTTTGTGTTTTGACAGATAGTTAAAAGTGGGGATCTGCTTGATTATCGTGTTTCCAAACGTTGTAAGGGAAAATACGCCTCCCGGGTCTTTTTCTATCAGGCCAGCGTCCTGCAGCCTGTTTACGTTTCTGTGCGCCTCCTGCATGGTTATCTCTAGGTCCTTGGCTATCTGCGAGATCTTGGCCTTTTTCTCGTTTAGCTTGAATATGATTGAAAGGCGCTGCTGGCTGGCAAGCTCAAAGAAAGTCTTTTCTGTATTGGCGTAGGCTCCGACGGCATCAGAGACATCGGCTGCAGACGACATGATATTGCATCAGGTCGGGATTGTTTTAAACCTTGCACCTAGTGGTGCTTGTGTTCCTCAGTGTGAGGATGCTTGCGGTTGGTGTTCGAAGTTGTATAGAGACCAAGAGCTATGGTTCCAAGGCCGATTGCAAGAAGGATGTAGTATGCTATCATGGCTATTGCCCATATGGGGTTTACCATGCCTGCATAAATGAACAGGATTGCAAGAAGAGCCAAGGCAGAACCTGATATCGTTTCGCCGCTTACTCTTTCCATTATGGGAGAATATCCTAATGTTAGAATATATTAATATTTTTATGATTTGCTTCTGATTAGTTACTGCTCGCGAATCAAAGTGCCCCGGCACTGCTCGCAGATTTGCTCGTCAATGTTTGATTCTATGCTGTGGTGCACGTCGCAGATTAGCAGGGTGTAGCGCATGTAGTTTGTCAGGCCGATGAACTTGGCAAGGGTGCTTGGCGTGTAGGCCTTGTTTGTAGACAAGTCCTTGGCAATATCGTCTATCATACGCATCACTTCTCTGACCGACTCTAGTTTTGAGATTAATTCCAGATCGCCTCTGGTTCCCCGGACATAGTTGCTGACTGCAGCCTGGGTTATCCCAAGGACCCTGGCCACGTCTTCTTCCTTCAGAGAGTATTCCTTTATCAGCTTGTTGGCAAGAATGGCCCTTACTGCAGGTATCAAGGATTTGGCTTCTATCTCTGATGGAAGTAGCATCTATTAGACAAACAGGCCTGTTTTTTATTTAAAGGTTGTTAGCTGCGCTTAATTTTATTGGCCGCATCTGGTATTTATAGCAGGAATCCGCCTTCTGTTCCTTATGAAGGCAGTCTTTGTCAAGGGCCGCGACACGGTTTCAGTCGACGAGATATCAGTTCCGCAGATAGTAAACGACGGCGACGTCCTAGTCAGGATGCGCGCCTGCGGTCTTTGCGGCTCGGACCTTGAAAAGATATACGGTGAGTACGGCATGACTTCTGGCAGGCTTGGACACGAACCGGCCGGCGAAGTAGTGTCAGTCGGCAAGAACGTAAAGGGCTTCCTGCCAAGCGACAGGGTGTTTGTACACCACCACGTGCCTTGCTATTCGTGCCATTTCTGCCTGCACGGCGACTATACAATGTGCCAGAAATACCAGACAAGCAACGTCAACCCGTGTGGGCTTGCAGAGCAGTTCCTAGTCCCGGAATGGAATGTCTCAAGAGGCGGCCTTATCAAACTTCCAGACAGCGTAACTTTTGATGAAGCCTCGCTTGTAGAACCACTTGCCTGCTGCATCCGGGCCTGGAACAAGTGTGATTTTCAGGCAGGAGACGACGTTGCCGTGCTTGGCGCAGGTCCTGCAGGATTGATGCATGTTATTTTGGCAAAGACCTTTGGGGCAGGGCAGATTTTTGTGCTTGACATCAACGATTTCAGACTGAACTACGCGTCTAGGTACGGCGTAAAGACATTCAACTCTGCCACAGAAGACCTGGCAAAAAAGATAAAGGACTTGACTGGTGGCCGCGGAGTTGATGTATCTATAGTGGCAACAGGAAGCACAAAAGCCCTGGTCCAGTCATTTGACCTGACAAGGAAGGCCGGCGACATCATGATGTTTGGCGTGCCTCCAAAAGGCTCGCAGATTTCATACGACATGAGCCGGCTGTATTCAAACGAGCATTCGCTGATACCAAGTTACGCAGCATCTGAAGTAGAGACCAACCAGGCTCTTAGGCTGATTGCAGAAAAGCGCATAGACATCGCTTCGATAATCACGCACAGGTTTGACATAAAGAATTCCGGCGAGGCGTTTCGGTGCGCCCACGAAGCCAAGGACGCGATGAAAGTGATAGTCACCACCTAGAAACTATATATAATAAAAATCAATTCAAAAAGTCCGATACAATATGGACTGGGGAATGAAGAATCGTTTTTCAAAGATAATTCGGCCAGAGGATGGCCGCTGCCTCATGCTTGCTGTAGACCACGGTTATTTTCTGGGGCCCACAGAACGGCTTGAAGACGCCAGAAAGACAATAGCTCCGCTTTTGCCACATGCTGACTCGCTGATGCTTACCCGGGGAATCCTGCGAAACTGTGTGCCGGCAGACCGGAACATCCCCGTAGTCCTTCGGGTCTCTGGCGGAACTAGCATCATCGGCGAGGACCTGTCCAAGGAAACCATTACCACTTCAATAGAAGAATCGATAAAACTCAACGCTTCGTGCCTTGCGCTTTCAATATTCGTTGGAAGCAAGTACGAGCACCAGACGCTGGCAAGCCTCGGCAAGCTGGTAGACGAGGGCGAGAAATACGGAATCCCTGTGCTTGCGGTGACTGCCGTCGGAAAGGAGATGGCCAGAGACGCCAGATATCTTGGCCTTGCATGCAGAGTTGCCGCAGAGCTCGGCGCTCACGTGGTAAAGACGTATTATTGCGAGAACTTTGAGCAGGTAGTCGAGTCCTGCCCCGTTCCACTGATAGTTGCAGGCGGCAAGAAACTTCCAGAGCTTGACGCGCTAAAGCTTGCCTATGATTCAGTAAAGTACGGCGCGGCTGGAGTCGACATGGGCAGAAACATTTGGCAGTCCGATTATCCTGTGGCCATGATAAAGGCAGTCAAGGCCATAGTGCATGAGGATATAGACGTCAAGCAAGCCTACAGCATTTTCCTCAAAGAGCGCGAAAAGGCCAAAGATCCAAAAGCCAAAAAGGCTTTGACCCAGACCGCGGCTTTTGACTAGCCGGGAAACTTGGATAGGTGCTGGTGCACCATCTTCCAGCCGTTTTTCTCTTTTTGAAAAATTATAGTCGCTCGAGACTTGTTGTGGATTGCAGTTCCGCGAAAACTGTAATCATCAACTATCATGCCAGTGCTATCAAGCATGAACGTGGCCACTGCAGTCTGCCCAAGCGTGTCGACTTTCAGATCTTCTATCTTGAATTCATAGTCAGAGATGCTTGCGAACTGCAGCTGCTCTAGCATCAAAGACCTGTCCAGGTCCCGTCTGTCATACGGCGGCGAATCTCCAAACTTTGTAAAACGCGAGGAGAAAAAGTCCGGGATTTTTTCTATTTCCTTGCTCGTGGCTATCTGGAAATAACTATAGATGGTATCCCGGATAACAGCCGAGTCGGTAGCAGACAACGGCTTGAGACGATATTGCAAGCCTTAAAGAGCTTACTGACAAGTCTTAATAATTTCCGGCAACAAGCCTGCTCATTGAAAGTTTGCCTCTTGCTGATTCTGCTGCTCTTGCCTGCTGCATTGCCGGCAGACGCGCAAACAGAACTTGTAATTGCCTACCTAGACGTCGGGCAGGGAGATTCTACGATAATAAAGATGCCAAACGGAAAAACCCTGCTGATAGACGGCGGAGAGAGAGTCGAGACTCAGACTATTCTGGATATGGCAGACAGCCTGTCGATAGAAAGATTTGATGTGGTAGTTGCCACGCATCCGCATGCAGACCATATCGGCGGGCTTGTGGATCTGTTTTACGAGTTTCCAGTCGGCAGGGTTCTTGATTCTGGCCAGCAGCACACAACAAAAACCTTTGAGGACTATCTTACCGCCATAGAGGAAAATAAAATCCCCTATACAATGGTTCGAGATGGCGATGACATAGACCTTGATCCAACAGTCGATATCCAGGTACTGAATCCTGTAAAGAATCTCCCCTTTGCAATGCACGACCCGGACAACTTTAACAACAACTCTGTTGTCGTCATGCTAAAATACGGCGAGTTTTCTGCAATATTTCCCGGCGACATTGAAGCGGCCACCGAAGGCCTGCTATCTAACCGCGACATAGACGTCGACTTGCTACTCGCATCCCATCATGGCAGCAACACATCAAACACTCCTACATACCTAAATGCAGCATCGCCAGAAGTCGTGATAATATACGCTGGCCAGGACAACATTTACGGCTTCCCGCATGGAGAGGTGCTGCAACGAATAGACGCCCTTGGCCCGTTGTTGTTCAGGACGGATGTTGACGGCCACATCCTGCTTTATGCGAACCAGACCCACTACGAAATAGAGACTCTGGGGACCAACAAATCCGTGGTGATACCTGAATTTCCGAACCTGCTTGTAGTATCTGCGCTGCCAATCGCTGCGGTGATCATACTGTGGAGATACGGAAAATGGAAATTGTAAAGGCAAGCCTTGACCGGATAACTGGAAATTTTGCGGTGGTTTATTCTGATGATGGACGCAAGTTTGACGTTGCGCTTGAAGTGCTGCCGCGCGACTGCCCTGCAGGCTCCCGATTAGTGTTGCACCTGGATTCCGGAACTATGTCAAAAATTGAGCCGGACCTGGAATCAAGCCGGGACGCAAGAAAAAGGATATCTGAAAAGCATTCCCGGCTTTTGCGCGGCGGTCATCTATAGCGTTATCTTTATAAGCGATATTCTCGCAAAATCCGTTTAGATGCCCCAAACTGGTTGCGAGCTATCTAGGCACAAGGTCTTGCTTCTGTCTGCCTAGACAAAACTCTGCTTTCTGGCGGGCGTTTGTCTTGAAAATAAAATTGGTGATAACATAGATGGTGGAAATGACCGGCGCAAAATCTTTGATCCATGCCCTTGAAAAGGAGGGCGTAGACGTAGTCTTTGGACTTCCAGGCGGAGCCAACCTTCCGATATACGATGCACTTGTAGGCGCAAACCTAAGACACATCCTAGTCCGACATGAGCAGTCTGCCGCCCACATGGCCGACGGATACGCTAGGATAAAAAGAAAATCTGGCGTCTGTTTTGCCACCTCTGGCCCGGGGGCCACAAACATCGTGACAGGTTTGGCCACCGCACACGCCGACTCGATTCCGATGGTTGCCGTAACAGGCCAGGTGCCGCTTGCCATGATAGGCAAGGATGCTTTCCAGGAGACAGACATTATCGGCATTTCCAACCCGTGCACGAAATACGCCTTCCAGCCACGCGTGGCCGGAGAGATCCCCGAAGTTGTAAAGAAGGCTTTTTACATTTCCGAGTCTGGCAGGCCAGGACCCGTGCTTATAGACATCCCAAAGGACGTCCAGCAGGCTACTGCTGACATGCATTTTCCAGACCTGATAAAGGTTCGAGGCTACAACCCTGCCACAGACGCCGACATGTCTGAGGTCGGCAGGGCTGTTGAACTATTGCTCAAAGCTGAGCGGCCAATAATAATGGCCGGCGGTGGCGTTATATTGTCCGGCGCGTTTGCCGAGCTCCAGTCGCTGGCAGAACTGATGATGATCCCAGTCGTCACCACGTTCAAGGGCAAGGGCGCGTTTCCAGAAAACCACCCGCTTGCCATGGGCCCGATTGGAATGCACGGCCATCCAGAGGCAAACAAGATAATCATCGAAGCAGACTGCATACTTGCCGTCGGAGCAAGATTTTCCGACAGGTCGGTAGGCAGGTTTGACGAGTTTGGCAAGGGCATGAACATCATACACATGGACATCGACCCTGCGGAGATAGGCAAGAACAAGTCGGTAGACGTGGCCATAGTAGGTGATGTAAAATCGTCTCTTCGGACGCTTGTAAAGATGCTGTCAAAAAAGATTGTCAAGCGCGAAGCCGATAATCCGTGGTTGAAAAGAAGAAAAGAAATAATACAATATTACCAGGAGAGCCTAAAGGACTACCCACGCGATGTAACTGCAAAAAAGTCTCTCAAGAAGCTACGCGAGATACTTCCGGCAAACGGTATTGTCACCACAGAAGTGGGGCAATGCCAGATGTGGGCGTCGCTTCACTTCGACGTGATATCTCCAGGCACGTTCTTTAGCTCTACGGGGCTTGGGACCATGGGCTTTGGCTTCCCGGCTTCAATTGGCGCCAAGGCCGCAAGGCCACAGGTTCCGGTAGTAGACATCGCAGGCGACGGCTCGTTTAACATGACTGAAAATTCGCTTGCTGTTTCAGTACTGGAAAAGTTGCCCGTGATAGTATTTTTGATGAACAACTACATGCTGGGAATGGTGGCCCAGTGGCAGAGGACGTTTTACAACCGGAGGTACAGCGGAGTCCATCAGCACCAGTGCCCGGACTATGTCAAGATAGCCGAGGCATACGGGGCCCAGGGAATAAGAACACAGTCTATGGAAGAGCTTGAAAAGGCAATCAAGACCGCAATTAAAAGCGACGTGGCAACAGTGATAGACATACCAATAGACCCAGACGAGGATGTGTACCCATTCGTGGCGCCGGGCACAGGCCTCAAGGACATGATAACAGGAGCATAAAGGCATGTCAGAGAACGGCGATTGGTACATTGTCTCGGCGATAGTTGAAAACAAGCCCGGCGTACTTTTCAGAATAACCAACCTGTTTCGGGCTCGCAACTTTAACATTGAATCGATAACTGTAGGAATCACTGAGCAGCCGGACCTGTCTCGGATGACGATTACTACAAAGAGCGACGAGCGGATCGTCGAGCAGCTGGTAAAGCAGCTTCGAAAGCTAATTGACGTGGTGGAAGTCCGGGTGCTTGACACGGACAAGTCTGTATTCCGTGAATTGGCGCTGATAAAGATGAAGGCCGTCGACCCGACTACAAGAAGCGAGATAATGAACTACGCCAGCGTCTTTCGCGGAAATATAATCGACATAGGAAAGGAGACCATGACAGTCGAGATAACCGGCACGCCAGACAAGATAGATGCGTTTAAGAACCTTGTAGAGCAATATGGTATTACGCAGTTGGCCAGAACCGGGGTTTCGGCATTGCCAAGGGGTGTAGACTGATGGACAAAGTCAGAATTTTTGACACGACGTTGAGAGACGGCGAGCAGACGCCTGGAGTAACCGTAACTCCGGAACAAAAATTGCAGATAGCCATAAAGCTAGACGAGCTTGGCGTAGACGCAATAGAGGCCGGCTTTCCAATCGTTTCGCAAGGCGAGATGAAGGCCATTTCAGACATAGTCAAACAAGGCTTAAAGGCAGAGATCTGCGGCCTTGCGCGGGCTACTGAAACCGACATTGATGCTGCGATAAAGTGCAACCTGAATTACGTCCACACGTTTATTGCAACATCTGACATCCACTTACAGTACAAGCTCAAGATGACTCGCGACCAAGTCTTGGACCGGGCCATAAAGGCAGTAGAGTATGCCAAAAAGCATGGCCTCAGAGTAGAGTTCTCTGCAGAGGACGCGACAAGATCTGAAAGACCCTTTCTGATTCAGGTGTTCAAGGCCGTTACCGACGCCGGGGCTGACAGGATAGACATCCCGGATACCGTAGGCTATGCAACGCCGCAATACATCGCGGACCTTGTAACGGAAGTCAAGGCCGCAACCAGGCTTCCAATAAGCATGCACTGCCACGACGACTTTGGCCTTGCGGTGGCCAACTCTATTGCAGGCATAAACGCCGGCGCGGCGTGCGCACACGTCACGATAAACGGGCTTGGCGAACGGGCAGGCAACGCTTCTTTAGAAGAGTTTGTAATGGCGCTTCAGTGCCTATACAACCGCGGCCATAACATCAAGACCACGTCTCTGTACGAGATCTCTAGGTTTGTCTCAAACACCATGGGAATAGTTGTCCAGCCAAACAAGGCCATAATAGGCGAAAATGCCTTTGGACACGAGTCTGGAATCCACACGCATGGAATTCTCAACAACCCGCTTACATACGAGCCAATAAGCCCGGAGCTTGTCGGCCGCAAGAGGTGGCTTCAGGCAGGCAAGCACGCCGGGGCCCACGGAATCCGGGCCATGCTAGAAGAGTTTGGCATAAAGCCAACCGAAGAGCAGTTGCACGCCATAGTTGAAAAGCAAAAGAACATGGCAGACAAGGGCAGGTCAATTACCACGGCAGAGCTTTTGTCAGTGGCCGGAGAGGTAATGAACAGCAGCCAGTTTGAGGAGCGATTCAAGCTATACGACTTTCACATAGTCACTGGCATGAACATCATTCCGACAGCAGTAGTCCGGCTAAACGCTGAAGGAAAGGACCTGATAGCATCAGAGATTGGAGTTGGACCTGTAGATGCCGCTCTTAAGGCCATACAAAAGATTGCCAGCGACGTCTCAAACATCAAGATCCGCGAATACAAGCTCGACTCCATAACCGGAGGCTCAGACGCGTTGGCAGAGGTGATAGTAAAAGTAGAAGACAAAAACGGCAACATCGTTTCGGCAAGAAAGGCAAACGAGGACATTGTCGTGGCCTCAGTCGAGGCAGTCATGGACGCTATCAACAAGGTTCTGCTAAAGAAGGTCCTCTTTACAAAACCGGATTGACTTGATTGGCAAGGTACGACATTTCTCTGATGACCGGCGACGGGATAGGGCCGGAGCTTTGCGCTTCTGCTAGAAAAATTCTAGAGGCAATAAACGACAACTCGTCTACAAAATTCTCGATAACCGAGGTAGAGGCTGGAGACGCAGCACTGGCAAAACATGGAAAAGCTCTTCCAGCGGCTTCGATAGAGATGATAAGAAATTCACAAGCCTGTCTAAAGGGTCCTGTTGGCGAGAGCGCTGCCGACGTAATCATCGTCCTTCGGCGCATGTTTGACCTTTATGCAAACGTCCGGCCGGCCAAGTCCTATCCAAACATCAAAGCACTTTCTGACAAGGTAGACCTAGTCACAGTTCGGGAAAACACGGAAGACCTGTACGTTGGACTAGAGTTCAACATCGATCCAAATACGGTAGTCGGGCTTCGGCTAACAACTGAAAGGGCGTCAAGAAGAATTGCAGAATACGCCTTCAAGACAGCTATGTCCAGAGACAGCAAGCGCAAGGTAGTTGCCGTGCACAAGGCCAACGTAATGCGCAAGGGCGACGGCTTGTTTGCGGCTACCTGCAGAGATGTTGCCAAGAAATACCCAAAAATCCATTACAGCGAGCTTTACGTCGACGCGGCGTCCATGAACCTCATCAGAAACCCGGAAGATTTTGACGTGATAGTCACCACCAATCTTTTTGGAGATATCCTGTCAGACGAGGCAGCCCAGGTCGTAGGCGGCCTTGGCATGGGTCCGGCAGCAAACATCGGAGAGAGTTTTGCTTTGTTTGAGCCTGTGCACGGAGCAGCATTTGACATTGCTGGCAAGAACACAGCAAACCCGTCGTCCATACTCTTGTCGTCAAAGATGATGCTTGATTGGCTTGCAGACAAGCACAAAGACGACCAAATCTCCAGAGAAGGGCAGAAAGTCGAAGACGCAATAATCAGGCTGCTTGGCAGGAACCAAAAGACAAAGGATATCGGCGGCAGCTTGACAACTGCTGAATTTACAGATCTAGTGGCCCGGGAAATGTTCTAGCTTCCGCTTGGAGCGTGTCTCTGCCATGCAAGAAGCATAAAGACAAAGGGGATTGTCATGATTACCGTCGCTATTATGACTGGCTGAAAAACAGAGATGTCCGGATTGTATCCAAAGGCGTGCATGAACGGAACCGGAAATACCATGAAAATCCAGAATGCTGCAAGTATGCCAAGTATCCAGAAATTCCGCCTAATTACCGCGGAAAAACTTAATTTGTTTATTTTATCTCGATGGCATTTTACGCATTTGACTGTCAGGGTGCTTCCCAAAACGTCTGCAGGCACAACGCAAGACGTGCAGATCTTTTTTTGGCAGAAATAGCATTTCTTTTCTGCAAACCGAGAACCACAGACAGCACAATTTGCCATCGAGATATGTTGTCGAACAGTATTATTTAAGACTAAAATCATGTTCGTTTCATCGCAAGTAAAATTTCCCAATTTTACATGGTAGCATAAACCGGCAATTTGAAATCATGCATAAGCGCAAACGACTTTTCCCAGCTCAAGTCAGGTTAATTGAGTCTCTGGAGCAAGGTAATGTTTAATTTCAGGGCAAAGCTGCCACTGTCTCATGTCTACAATGAAGTATATTCAGCTTGAACCTCACGGCGACGTTGCCGTGGTAAAGATAAACCGACCAGAGGCGTTAAACGCCATGAACGTAGATGTCATTGCCGAATTGTCGCGCACAATAGACATTCTTGCGGCAGACGACGCCATCAAAGTCGTAATCATCACAGGAGCTGGCGAACGCTCATTCTGCGCTGGAGCGGACATTGCCTTTATGGTAAACATCGAGCCAATGATGGCAGAAAAATACGCGGCCGCGGCGCAGGCAGTACTCAACAAGATAGAAAAGCTTGAAAAACCAGTCATCGCTGCAGTCAACGGCTTTGCCCTTGGCGGCGGCTGCGAGCTTTCGATGGTCTGCGACATACGCATCGCCTCAAGCAATGCCAAGATCGGACAGCCAGAAGTCACGATAGGCATCCCGCCGGGATGGGGTGGAACGCAGAGACTGCTTAGAATAGTCGGCCCGGCAAAGGCCAAGGAAATGATTTACACCGGCAAGATGATAAGCGCCGACGAAGCAGCAAGCATAGGGCTTGTGAACAAAGTAATCAGTGTTGGTCCAGAAGATAACCTGCCAGAAGAAGCGCCAAAAGGCGATACTGCAAAAGAGAAAGAAAGGGCGGCAGAAGTTGCCAAGATCCTGAACAAAAAACTGCTGGCCGAATGCATGGCCCTGGCCAAAGAGATAACCAAGAACAGCGCCAACGCAGTCAAGGTCAGCAAGATGCTGATAAACCGCGGCATGGACTCTGACATCGAGACCGGCCTTCGTCTTGAAATCTACGGCTGGGCTTTGTGCTTTGCCCATGAGGACAGAAAAGCCATGATGTCAAGCTTCCTGAACAAGGGCAAAAAATAACTACGAGGTGACCCGAGCTCCGTCGCTTGGCTTGCAGGTATAGGTGCGGGACTCTGCTCCTGCTTCCTTGAATCCTGCGGCCATCGCCGCGGCGACTTTTTTTGCCTTTTTGCTTGTTTTCAAAAACGCTATCATTGACGGCCCTGCTCCGCTGATGGTTACTGCCAAAGCACCTGCCTCGAGGGCGTTTCTGCGCACGCTGTCGTAGCCTGGAATCAGGTGCTTTCTGGCCGGCTCGACAATGACGTCGTTTATCCCCTTGGCGATGATTTCTACATCTTTTAGCGCAAAGCCTGCCACTACTGTGCTTGCACCAGAGACGTTGTAGACCACGCTTCTAAGCGGGACTTCTTTTGGCAGGACCATTCTTGCAACCTCTGTCTTTTTGGCAGGCACAGGGACTGAGGGGACGCAAACAACAAGCACCAGGTCCTTTGGTGGGTCTATCCTGACGAATTCGGGTACCGTGGTTTCTTGGTTGATGTTTGAAATAACAAATCCTCCAATCAAAGATGCAGAAACGTTGTCGTAGTGTTTTGCTCCTGCACTTGCAATCTCGCCTTCCGCGGCGTACTCTACTAGCGTCTCTTTGCGTATTTTCAGGCTGTAAAGCCGGTTAAATGCAACTGCCGCAGCCGCTGCCGAGGCGGCGCTGCTGCCCATGCCATAGCCTGCCGGGACTCCTTTTTTAACATGGACATCTAGGTTGTCCGTGATCCCAAACTCTCTTGCCATTTTTCTTACCACCAGGCCCACCGAGTTGGAATGCGGATCCGAGGGTATGACTACTTCGGATTCCATCTCGATGTTTATTCTGCCTTCTTTTCCGGCAACCTTGGTTATCTTGACTGTATCTTCCAAGGCATCTAGCGCAAGGCCAAATACATCGTACCCTGGCCCGAGGTTTGCCGTAGACGATGGGGCCGATGCAATGCAAGACTTCATGCTGAGTGTATCAGTCCTCCCCTTGATTAAGGGTTCGCGCCAGCGCAGCTGCCAGGTTTACTTGGCCGTTTGGGGTATTGCTTGATACGGCCACAAGACCTGGGGCAAAGCCAGCCCTAGTCAGGCTTCTTGCCAAATCCTTACTTAGCAGGGAATACTCGCTATCTTTTTCCTGGCTCAAAGCTGACTCGAGGGCCTGCGTAGAGCCCGCCCAGTCAAGTATGTCCTTTAGTTTGTCAGAGATCAGGTCCTTTTTTGTAAGCGCGTTTATCTGCGCGCATTTCAGGCGCAATTTTACTGCCGATGCAAGAAGGGCGATGGATACAAAGTTTATTGGCGATGAGACAAGCATTCCGTCAAAGGCAAACACTACTGCCTTGTTGTCTGCGGCAAGGTTGCTGACAAAATACGGGCCGCTTGCCCGAAACGCGAAAAGCTCTATCTGGCCTGGCGTGTCGACAATTAGATAGTCTGGATTTATCTCGTCAACTCGCTCCTGGATCTCGTCAAGCCGAGTAGCTAACATGTCGCTTGCCATGACCAGCGCCCCGTTTGGCCCAAGGCCGTAATTTTCCATCAATATCGAGATGTCGACGTAATCCCTAACGTCAATGTCTGGAGTGTAGGGAAGAGATGCCGCACCGGGGTCCAAATTCAATGCTGCGGCATAATTCCCGTTTTCCTGGTACCATTGCAGTAGCCTTGACGTGAGCAGGGATTTTCCAGAGCCAGCGGTGCCCGTGATAAATACAGCATAAACCATCAGAAAGCAGCATTACGGATCATCTTTACACATTTATTACTTGCCTTGCCTGTTGTAAACAAAACTTGAACTGGCGAATCCTTGCCATACCTATAAGCATCGTGCCTTTTGTCATTTTGTTTGTCACGACGAATGTCTCGCCGCAGGATGTATTTGCCGTAGGTTTGGTTCCCTTTGTAGCATCAGCAGCCGCGGCAGTTGCCCGGGTAATGCTGCAGGCATACAGGTTCAAGTACTTTGTCAGGAAATTCATCGGACATGATATCAGCTCGACTGGCAAGACCATGTCTGCAAGGCTTGCCGGCGAGTTTGTAACGTCTACTACGCCGTCTTACGTAGGTGGAGAATTCGTCAGAATAGCCTGGATGTCAAAGCAGGGAGTACCAATAGGTAAGGCAGCATGGATAGCCACAATGGAGATTATCGCAGACGTTTTTGCCGTGACCATCCTTGGTTTTATTGCTGGAGCCGTGGCCATATACAACGGGGGCACGATAATTGGAATAACAGTAATACTCATCTCGCTTCCGACGTTTGGCTTCTGGCTGTTTCTGGTCCTGTATTCCGCAAAACGCAATATGCAGATTCCTCAATTCATACGGAAACTAATGGTTCGCTTTCTGAAGCAAGAAAAGGCAGACCATTTCTCCAGTCAGGCAAACAAGGCCCTGGCAGACCTCTGCACGATGAGCCGGGAGAATTTTGGTTCGCAGAAGATGCTCAAGCCATTCATAGTCGGCCTTGGAATCACTTTTCTATCTTTTCTGGCCTTTGGCATATCGTTTCTAGTGCTTGCAGGAACTGTTGACTCTAGAATCGGGTTGTTTGATTCTCTGCTTGCGGTATCGGCCTCAAACGTCGTTGCGAACCTGCCAATAACCATCGGCGGCTCCGGCCTGGCGGAGCTTGGCATCTGGGCGTACATATCAAACCTAAGCAGCATACCAGACTTTAGCGCGATTGCCCAGGACTCAAAACTTAATGTCATCATTGCCTGGAGGATTGCTTCGTACCATGTTCCGCTGGTCATTTTCTGGATTGCTCTAATGCGGCTGGCAATAGGCAAGACTCCGGGGATGGTGGACGCAAACACCGAAGGCAAGCAAGATAAGGCGTAGTGCTCTTTTCTTTGCCATGAACTTTGCCGGCAAGGTAGTCCTGATAACTGGAGCCTCTTCTGGAATCGGAAGACAGGCCTGCATGGATTTTGCCAAGAAAGGTGCCAAAGCTGTTATCCTGGTTTCAAGGTCAAAAGAAAAACTCGAGAGTCTGGCTCGCGAGATTTCAAAAAATTGTCTGGCTGTTCCATACCAATGCGACGTGTCTAGAGAAGAACAAGTCTCTGCAATGGCAAAAGATATCCTTGGCCGGTTTGGGCAGATGGACGTACTTGTTAACAATGCTGGCTTTGGGATATTTGGAAAGGTGGCCGACCAGTCTGCCAGAGACATTGAATCTGTGATGCAGACAAACTACCTTGGCATGGTATATTGCACAAAGGCCTTCCTGGATTCGATGCTTGCTCGGAAATCCGGGCATATAGTCAACGTGGCTTCGCTTGCCGCAAGCTTTGGTGTGGCCGGACTGGCCGGATACTGTGCAAGCAAGTATGCCATGCTTGGGTTCTCTGAGAGCCTGCACCACGAGCTTTATGGAACCGGCGTCAGAGTCACGGTGGTAAGCCCGATTGCAGTCAAGACCGAATTTTTCAGCAACGACTCGTTTCGGGGCCGCAACCCAAACTATACTGCCTATGCTCTTGACCCCTCGAATGTTTCAAAAGCGATTCTAAATGCCGCAAACTCGCAAAGGCTGGAGATAGTAGTCCCGTTCTACATGCGCGCCGGCGTCTGGCTCAAGCACACAATACCGTTTGTAGTCCAGCCAATAACCGGGGCGTTGTTTCGAAGCAGGATGAACTAGTCGTCTTCGCTTTCTTCTGTAGTAGAGGCCACCGCATCGGATTCTACGTCCATCAGAACCAACTCCTGCAATTCAAACTTGTAGATGGCTTTCATGTCAATGTTGTATTTTGTCTTTAGCAGCTCTACCAGCTTGTCGCTTAGCGGGGCTGTGAGCATCTTTATCTTGAATTCGTAGACAAAGCCTTTTAGAAAATCTGCAATCTTTATTGACTTTGGAACATCGAGGCCTTCGACTATGGACCTGCCGTCAGGTATCGGTTCGTAGACCTGGATATCAACTTTGTAGTCCTTCTCGTATATGTCCAGGATGTATCCTGTCCTTGTAATTACTTCCGTATTTCCAAACTGGACGGATTTTATCTCTTCTTCGGCCCACTTTGGAAGACCTTCGTCCTTGGCTTCTGTCTCAGCAGCCTTTTTGGCTCTTGGCATGACGTTCAAGACGATTTTGTACAGACTGGATTTAATGTTTTGCTATAATCTTGTTCTGTCTGAAGCTGCTATTTGTCTACAAAATATTACCAGTTGGTTGCTGATTTATGACATCTCTATTTAATCCGATTTTCAATGGCTAGTTGGCATGACGAGCTTCAGTAGCAATTGGGCAAAGGACAATAAACCAAATATGTCTGAAAAAATCAGAGAGAGCCTCGGACCGCAACAACCGCTAAAACCGAGAATCGAGTTTGCAAAGAACAAGATTCAGGCGCAGAATCAAAAGTTGGATACTATCCTCGAGAAACTAAAGGGCAAGGAAAAGTCGCTCTTCAACCAGGTAGTTTCTTCTCTGCAGAGGCATGATGCTCAGCAGGGCAAGATGCTTTCAAACGAGATCGCTCAAGTAAGAAAGACTATCAAGATGATCTCGCAGGTGAAGATGGCACTTGAACAGATACAGCTCCGCCTCGAGTCTACAATAGACCTTGGAGACGTGATGGTAGCAATCGGTCCAGCAATGGGCGCATTGACCAGAGTAAGATCAGGCTTGGCAGGTGTAATGCCAGAGGTCGACAGAGAGCTTGGCGAAATCAACGGCGTTTTCAGCGACATCATGATGAGCGCTGGCAGCATGGGCAACGCCTCATTTGCATTTGATGCAAGCGGCGAGGAAGTAGACAAGATCCTTGCAGAAGCTGGTGCAGTCGCAGAGACAAGAATGAGCGCAAACTTCCCGGACGTCCCGGTAGGTTCAAGCGGCGTAAGGACTTCAGCAGGCGAGCACTCTCAGTAGGACAGGCCTACTTTTTTCTTTTTCTTTAATACAATCCCAAGGTTCGGGGCTTTTGGCCTGCAGCGTTGTCTATATAGATCACTGCGACAACAATACTCTATACTCAGAAGGTCTTTATGCGTTTCAGCGAAGTCTTTAGCTGCAACATTCTGAATTGAAGGACCGGGACAACAGCTTTGTTAGACTCTATTCGAGGACCATTACTAGTCTTGCTGTCATTTTCATTATGCTGGGAACAGTAGCAATTTCGCCTATATTTCAAAAGGTATACGCCCAAAGTAATGATATTACTATCAATGGTGCTGGGGCAACCTTCCCCTTTCCACTAATAGATTCTTGGCGCAATGAATACCAAAAGATAGAGCCACAAGTAAACATCAACTATCAATCAATCGGGAGCGGTGGAGGCATAAAGCAATTCACTGAAAAGACCATCGATTTTGGAGCCTCTGATGCGCCCTTGTCTGAGTCAGAACGGGAAAGGGCTCCAAATGCCATGCACATACCAGAAACAATTGGCTCCGTTGTTGTATCTTACAATCTATCTTCGGTTCCTGAAAAAGGCCTTCATCTTACAGGGCCCATTATTGCCGACATTTTTCTTGGCAAGATAACGAAATGGAATGATCCTGCAATAACTTCCCTGAATACAAATCTTGTTCTGCCAGATTCAGAAATAATAGTAACGCACCGATCTGATGGGTCAGGGACAACTTTTGTCTGGACAGACTTTTTGTCAAAAGTAAGTCCAGAGTGGCAACAGCAGATTGGCATCGGCAAATCCGTACAATGGCCAACAGGAGTTGGAGCTTTGGGCAACGAAGGTGTTGCAAATGTAATCGGCGGGACGCCAAACACCATCGGCTATGTTGAACTGTCCTATGCCATCAGCACAAAGATGCCCTATGCATTTTTGCAAAATCAGGAAGGAAACTTCATAGAACCATCATTTGATTCAATACAGGCTGCAATAACAACAATTTCCGCTTCTCTGCCAAAAGGAAATGCCTCTTGGACTGGAGTGTCTTCAACAAACGCTCCAGGAAAAGACTCCTATCCAATAGCCAGTTTCTCGTACTTGTTGCTCTACAAGGATCTTGCTGATAATCCATCTATGAGCAAGGAAAAGGCGCAGGAGCTTGTCAATTTTGTGGCCTGGGCAGTAACTGACGGCCAAAGCTATTCAAAAAATCTCGGTTATGTTCCACTACCTGATTCAGTTGTAAAGCTGAATCAAGAAACCTTGCAAATGATGACCTATAACGGACTGCCAATACCACCAACTATATCAAATGGAAACGAACAAACCGGCAGCGATGGTGTCTTTGGAATAATTGCTGTAGTCGCCGCGTCGAGCGTTACTGGTTTTGTAATTTACCGTCGCATGAAATCCAAATTTCACCCAACAACCAAAGTTGATTATCAATCTAGAGACGACCGTAAGAAGAGACTTTCTTTGTTCTTCTTAAAGGAGAACAGGCTTGGAGATAGAATCTTTAAGGTCGTAGCAATTGGTGCAGCCGGTTACACTGCCTTCCTTATGGCTCTCGTAGCTTATTCTACCTTTGCAGGTTCTTCGGATATCTTTGCTCATGAAGGATTTTTTGGGTTTGTTTTTGGCACTGATTGGAATCCTGTAGAAGGGCGTGAATCCTACGGTGCGCTTCCCTACATTATCGGAACGCTTGCAAGCGCAGGGATTGCCATGGCAATTGGAGTGCCGATAAGCCTGGGGATTGCGATATTTGTTTCAGAAATCTCTACAAACAAGCTTGGTGCCTCCTTATCTTTTGTCATCGAGCTTTTGGCCGCAGTGCCCAGCATAATCTATGGGCTGTGGGCGCTTTTCGTCTTCAGGTTCTGGGTCCGAGATTTGATCGAGTTGCCGTTAAGCAACGCTTTTGGCGAGACTATTCCGCTGTTTGCAAAGACGCCTTTTGGGCTGGATATCTTTACCGCCGGAATCGTCCTTGCAATAATGATAATCCCCACCGTATCTTCAATTTCCCGCGAGGTCATGAGGGTAGTTCCAAATTCACAGCGCGAAGCTGCCTATAGCCTTGGGGCAACAAGATGGGAAGCCGTATGGACTGCTGTCTTCCCATATGCCCGGTCTGGGCTTCTTGGAGCTTCTATACTTGGTCTTGGGCGTGCGGTCGGTGAAACCATGCTCGTGACCATGATAATTGGAAATGCAACAGGACTGGGAGCAATCCCTACCACATTATTCTCTCCAAGCCAGACCCTGTCAAGTCTTATCGCAAATCAGTTCAACGAAGCAAATACTGAATTGCATGTATCTGCACTCGTTGCTCTTGGAGCAGTCCTTTTCATGATCACCATAATGATAAACATCGCAGCAAGAATGGTAATTTCCTATACATCCAAGATGAAGGTTCACAAAATGAAAAATAATCACCAGCCTTCAAAAATGGGAACAGGGGATCTGCCTCCAACTGAAATAAAGAACAACTCTGATGGTGGTTCGGTAAACGTCATTGGCAATTCTACAACAGGCTGGAAGGGACACAGCAACGTCCAGGCAATAATCAGAAAGGAATCATCAAAGAGAATTCTGATAAACAAAGGTGTCACATTGTGGACGATAGCCTGCGTCGTGGCCGCTATAGTCCCGCTCGGAAGTATCCTTCTCGAGGTTGGAAAAAACGGCACTTCTGTAATAAGCATAGAGTTCCTGACACAGACACCCGGGGCCATCGGTTCAAGGAATGGAGGCATTGGTCCTGCAGTACAGGGGACACTGCTGGTTGTTGGTCTGGGGTCGCTTATAGCAGCGCCAGTAGGCATACTGGCAGGAATCTATCTTTCAGAGTTTGCAGGTAAAAGCCGGTTTGCAGATGTTGTGCGATTCCTCAACGATGCCCTTACTGGACTTCCATCTATAGTAATCGGAATTGTGGCTTTTGTAACAATAGTCCTGTGGATAGGCACTTTTTCAGTTTTGGCTGGAGCATTTGCACTGTCTATTATCATGATCCCGATAGTAGTAAGGGTAACGGAAGAAACTCTCAAAATAGTTCCAAACACCATCCGTGAAGCTGGCTACTCACTTGGAATCCCGAAATGGAAGATCACCCTTTTCGTAGTTGTTGCAAGCGCCAAGAATGGAATCCTGACAGGAATAGTTCTCGGCATATCAAGAATTACTGGCGAGACCGCGCCGCTGATAATGACAATTCTTGGGACCAGCCTGTTTTTTACCTCGCTCGTAGGACCTGTGGATGCTCTACCGCTTAGAATCTGGCGTCTTGCATCACAGCCATACGAATCTGCCCATGATTTTGGCTGGGGTGCTGCTTTGATACTCATTCTCATGGTGCTAACAATGAACATAAGCTTGAGATTTCTGGCACAACGCAAGGGCGGGCTGGGCGCTGCAAACGCCTAGGAGCCCTGCCAAAGAATCGGGAAATCTATTTGGAAAATTCCTCGAGCGTGGATAAAAACAAAGGCGCGACTCTATAGTCTCTATGTATAATATATCGACAAGGCATAATTAGCTTGAAAGAAAAACTGTTCTAGATCGTTTTGCCAAGCGAAGAACAATTAATTAATTTGCCCTCTAATTCCCTTAACAAAGGTCCTGCTGAAGAAATGAAACGTCATTACAAAGTATCTATCAAGAACCTGAATGCTTGGTTTGGAGCTAAACAGGCTCTAAAGGGGATAAATCTTGATGTCAAGGAGAATACTTGTACTGCTTTAATTGGTCCCTCGGGGTGTGGCAAAACGACCCTGATTCGTTGTCTAAACCGGATGCATGAAATGACAATTGGTGCATCGGCGACAGGTAATGTGTTGGTAGATGACGTGGATATTTATGAAAAGAAAGCAGATCCTGTTTTAGTTAAACGCCGTATAGGGATGGTTTTCCAAAAACCAAATCCTTTTCCGACAATGAGCGTATACGACAATGTCGCTGCCGGGCTAAAACTCAACGGGATTAAGGACAAAGCTTTGATCGAGGAAATTGTCAAAGAAAGTCTGGAAGGGGCGGCCCTTTGGAGCGAAGTAAAAGATGAGCTGGACAAACCGGGCGTAAGTCTTTCCGGCGGGCAGCAGCAGCGTTTGTGCATCGCAAGGGCGCTGGCCATGCAGCCTGAAGTACTGCTAATGGACGAGCCAACCTCCGCGCTTGACCCGATAGCCACGTCAAAAATAGAAGAGCTTGTCCATGAATTAAAGAAGGACCTGACAATCATCATTGTTACTCACAACATGCAGCAAGCCGCCAGGATAGCCGACTATACTGCTTTTATGTATCTGGGTGAATTGATAGAATATGGCCCTACAAAACAGATATTTGAAAACCCGGAAAAAGAGCTCACGGAACGTTACATATCTGGCAAGTTTGGCTAACTGTGGACTAGTAATCAAATTGGAAAGGGCTGTATGCTTTGACTAGACTTCTTGATCTTGGAATAGATCGTATTCGTAATATTATAATGGACATGGCCGAGCTGTCCGAGCGTTCTGTGCTCACTGCAATTGAATCGTATGAAAAGGGCACAAAAACCAAGAGAAAGATTTTCGAATGGTCCGATCAGCTAAGAATATTGCAAGATGAAGTTGGAGATCTAGCAGTAGAACTTATCGCCAGATACCAGCCTGTGGCAACAGACCTGCGTTTCATAAGGTCCTGCATGGACATCTCGTACGGATTTTCAAGATTCGGACGGTATGCATACGATATCGTAGATGTTCTTGAAACCATGGGCTCTGTAGCGGACTGTGACAAGAGTGTAGTGCTGGAAGCGTCTGTAACCGTGCGGCAAATGATACGCTTGAGCGTCCAGACTCTGCAATCCCGGGATAAAAACGGCGCCCAGCAGCTTTATCTTATGGACAACACTGTAGACGCGCTTTACAAAAAATACCTACATGAAATAATTACACCACATACAAAAAGCGACAAGAGGTTCTCAGATCCAAGGTGCTCTACATCTGCGCTTTTGATCCTGCGGTACCTTGAACGCATATCGGACCATGCCTGCTATATCGGAGACTCTGTCCACTATATTGTGACCGGAGAATCCAGCCCAAGACGATAAAATTTAGGACGTTTCGCCAGTTGCCGCTGTGGCAGGTGTCTCTATGTGAATCAAGATCTGTGATTCTTCTTGGCTTTCAACCATATAGCTTGGAACGTTGACCTTCCTGTTTCCAATCGAGACGTGGCCGTGGCTTACCGTCTGCCTTGCCTGGTACGGTGACTTTGCGCTTGATTTCTTCATGACTATGGTCTGAAGCCTTCTTTCAAGCAAATCCTCTACCTTCAAGTTCAGAATATCATCAAGAGTAGCTTCCTGCTTTACTAGGCCGTATCTAGTCAGGTAGTTGAGAAGTTTCTTCTCCTTTCCGGACCTTACCTCCGTGGGCAATGCAAGCAATGCTCTGGCCTGGTTTCTGATTCTGGCGACCTCTGTCTGGGCCTTCCACAACTCTCTTTTGTTTCTCAGGCCGTAGGAACCCATGACATGGAGTTCTGCGCCGAGCTGGTCTGTGCTCCAGATGCTTCTTGGACGATGGAACAGTTTCTTTGCCTTACGTGGATCTCCCATTCATACCACCTTATTTCTTGGCCGGCTCCTTTGCCGGGGCACTTGCTGCGGCTGCTGGCGCTGCCGCAGGTTTTGTTTCCTTTGCAGCGGGTGCTGCTCCTGCTGCTGGTGCTGCGCCAGGAACTGCCTTGGTCTTTTTGACACCGACTGCTCCGCCTCTTCTGCCAGTTGTTCTGGTACACTGACCTCTTACCCTTAGGCCAAACATGTGGCGGTATCCACGCCAGCTCATGACTGTCTTTTCCCTGTCTACGTCGTTAGATATTGCAAAATCAAGATCAGATGTAAGAAGATGTCTGGTTATACCAACATCCATGTCCTTCTTTCTGTTCAAGTACCATTCCGGAACATTGAATTTTGACGGATTGGCTATCGCGTTTTCTATCTCGCGAAGATCGTTGTCGGACAGAAATCCGACGCGTATGTTCGGGTTGATGTTCAAAGACTGCGTAATCACTTGTGCTAAATTATAACCTACGCCTTTAACTTCGCTAAGGGCCACAAGAAGTTTCTTGCTGCCCTCAACGTCCTTACCGGCAATTCTGAGTATGTGTTTGTACTCCGAAGCGGACAAATCAATAAGCAACGAGTATATTCGGCAATAAAAACCATGCTGGGTTGCAGGCATGCAGAAACATGAAATATTTACAACATTGGGCTGTTGAGCGGACCTTGTTAGCCATCAATATTCAAGAGCGTGGTTTGTTTTGTAAAATATTTTGATGTTGATGTGCGCTTTGATTCATGTAAATCGTTATAAGCTGATTTAATCCATGTAGGTTGAATAATGGATACAAACTCTGGCAAGAGCCAACTGATCTCAAAGCCAGCCAAGACCGAGGAGGATCCTGCCTACCAAGAATATCTTCTTCAGCTAGAGCTGGCTATAGAGAATCACTGACGAATCTTTAAATTTCCCAATGGACCGCGTTAAACTCATTTCTCGATATGAGTTCCAAAATAGAAGAAATAATCCGACGCTCTTATGATTCCAAGCCGAAATACACCGAAATTATGCCTGGCGTTCCAGAAGACTACAAGCAGATAAAGACACTTGGCGAGTTGCTAAAGATAAACTACAAGCATGTCACCGTCGAGGAGCAGCTTCGCGGCAACCTGATTTTAAAACTGAAAACAGGAGAGCATCCATACCCTGGCATCATTGGATATGACGACGATGTCGTGCCATCAATCAACCGCGCTATTTTATCTGGCCACGACATCTTGCTTGTGGGGCAGATAGGCCAGGCCAAGACCAAGCTAGCTGAAGCAATAGCAAAGAATCTTTTATCTCCAATCCCCGTGGTCCGGGGCACGATAACCAACGACATACCGACTTCGATGCCAGAAGATCATCTTGTGGCTCTGCTCACCGGCTCTGAAGTTGTACGAACAGTCCCAGAGTTTACGGTATCTCGGGAATGCGAAGATATTATCAAAAATGACAAACTGGAAACCAAGATAGACTGGATAGACGGCGCAGACAGATTCAAGTATATCCTCGCCACGCCGGACATCTCCGTCAAGGACCTGGTCGGCCAGATAGACGCAATAAAGATAGCCAAGAAGGGCGTAGAGCTGTACAGCATGGAGTCCTATTCTGCAGGACAGCTTTTGCAGGCAAGACACGGCATACTGTGCATAGACGAGCTTCCTGTACTTGACCCGAGAAAGCAGGTGTCTTTGCTAAGCGTGCTCCAGGAAGGACGCTTTACTACCGGCGCGTATCCTGTAATCTTTAGACCAGACGTAAAAATAATCGCGACTGCAAACCCGATAGACTATACGCATTCTGGCAAGATAATCGAGCCGCTGTTTGACAGGCTAAAAAGCCACGTTGACACGCATTACCCGCGCACAGTAGAAGACGAGATGATGATAATAATTCAAGAATCCAAAATAGCAGACCAAAAGAATGTCTTTCTTCCAGTTTTTATTATCAGAACGATGGCCCGGATAACCCAGATGATGCGCGACCACCACGACGTCAACCACGACAAGGGAGTCAGCGTCAGAATGGGAATCCATTCCATGGAGATGCTGATAGGCGAAGCCGAGAGGACCCGGTCCATTATTTCAGACGTAAAGGCCGTCCCGCGGTTTTGCGACGTGCACAGCATACACCAGTCATCCAAGTTTGAGCTGGCAGAGATGGAAGACACCAGGGAAAATAGAAGAAACCTGCTCAATTCAGTCATCGATGCAGCATTAAAGGAAGTATCGGTAGAGTACATCCAGAAAATCTCTCCAGAGCATATTGCAAAGATACGCGCTGATTTTGCAAAGAACAAAGCCTTCCAGGTCTCCCAGCTGGCACTTGGCGGCAAGAAATCCGAATCGGACTATGAAGCGCAGCTTGCAAAATTCACCGCACTTAGGCAGGCAGTCAATGACGTGATTTCGATAGCCAAAGAAGAGCAAAAACAGCTAGTAGAGCGCGCCAAGCAGCTTGGAATCAGGACCGATGCCATATCGGACACTACACTTGACGGCGAGTTTACTGCCTCTGCAACAGAGGTGTTGCTTGAAGGGCTGCGCCACGTCGAGCCTGCAGTACTAGAAAAGAAGGACAACAGCTATGCCCTCTCACAGTAAGGCTCATGGGACCAAAAAATATGTGTATTACCCAACAGAAGACCAGGGCCAGCAGCAACAGCAACAAAAGGGAAAATCCGAACTTGCAAAAGACGTTTTAGATAAACTGCTCAAGGCCGCAGGCCGCGAGGTCCTCCGCGAAAAGACCCCTACCATGCAGGAGCTTGAGCAGGCCCTGCAGGAGGCAATGTCCGAGTTCGAAGGCCAGCAGACAAGCCCCAGGCAACAGACCGGACAAAAGCCTGGAGATCAGGACGAGGATGCCGGAGACGGCCTTCCGCTTGTAAGACAGTTGATGCAAAAAGGCTACCTCAAAGACTCGCCAAAGTGGCTCAGTAACAAGGGCTTTGTGAGCATCGGAGCAAAGATCCTAAGCGACGTGATGAAGACCCTGAAATCCGGCGAGTCTGGCCTGCATGAAACACACGACGTGGGAAGCGGGTCTCTGGTCCTAGATACAAGCAAGAAATACGAGCCTGGCGACGACATCAGGCTGCTAAACGTGCCAAAATCCCTGCTAAATGCAATCCAGAGATCGCTTAAAGAAGGCAGAGACGTAAAACTGCCGCTGCAGTTCAGCATCGAGGATTTTGAAGAATACGAGACAATGCAGGACGTCAGAGTAGCCGTGGTCTATTGCATAGACCTGAGCTCTACCATGCGCTACGCTACCATGTACGGAGACATCAGCAGAATAGAGGCAGCAAAAAGGGCGCTGTGGGGACTGTACCTGCTAAACCGCAAGTTCTTTCCTTCAGACTCGATATACATAGTCGGCTTTGGCGCGCTGGCGTCAAAGGTGCTGCCAAGCGACATACCCTACCTAAAGACCTTTGAGCCGGGAGCTGACTTTTTGCATTACACGAACTACCAGGCTGCATTTCGGCTGGCCAGCAGGATTCTGCAAAAAGACGGCGCGATGAACAAGCGAATAGTCTTGGTGACAGACGGCCATCCCAGCGCGTGTTTTATCGACGAGAAAGGCGAGCAGGAAAAAATAATGTCGCAGCGGCCATACTCCCACTTTTACACCCCAGACAAGGAGACTATTGAAGGGATCAAGCAGACCCACACCATGAACATCGACACGGCTTCCGGCGACCTAGTCTACCTTTGCTACAGATACCGCGCAGTTGACCAGTACATCGGTGAGCGGACAATAGTCGAGGCCAAGAAATGCCATTCCATGAAAATAGACATAGACACCATAATGATCAGCGAGGACGACTCGCTGCTCGGATATGTCAATGAAATGGAAAAATACGTCAAGGGCCGGTCGTATTACATCAACCCCGCGGACATCGACAAGGTGCTTCTGACCGACTATCTTAGCAACAAAAAACAACTGACATTAAGGGCAAAGTCCTTTTAGGGGCTGACAAGCTTAATATTATGAGGCAGATCTGTCATCAATAATCAACGGAAAATGCTGGCCGTTTTTGACGTAGAAGGCGTTCTTCTGGATGCCGAATACTTGCCTGTTCTGGCTTCTCTAATGGGTCCAGAGAAAGAAAAAGAGATCTGGGATATCACAAAGGCCGGCATCAGAGGCGACATCAACTGGGAGCAAGGCCTGGTGAAAAGAGTACACGCGCTTCGCGGCATTTCATACGATGAGGCAAAACGGATTGCCGAAAACCTGCCGATTATGCCTGGTGCAAAAGAGTTGTGCAGCGCTTTGAAAAAGGCAGGCTGGAAGATGATTGCTGTCTCTGGCGGCTTTACGATTATCACGGATAGGCTAAAAACCGATCTTGGAATCGACAAGATATTTTCTAACGAGCTTTTGTTTCAGGACGGGAAACTTTACGACGTGACTCTAAAAGTCACTTCAGACAAGGCTGCCGCTATCCGCTCAACCATCAAGGACTGGAACATCAAAAAAGAAGATACCGTTGTAGTAGTAGACGGTGCAAACGACTTGAAGTTGTTTGCCTTGGCCGGCTACACGGTAGGCTTCTGCCCGGTAGAAATTGTAAAGGAAAAAGCAGATGAAACCATCGAGCGCCGCGACCTCAGCATCTTGCTGCACTTGCTTGAAAAGAAATTCGGCAAGGCAGTCCTGGCTAATGCAACCAGCTGACAATATTGACCATAACAATAATCCCCGCCAAATTGGACAAGGACATTCAGGCCGGTGATAATATCGGCAGCCTGATTGCAGAGTCTGCCGGGGACATCAGAAACGGCGACATACTGGTAGTTGCACAAAAAATTGTATCAAAATCTGAAGGGCAACTAGTTTACCTTAAAGACGTCAAGCCATCTCCAAAGGCAAAATCGCTTGCCGGCAAGCTTGGAAAAGATCCGCGGATAATGGAGCTGATACTCTTAGAATCTGTCTCTGTTGTAAGGGCAAGAAACGGAGTAATAATAACAGAAACAAAACACGGATTCGTCTGCGCCAATTCCGGAGTTGATCAAAGCAATCTTGCACATGACGATGCAGCGGTATTGTTGCCAAAGGACCCCGACAGGTCAGCAAGAATCCTGCAAAGAAACATCAAGCAAAAGACCGGGGCAAGCGTGGCCGTGCTGATTACCGACACGTTTGGCAGGCCGTTTAGAAACGGCCAGGCAAACATTGCCATAGGTTCTGCCG
>QCWB01000108.1 GCA_013114715.1 Nitrososphaera sp.
TTAATATAAAGGACAGCAAAATGGTAATGTAATTAATACATTATTGAATCATTACTTGCATGATTATTTTATTATACAAACAATATTCTACAACAATATTTCTTTAGAAACCAGTACTTCCAAAAATATTATATGCTATAGCAGCTATATACCATATATGTACGCCAAACTATGTAATATAGAGATCCTGCCTACGTACATCAAGGAAGTTACCGCAGGAGACGTGCTGACCGTTCAGGGGCTGGTAACAAATCCGCTTGATTGGCAGTATTTTTACGACAAGATTGAATCTTTGAGAAAAGGCGAAAAGACCAACTTTACGGTCGTGACAGTGGAAGGAGACCGGCTTGAAGGCCGCGGCAATATTGTAGAGTTTGAAAAGTGGAGCAACCATGGCCAGTATAGCTTCAAGATAAAAGTAGAGGTAAAGCATCAGAAATCCCTGACAGAAAGAAGGACTCGATCACCGGTTAAAAAATCAGCAATCAAGGAAAAGACAAGTGTGCTGGCTCCGCAGGCCATATCCATGGAAGCTCCGACAATCGATACAAAGGGTGTCACGGCATTTGAGGAGCTGCTGAAAAACTCGCTGTCCATGGACATGACGACGTAGTTGGAGTCTATATATCTGCAAAGGTCCAACTCCAACTGATGCAGATAAACCCGTTGCAAGTCGTTCTCTGGTCTTTTAGGCGCCGCGAGAATGACGTTGTCAACCTGTACAACAGCCTGACAGGGGTGATGCAGCTTGCAACGGGCGGCCACATGCTTAATTTTGGCTATTGGGAGGGGGCAGACACGCCAATATCCGCGCAGAGGCGCATGTGCATGCTGGTGTCAGATATGGCCGAGCTTGGCTCTGCGAAAAGGCTTGCCGACATTGGAAGCGGGCTTTCGGCGCCAGCTCTGCAATGGAACGATGCCTACCGGCAGCTTGACACCAGTTGCATCAACATCAATTTCAGCCAGCTGTCATACGCCTCAAAATTGATGAACGACAAAAACGCGCCGTCTCTGATAAACGCGACTGCAACCGCGTTGCCGTTTTCCGACAAGTCCGTGGACAGGATAATCGCCTTGGAATCGGCGCAGCATTTCAAGCCGTTTGACTTGTTTGTAGGGGAGTGCAGAAGGGTTCTGGCAGACGACGGCCTGTTCGTTGCAGCAATCCCGGTGATGACTCTTGCTAGCAAATCCATAGAAATACGCAGGCTGGGCATCCTGACTTTTACCTGGTCATCGGAGCGTTACCCAATAGAGTACGTGACTTCAGCTATAACCGAAAACGGCTTTGAGATCAAAGAAGCAAAAAGAATCGGACACCAGGTCTACGAGCCGCTTGCAGATTATTACGTGAAAAACAGAAAGGAGATCAGAGACAGGATACTGAAAGAATACCCGCGATACCTAGAGCAGGTGCTGTACAAGTCACTGCTAAAGATGAAGCAGGTCTCTGAAAAGCAGATAATTGACTACCTTGTTGTCAAGTGCTCCTTACAGTAATCTTTTTGGAAAATGCTTGTTGTATATCTCGACGTTTATTTGCTTTAGCAGTTTTCTTTTTGATTTATCGGCCTTTTTGTTGCCGGCATAGTCCTTTGCCTCAAGAAGGGTGTAAAGCCTGTTTAGGTCTGGCACAGACAGAACTTTCAGCCCTCTGTCTGAGACGATTTCAAGCAGCCTCTTTAACTCGTCTTCCTGGCTCAAGATTTAACAATAGTTCTGTCGCTCTATTATTAATTAGCTGCCATTAGTTATGATGGCATATGGGGCATGGCCTGTTGTAGTCTATCCACTGCGTGAATATGGCCTTGTCGCCGTCTATCCTGACTAGTGTGAGGCTTATTGTGCAGCCGTTGCTGGCCTTGTCTCCCACGTTTAGGGTTATTGGAAATCCCTCCTCCCGTGCAACAGGATAATCAAGAAAATTCAAACCTTCCACGTGATCCGGGTAGATCTTTGTAACCAAAAGAGGGCCGCTGCGCTCGCCTTCCTTCAGGGAGACGGTGTTTGTGTCCCATGGTTTTGTCTTTATCCCGACAACGTCCATCACGTATTTCCTGTCGCCAATGGTCAGTGACAGGGTATCGCCTGCTTCAATATGCACCTGCTCGCCGGTCTTGAAGCTATCATCGCTGACCCTGGTTATAGCGCCATCCATGCATTCGAATTCGATGCATTTTGCCTGCGCTGCATCAAACTGCAGGAAAATCTGGCCTGGAGGCTTGAAATCCTGTACGTACAGGACTGCGCCGCCCTTGCCCTTCTCAAGATTCCATCCGGCTACCAGCCCGCGTAGATCTTCAGAAGCGGCTTTTACAAGCACAGCTTTAGAAGAGATTTTCTTGACCGTTATCTCGGCTACATAGTCTGAAGGCTCGATTTTTTCAGTAGATTTTGGGTACGGCTGCAGGCTGTCAAGCGCAACCGAATATTGGCCGATTGACTTTGTGTTGTCGCCGGAGCCTATAGTCAATTCAAACGTGTATACGTCATCGTTGCCCAGAGTAGCTTCAAAAAGTGCCGTTGCCTGTCCCTGCCAGACGCAGACCACGTCTGACGGGCACCTGGAATCCTCTGTCACATCGACAAACTCGATTCTGAGGTTTTCAGATTCTACAAGCCTGGCCTGGTTTATCTTTAGTTCAAATGGCAAGCCAAGTTCAACGGGCCTTGTTTCGGAATTATCCTGCTCAAAAATGCTGAATTCAATTGATTTTGTTATTGCCTTTTTTTCTTCGTCTGGCAATGAATATGAAAAGACAACTTTTGCATTTGTGCTGCCTGCAGAAGATGCAAGGTAGGTTGTTCCGGAGGCCGGCCCGGTTATCACGGCCGACTCGCCTGATTTTAGTTCAACAATACTAAATCCCTGGCAAGCTACTCCAGATTGGATTTTCACGTTTGCGTCAAACTGGACGCTTAGCGGCGACTCGCAGAGTCCATGAAAGAATATTGAAGTCGGCGAATTATTAACCGCCGTCGCGCCGACGATAAAAGTCTCGCCGACATTTACCCGCAGTGGATGCGTGTGCATGTCAACAAGGTCTATGCCATTATCCACAGTCTGGGCAAAAGCAGGGCTATAGTCGATAATCCCGAGAAGCGAGAATTGCAGAGTTAGCAAACCGGCTAACAGCAAAGCTTTGGGTTTCATGAACCAGAGATAGCGTTGGCTATATTTGTGATTTTATCAGAACAGGTACTTGTCTGCATCCACGCCAATGGTTTTGCATAGATCTACAAACAATGCTTTGCGCTCGTCGAGGTCTGTTGTGTGAAATTTCAGGAAGAACGGCCGGTGATTCCAGTCAAAGGCCGAATCAGCTTTGCCATGGAGATAAAACAGCATTGCTGCAAAATGGACTGCTGCTTCGCCATCGCGTTTTATGACACCGTGCAGCAAGGCATCTATTATAGCCGGCGGATGAAAGTTTTGTATCTGGTCAAGCGTCTGGCTCAGGCCGCCGTAGATATCGGAATGCTCCAGCGCGTCTATCAAGGCAGATTCCGGGTCATCTGAATACCTTGCGGCCGCAACACGGACCTCTCTTGAAGGATGTTTTAATGCTGCTCGAATAGCTTCCTGGGCTGCCGAAGTATTGATGTGGTTTAGAGCTTCAAGCTCTCGCCAGGTTGGAGGTTGCGTGCTGACAAGCAATTTGGTTATGGATTCTATCTCTGCAGGAGTCATCTGGTCTATTGCAGACAGGTCGTAGCCAATTCCGTCATGCCATTTTTCGTAGTCTATTACCATGCTATCCAGAAACTGCTTGACAGCTGCGCCCGAGTTTTCAGCTATGCCAGACAATACTGCAGTAATTCAGCAGCCATCTATTAATGTGAATTGCAGGTTTTATCGCAGATTCCAGTTGATCTTTGCCCAGATTTTCTCGTGGCCGTAATAGGCTATGGTGGCCAGAGCGGCATATACAATAGTGATAACTGTTGTCTGGCCTGCATCTGCCGTAAAAATCCATGAAACAGCGGCAAGGATGGCCATGACGACGCTTCGGTAAGAGATGGCCTTTGCAATTATCCTCTTGTTGCTTTCGAAACGTGTCCTGTCTATGGCTTGCACAGAAACTATGCAAACGATCAGGTTTATTAACTTTGTTGGTCAGCCAACCAAATATTAATAAGGATGTTTGCTGTAGCACATCTATGATGGCTACACCAAGGATAAAGAAATCCCCGTTTAGCAGTTCTGTCTACGGGCAGCTTGTCGATAGGTACCTTTTCAATTTCCGGGCAGACCCAGAGGCTCTTGAGAGACACCTTCCACAGGTAGTGTGGCTAAAGCCAAGGACAATAAACGGCCATGGCGTGGTGTCTTTCTGCCTTCTCAGGCTTGAAGGCGTTACCCTGTGGCCGCTTCCCACGCTCCTTGGAATCGATACCACTTCCTGCGCATATCGTTGCGCGGTAATAGACAGTTCTGGAGAAAAACCAGAGCCGTCTGTCTATGTCCTGGGCAGAAACACGGATCTTTCCATAATCAGCAGGCTGGGATCAATCGCATTTTCCGGGCCCATGCAGATGATTCAGACATCGATAGAGCAGACTCCATCGCGCGTTGATATCCATGCCAGGTATTCTGACGGCAGAGAATTGTTTTCTGCCAAGGTATGCCAGTCAGAGGTCAAGAAGGATTCGCAGCTGTTCGGTTCCTTAGGCGAGTTTGTCGATTTTATCAAGGGCGGAGCTTCAAGCTACACACCGTCAAACAGCGATGGTTGCTATTCCAGAGTCGACCTTACGGAGGACTCTAACTATTACGAGCAGGTTGAGGCAAAGATAGAGTGCTGCTCGCTAAAAGAGGAATGGAAAGACGCCGGGCTGGCTTTTGACAGCGCTTTTCATGCAGGAGGCGGCCGGTACAAGCTAAAGTATCTTGGCACGATGCCAAACGTAGATTCCGTTCAGGCTTGAGACTGTCCTAGTCTCCGCCAGTATCGATATCGCCACCGCCTTCCATTTCTTCGCCTTCCTGCCAGGGCGGAAGCGGCTCTCAGTCTTTTTCGGTGCACGGCGGCAGGCTATACAGGTTATTTTTCTTTATGTTGTCCGGCGTTGTCTGCAAATACGGAAAATAGTGCTTTTTGTCATTTACCACGCGAATGTAGACTTTGTATCTTTTTCCTGGACATAAAATTTTGCTTGGCCTTCTTCGATAGAGAATATGACTACGGTTTTTGAGAGGTGTTTTATTGAGCCATCCGGCATCTCGACGCCTATTGTGTCTATGAAAGGATATCCCCGATATGACTTTCTTATGTCTCTGCAGGTTACCCGGT
>QCWB01000007.1 GCA_013114715.1 Nitrososphaera sp.
AGCAGATGCATTGCGCAAGTATTAACCTAGTATTCGTCTTCTGATTCTTCGCCAGACTCTTCCTCTTCTACTTCTTCGAAATCTTCCTCTATTTCCTCGCGCTCGTCCGCGCTTTTGTATGGAAGGTCGACTTCGCCGGGCACTCCGCAGACAGGACACTTGAACTCGGATGTCTGGCCCTCAAGGTCCAGCGGGAATTCCTTTGAAAAGACTTCGTCGCATTTTGAGCACACCAAAGTGGCTTGTATGTTATCTTGGCTGAACTTGTTTGCCTGTACTCGGAAGGAAGTATTAGCCAATACTCTCGCACCTATTGGAAAAGTCCTTTTTTATAAGCGTTCTTGTGTTACGGCCAAGATTCGTTGATCGATGCCTCTAGTGATCTTCAACGTCAATGTCGGCCTTTTTGTCAGCCCCCGACTTTTCCAGGTCCGCCCGGGACTTTCTTGCAGATTCTATCTTCTTCTTTCTTCTTGGCTGTATCACCAGAACATACATCGAACCAAACAGGTAGACTCCCAAAAGCGCAATCTGGGCCACTATGGTCTCAAGCGTTGGATGTATCCCGGTCATTGCAGCAATGTTGATGTCAAGACGCGGCACAGTTCCGATAAGATGGGTTGTCTGCAGATAGCCAACCTCCTGAAATTCTCGAACCGCGTTGCCCATGAACGCTATTGACATGTACGCGCCGATTCCCATGGTCAGGCCAAACAGCACGCGCAGCGGAAGTTTCTTGCCGAGCTTTCTTACAAGGAAGGTTATCCCGACTATTACTGCAAGGCCAGAGACAAGCCCGGCCGCTACGTACCATTCCATGTATTTTGCAAACGAAAGCATTGCCTGGTAGAACAGGACGGTTTCAAAGCCTTCCCTGTAGACTGTAAAGAAGGACAGCATGACAAAGACCATCACGCTTCCAGTCGCGGTTGCCTTCCAGACCTTGGCCTTGACGAACTCTATCCACTTTTTTGTCTCTACCTTGTTTAAGATCCAGAAACTTACCCAGAAGAGCACGGCCACGGCAGAGATGCCTGCTATTGCCTCGATGAGCTCCCTGTTTGCTCCAGACAGGTCTATGACGTATTGGGCCACAAACCATGTTGCGGCTGTTCCGGCAAAGGCCAAGACTATGCCGTAATAGACATGCTTTTTGAAACGCTCGTTTCTGGATGCCTCAAGGTACGTCAGTATGGCTCCGATGATCAGGGCAGATTCAAGCCCCTCTCTAAAGACTATTGAAAAGGACGTCGAAAAGGCTATTGTTGGAGCCACTATGCCGGAACCAGAAACAAGCCGTTCAGACTCGTCGAGGCCTTTTCTTATCTCGACTACCTTTGACAGGACAGATTCGTATGAGGCGTCAGACTGCATAAGGTTTCGAAGTTCGGCAAACTTGATCTCCATGTCCAGGGTAAAATCAGGGTCTATGGGGCGCAACGGCAGCTCGATGTTTTCGTAGCTGTCCAGGTATGCAGACCTTACAGTCAGCAATGCACCTTCCTTGTTTCCATCCTTGTAGAGTCGCAGCGTTTCGTCAAGTTTTAGCCGTATTTGGTCGATGTTTGCCCGTACTTCGGCCTTGGCCGGATCGTCTGCTTCTCCTCTGTCTTTTCGCTCACCCTGGTAGGCTCCAAAGCCCTGACCCAGGCCTTCGATATTGGCGAGTCCTGAATCTATGGTGGATCCTGTATAGCCCGGATCATTTTTCAAAAGCAGTTCGGCTTCGTCCAGTTTTCCAAGGATGCTGTTGACAAAGTCCTCTATCTCTGCCGGCGATTCGTTGGACCTGATCATCTTGCGCAGCTCCTCGCGCATCATTATTTCTATTGTTTCCATAAGATCTGGATCGTGTTTCTCTATTGGCGCCTCAAGATACTCGTAGTTGTCAAGATATGCAGAAATCGCCTTTGAGCCGGCCTGTTCGTAGTTGTCTGCCTTGACGTCACTGATAACGCCGGCCATCAGCGATCTTATTGTCGAAAAGTATTGAGCATAGCCGCCGCTGCTCGCGCTTAATGACAGGTCCTCTTCAAGATCCCTTTCTATGGCCAAGACAAGGCTTGCAACTGACTCAGATGAGGATTTGTCAGAGAGAGACTGTTCAAGATCCGCAAAGAAGGAATTTACTTCCTGTTGCCGCCTTTCATCCAACGAGTCGGCTATTGTCAGGTACTTGGACTTGGCAAGGCCAACAAGCCCTACTGCATTTTCGTAGTCTATTTGCTCAGAGCCAGCATTAGACAGTTGATACGACTGCAATGCGTCCTGTAGCAGGACACCAGTGACCTGCGAAGTGATGGACTTTTCTGTTGCAACCGGGCCCATCAGGCCGGTGATGCTATCCAGCAGTCCTAGAATCCTGGTTGTTTCTGATCTTGCCTGACTTGCAGAAAGGCTGCCATCCTTTATTCCAAAGGCAAGATCCGTCAGAGAAGATTCAAGGTTATCAGATGATTTAGAGTCAAGCTCGCTTAGCTGTTTTTTGATGGCAGGAAAAGTCACAGAATGCGGTATAAAGGCGTGCGCAAAGGCCGAATCTGTATTTCCAGCTTCAAGGCTCTTGTCTACAAGCAGGATCTGGGCGCGGATTCTTTCCAGGTTTACAAGGGCAACGAAGCTATCTGGCTCGCTCAATGCATATGCTCCAGAAGAGCTTAGAACAACAAGAACGGACAAGATTGAGACAGCCAGTATCTTTATCATTTTATCAGCCAGCAAAGACAGTATAATTAGGCTTACCTAATTGAGTATATTTAAACCATCTTAAAAAGAGAGAAAAAGGCCTAACGTGAAGCCATTGCGATTCTTTCTTGCTCGTTCTTTTTCTTGACTGCGTGGCTTGCCATGTCGTTGTTGGAAGCCAGGATTATTTCTTTTGCAAGTGCCTCTTCTATCGTCTGCGGGTTAGAGTACGTTGATTCCCTGACTCCCTCGGCTATGAACTTTAGAGCCAAGTCTATCCTTCTTAGCGGGGCAACGTCCACTGACACATGGTAGACTACACCACCGTATACGATTCTTGTCGTGTCCTCGTTTGGTGAAGAGTTTTCAATCGCCCTTACGAGAAGCTCTACCGGGTTTTTGCCTGTCTCGAGATAAATGATATCAAACGCAGTCTTGACCGTGTTGAGAACACGAGCCTTTTTGCCACCCATCCTGCCGGTGTTCTTTGCATATTTCTTGCCGAAATGCATCAGCTTGTTGGCCAGACGCTCTACAATGTTTACGTCGGCCTTTTTCAGGCGTTGGTGCTCATGTCTGCCAAACGTGTTTGGAAGCACGGAAGGCTTTAGCGAAATCGCGGTCTTTAGGCCGAGATCGTTTACTTCGATGGCTTTCGTGTCCCATTTGTTGAAGAGCGTGATGTTTATCTGTTCTTTTCCGCTCATCTTCTCGGCTTCTCCTTTCTGCCGTAAACAAGTTCTCTTAGCGAGACGCCGTTTACCTTGAATACCTGCCATCTGACACCGGGGATATCGCCCATCGCGCCCCCCATTGAACCGCCAATTCCTTCGACCATGACCTCGTCGTGCTCGTCAACAAAGTTGAGAGCGCCGTCCTTTGGAAGGAAAGCGGTAACGGATTTGCCGTTCTTTATCAGCTGCACTCTGACGCACTTTCTTACTGCAGAGTTTGGCTGCTTTGATTCAATACCAACCTTTTCCAGCACTATACCTCTTGCCTGTGGCGCACCCTCAAGCGGGTTAGCCTTTTTGTCAAGCATGAGCATTCTTCTTTTGTAATACTTGTCTGCCCATCTGGCGCGGCTCTTCTTTGATTTCAGGACCCCGCCGGCAAACAATCCAAGTGGAGATTTACCCATCTATATTCACCCTATTTCCTGCTAACTGCTGTTCAGGACTGACTATTAGAACGTTGGTTATTTGGAAGTATCGCTTTGCTAGCAGTCTGGCTTTCTCGGCATTTCTGCCTTCTCTGCCGACTACTGCGCCCTTTTTCTTGGCGTCGACTGTGACTACTGCCTGCTTTGTGCCGTCCGGCCTGTCTGAAATGCGGACATCGCTTACCAAGTCTGCATTTAGCATGTTGCGGACAAACTCTGAAGCATCGTCTGAAAACTCGACAAGCTCAACTTTCCTGCCGACCACGTTTTGGAGCTGTTTTATCGTAGCGCCGCCTTTTCCTATTGCAAGACCCATCTGGCCCTTGTTGACTACAAAGATTACACGGTCCATCTTCTCGTCAACTATGCAATCCCGAACGCTGGCGTTTGTAACGCTTGAAAACAGCGATATAAGGTTCAGCTCGTTTGAGGTCAGCTTGATCTCGGTCATCTACAACGTCCCTCTAATGTCAAGCCCGTAAGCAGATAACAACTCAATTCATGCTCAGTTCCTATGTCCAATTTAAGTCTTGACGCCTGCTCCAAAAAACTCGCAGGGACTCATTTGGCAGAGCCTTTCTCTGCCAAGATGGCCTTTATCTCGTCTGCGGTAGCGCTCTTTAGTGCGATTGCGGCAACCCTGAAAGGCTTGTTGCAAAGCCTTCCAAGCTGCATTGACGTGCCGTTAAACTCGTAGACTGTAACGCTGGCGGATTTTGCTTGCTCATCTAGCTTGGCTCTTTCTGCAGCGTCCAGTGATTTTGACACCACTATCAGTTTTGAGCTTTTTACGGACTGTAGGACTTCCTTCGTGCCTGCCTTGTACTTGTTTGCTTCAACTGCGTCTTTGATCACTTTTGCTAACGTTTTCATTTTTACTCATCCTTGACCTTCATGTACAGGTCTACCATTCCAGTGCCGACTGGTACGGTGGCACCCACTATAACGTTTTCTGTCACGCCCTTGAGGGTTTCTATCTGGCCTTCAAGCGCGGCTCTGGCAATGGTTGGCACCGTAATCTCAAATGCCGCTCTTGCCAGAACTGATGTCTTGGTTCCTGCAATTCCGTGCCTGCCTATCTGCTGCAAATAGCCCTTTGAAGTCATCAAGTCTGCGACCAGCATGATGTGCCTGACGTCTACTTCAAGACCCTGCTCTTCAAGCGTGTTTGTAATTTCTTTGACCAAGGCGGTCCTTGCAGCCTCTATTCCCAGGGTCTGCCAGATCTCATAGACGTTGTTTGTAGTGGTTCGAGTTGTGTCCACGCCGTCGACTATTACCACTTTAGCCAGGTTAGAGCCAGCGGTCTGTATGACCCACTCGTCGTCCTGCTTAACTATGGTGACGCGCTCGATATCTGGAACTCCCTTTACACGGGTGTTCAAAAGCTTGCTTTTCATTGTGAGAAGCGTCTGGGCGTCTGGCTCGTCTGGGACTGTTATCTTTATCAGGTTCTTGCTTTCGGTTGTCTTTATTTCGTATTTCTTGTTTCCTTCAAGAACTGCGTTGACTTCTGCTATTGTACAGCCGCGTTCGGCCAGCTTTGCCTCTGACAAATAGAAAGTCAGGACTCCAGAATAGTCTGTCTCTGATCTTTCAATCAGGTCTCCTACCTGGGTAAAGAGTATCTCCCTAGCTACTTCAAGGGCCTTCTCTCTTGATGCGCGGTGCTCTTCGTCTAGATAGATGTCCATGGTCGGTGTTACCGGCTTCTTTCTGGCGTCTACCAGCTCTATCAGCCTTGGAAGGCCCAGAGTGACGTTTCTTTCCTTTACGCCTGCAAAGTGGAACGTCCTTAGAGTCATCTGGGTTCCTGGCTCTCCAATAGACTGTGCAGTTACCACGCCTATGGCCTCTCCAGGTTCTGCCAGAGCCTTGTCGACTAGGTCCATGACCTTCTTCATTACCTTCTCTGCGCCCTGCGCGCTAAGCCTGTTTTCCAGCAAAGACTTTTCCAGGTTGGCTTTCATCTTCTGGTTGAGGTTCTGGCCGTACTCCTCGACAATGTTCTTGATGTCGTTTTCGGTGGCCTTTCTTCCCTCGTCGACGATAGATTCAGCTTCGATAAGCCTTGACAGGTTGGCAGCCTCGCCGTGATCGCTTTTTGCCGGATCGATACCGTCTTCGCCGTAAAGATACTGTATGATGTTGCCATGCGGATCACGGACTGTCTGGTCGTACTCTATCTTTAGATGCTCCAGTGCGTTGATGAGCCTTCTTTGCATGTAGCCGGACTGCTGTGTTCTGACTGCAGTATCTACAAGACCCTCCCTGCCGCCCATGGCATGGAAAAAGAATTCAAGCGGGCTGAGGCCATCACGGTAGTTGGATTTTACAAAGCCCCTTGCATCCGGGTTTGTCTCGTTTGGAACATAGTGCGGAAGAGCTCTGTTCCGGTAGCCCTTCTGGATTCTCTTGCCCCTGATGGACTGCTGCCCTAGCGCTGCAGTCATCTGGCCGATGTTAAGTGTAGAGCCCCTGGCCCCGGTAGAGGCCATGATGACTCCAGAGTTGTTGTCTGGAAATGCGCGGTCTGCAGTTCTTCCGGCCCTGTCACGCGCGCGTGAAAGCTCGTTTACTACGTACAGTTCTAGCGCCTCTTCTGCCGCAAGACCTCTTGTCAGCGGAAGCGTACCGTCGTTGTACTGCTGGATGAGCTCCTTTACCTTGTCGTAGGTCTTTTGTATGACGTCAGATATCTCGTTTCTGGTTTCCTCTGAAAGCCACAGGTCTGAATAGCCGTAAGTGAAGCCCTTGTGCGTGATGTAGGTCTTGAGCATGGTCAGTATCGAGTCTAGGAACTTGCGTGCAGCGTCTGTTCCATAGTCCTTGACGATTCTGTGAAGCACGCTGTCTGGCTCTTCTGCGCCTATCGAGGCTTTGTCTATCACGCCGCTGATAAGCTCGCCGTTTTTGATGACTACGTCCTTGCCCTCACCCTTGGAGGCCTTGTTCCACTTTGAGGTTATAACATAGTTGAAGTCCTTTGGCAAAAACAGCGAGAACAGCTGTCTTCCAGAATACAGCTTTACTCCGTCCTTGGTTATGCTCGGTGCCGGCAGCGGACCTTTGTATCCACCGATAAGGGCCATGTTGGCAAATTCGTCGCGTGTGAGGACTGTATCGTCACGCGTGAGTATGAACGCGCCCGTGATAAAGTCTCGAATTCCGCCGATGATAGGACCGCCGTATCTTGGAGAGATTAGCTGGTCCTGCACCCTCATGAGAAGTGTGGCCTCGGCTCTTGCCTCTTCGCTTTGCGGCACGTGCAGGTTCATCTCGTCTCCGTCAAAATCTGCGTTGTACGGTGGGCAGACTGCCGGATGCAACCTAAAGGTCCGGTATGGCAGTACCACGACGCTGTGGGCCATTATAGACATCCTGTGCAATGACGGCTGTCTGTTAAAGATCACGATGTCGCCGTCAGACAGGTGCCGCTCAACGATGTAACCGCTGGCCAGAGAATCAGCAATGGCCTTTCTGTCTGTTACGTAGTCAAGTCTTATCTTGACTCCGTCTGGCCGGATGATATAGTTTGCACCGGGGTATGTGTTTGGACCGTTGACGACAAGCAGTTTTAGCTTTTCTAGGTTCCACTGCGACACGGTCTCCGGTATGGTGAGTTTCTTTGCAACGTCGGTTGGCACTCCAACGTTGGATATTGCCAGGTTGGGGTCCGGCGAGATGACCGTCCTGCTTGAAAAGTCTACTCTTTTTCCAGACAGCGAGCCTCTGAATCGGCCTTCTTTGCCCTTCAGCCTCTGGGTCAGAGTCTTTAGCGGCCTGCCAGATCTATGGTGGGCCTGCGGTATTCCAGACACCTCGTTGTCAAAGTAGGTTGTCACGTGATACTGTAGCAGGTCTACGAGGTCCTGTACAATCAGCGGTGGTGTTCCGGCTTCCTTGCTTTCCTTCAGGCGCTGGTTGACGCGTATGATGTCTACCAGCTTGTGTGTGAGGTCGTCTTCTGACCTGATGCCCGTTTCAAGTATGATTGACGGCCGGACCGTGACTGGCGGCACAGGCAAGACCTGGAGGATGAACCATTCTGGCCTTGCGGTGGATGGATCGTATCCAAGCAACATCAGGTCTTCGTCCGGGATGTGGCTCATCCTCTCGCGTATGGTGATTGGAAGCAGCCTGTTTTCGCCGGCTTCTGTCCTTTCTACAAATATTGTAGGCTTTGTGAAGATAAGATCGTACTGGTCCTTTCCGCAGTGCGGGCAAGTCTTTATCTTTTTTGATTTCTCGATTATCTCTTCTTTGATGTTTTCAAGCGTGATTACTGCGTACGGGGCCTTGCTTAGCCTGATTCCCTTGAAGTAGGTAAGGTCTTCAGCAGACAGCTTTATCCTGTTGCACGCTCTGCAGGTAGTCAGCAAAAGCTTGTGGATGTCGTCTACAAAAGCGATGTGTAGCACTGGCTCTGCAAGCTCGATGTGGCCAAAGTGACCCGGGCATTTGGCCGAGGTGTTGCCGCACGTGGCGCATTTCTGTCCTGGCTCAAGCGTGCCTAGCCGGTTGTCCATCAGGCCGCCTTGAACTGGCATTCCGTCCTCGTCGTATGTCTCTGGCGCCGTGACTTCAGCCACGCTGTATTTGCGCACTTCATTTGGCGACCAGACACTGAACTTTATTCCACCAAGAATCTTTGCTGATTCATCCATCATTGTAATTACCTCCTAGACCTTCTCCCTAGGCAACAGCCTGGGGGCCACGTTTAGGCTCATCATCTCCTGCAGCAACAGCTTGAAGGCGTATGCTATCACTACTGGGGAGATTCTGGCCTTTTCGCCGCAGACACGACAGACGTATCTTCTCTGCTTGACATCATAGTATGCAAGCAGGCCACAAATTTCGCAGACGTGGATCTCGGCCTTGTCTGATTCTTCAAGCAACCTGTCTTTTAGCATCATTGATGCCCCGTAAGCGATAAGGCAGTCGCGCTCCATTTCGCCGAACCTAAGTCCACCGCCCCTTGCGCGGCCTTCTGTAGGCTGCTTTGTGAGCATCTGGACCTGGCCTCTGGCACGGCTGTGTATCTTGTCTGCCACCATGTGGTGCAGTTTTTGATAATATACTACACCGACGTAGACTTCGGCAGGGAATCTTTTTCCGGTCCGGCCGTCGTACATCATCTCCTTTCCGGTGTACTTGAAGCCATGGCTTTCCATCGCAGTCTTGAATTCGTCCATCTTTTCGCCAAGGAAGGCAGAACCGTCGATAATCTTGCCTCGAAGAGAGGCTGCCTTGCCGCCAAGCGATTCCATGAACTGACCGACCGTCATTCTTGACGGAAATGCGTGCGGGTTAATCATGACGTCTGGGACGACTCCATCTTCTGTGTATGGCAGGTCTTCCTGGCTGACCAGCATTCCTACTACACCCTTCTGGCCGTGCCGTGAGGCAAACTTGTCTCCTATTTCCGGGATACGCATGTCTCGGACTCTAATCTTGTACATCTTGCCGCCTTCCACGGATTGGGTTATCATTACTGTATCAACGACGCCATTCTCGGATGGCCTTACACCGACTGAAGTATCACGCCTGTAGGGGCCTTTTACCTCGAACTCTTTGTATTCTTCCATGAACCTTGGCGGGGAAGTCCTTCCGATGAGTATGTCGCCGCCATTTACCACGGCCTCGTGCATTATTGCGCCGTCTGCTTCAAGCAACCGGTATGCTTTTTCTCCGCGGTATCCCCGGATGTTGACATCGGCTTGCGGAATTTCAAAGCTGTCCTTCATTCCGCCGGGGTACTGCTTTGCCTCTGCTTCGTAGATTCTGTAAAAGAAGGTCCTTCCAAGGCCCCTGTCGACGGATGACTTGTTGAACACGACCGCGTCTTCTATGTTGTAGCCTTCAAAAGGCAGCACGGCGACGACACAGTTCTGGCCGGTTGGCCGGTCATCTAGTCCAAGCAGGTTTATCGCCTTTGTGCTGACCACAGGGATCTGCGGATACAACATAAAGTGTTGCCTGACATATGTGCTGGCGTTCATCAGCGGTGTCGAGAAACCAAGGCTCTGCTTTGCCATCGCGCTTTCATAGGTGTTTCTTGGCGACTGGTTGTGCTCCGGATACGGAATGATTGAAGCTCCAACTCCAAGGATTGCAGACGGAAATATCTCTAGATGTGTGTGCTTTTCCGGATCTATTTTCTTTGGATCGATTGCCACGTACGAGTTTTCTTCCTCGTTGGCGTCCACCAGCTCTATTACGCCCATGTAAAGAAGGTCTGTCCAGGAAAGGAACTTCTTTGATATCTTTTCTATCGTCTCGTCGGTTATCAGCGGCTTGCCGTTCTTTAGAACAACAAGCGGGCGCATGACTCTGCCGGCGTTGCAGCTGACGTACAGACGCTTTGTCGCGTTGGTGTTCTGCGAGCTGTACAGATAAACGCCTACGTGCGGGTGGATTTTACCTGAGCGCCTCATGCTTCTGAGGGTTTCGGCAAGATGATCGCCTTTTTCGATGTAGCCAATGAGCCTGCCGTCAACAAAGATCCTTGCTCCGTCGGCGCGCAGTTTTTCGTTTGCCTCATCGACGTTCTGTACTCCCAGCTCGTAGAGCTTTTCGGTGACTTCGGCGCTTAGCACGTTTACGGAGATTATTGCAGATAACGCAAGGTTCTTGACCAGGCCGCAATTGGAGCCTTCTGGCGTTTCAGCTGGGCAAATTCTGCCAAAATGGGTCGCATGCAAATCTCGAGCTTCAAAGTTTGGCTGGCTTCTGCTCAGCGGAGACTGGATTCTGCGCAGGTGGCTGATGGTAGACATGTAGTTGGTCCTGTCCAGCAGCTGCGTGACTCCGACTCTGCCACGGCCCCAGTTTCCTGTGGCAATGGCGTTGTTGAGCTTGTCAGAGATGATGCCCGGCCGGACTGCTGCGGCAACTGCGTTGATGCCCCGTTTTTGCCCGGACCTTTCCAGCTGGTATTTCATGTCGCGAATCAAATTCCTAAATGCAGTTCGGAACAGGTCTGCAAGCATCTGGCCGGCGAACTTTATGACCTTGTTTCCGTAATGATCCTTGTCGTCGGCCTCTATCCACCCAAGCTTTAGCTCGACGAGTTTGCAGGCGGACTCTCCTAGGAACAGGGCCTTTTCATGCCTGTTCTCGGGGTTCTTGCCAATGTGCGGCAAGAGTCCCCAGTCAAGCAGGGTCTCGGCGCGCTTTATCTGGAACTCTTCAAGCATACCTGGAGCAATTCTCTTGCTGATGTAGACTATGGCATCGCGGCTGGTTGAAACTTCGCCGGCCTTTTCAAAGGACGGCTCCAGTTCATCCTGGACTAATTCGGTTAGCGACACGGAATCGGCAATGTCCTTGTCAGCCTCTAGTCCTAGCGCGCGAATCAGAGTGATAAGCGGAATGTCTACTGGAGAGCCAGGAATCTTGGTCACGATAGAGCCGTCAGGCTTCATGATAAGCTCCAGTTTTGCCCTGTATCCGACTATTGATGAATAGACCTTGGCCTTGTACAGCAGGGCGCCGGTGGTCTCTTCTTCGTCGACAATAATCTTGTTGTATGAGAGGTCTTCGAGTCCAACGATTACACGTTCAGAACCGTTGATTACAAAATATCCGCCAGGGTCCCTCGGGTCCTCTCCAAACTCTACCAGTTTTGATTCCGGCAGGTTGTGAAGTATGCATGTGTTGGACTTGACCATGACCGGCATGTCGCCGATGTGGATAAAGCGCGATTCTAGGATCTTGCCGTCCTCTACTACGCTGCACTCCAGCATGACTGGCGAGGCATAAGTCAGGTTGCGAAGCCTGCCTTCCATCGGGGCAACGTGGGTTATTGAACCGTCCAGCTCCATTATCCTTGGCTGCTGCAATTTCACCTTGCCTAGCTTTATCTTGTACGGGTATTCGGCGGTTTCTACCTCCATCTCGCCGACTTCGTCAATGATGCTCTGGAGTCCGCGCTCCATGAATTCGTTGTATGAATTGAGGTGCTGTCTTGCCACACCTTCTCTTCTTAAAATATCGTTAATGATAGGCCACATTTCAATAGAATTCTCTATCATTGTGTACTCAACCCTCTACGACGTAGCGGTAATATACACTTTCACCTGCGGTTGGGCTTTTTCTTGTAATCTTTATAACATCTCCGGGCCTCACATCAAGGTCTTCTATGGCCTTGTCGCTGCGCAGAATATACGGCAGCTGCCCAGACTTGGCATTGAATTGCTTCAAGATGCCTTCGGCTTCCGCTTTTGGAATAATCTCATGTTTCGGCTGGTATGCGTGGTTTGTTATTTTCGCTACCTTTTTTTCAGACAAAATCGACTGCCTCCAAACACAATAGCTCATGCTCGATAGAAAACATCAGAGTCAAACTCTATGGAAATAAAAAGAGTATATATAAGTATTGTGAATATTTTATATAATGTTCGGTTTTCTTTCGAAAATTGAAACGCCAATTTCCCAGCTCAACTTAATTGGATCGTCTCACTAGCTCTTGTGTACAAAAAAGATAAATAGTAACGGAAATATAGCTCGGTAGGTGTGCATTAAGAAGAATGGGCTATAAATCGTATGCACTAATGGCAATATTACTGGCATCGCTGGTAACAGTTGGTTTCGCAGGTGCAGCATATGCACAGGCGGCCAGCTTGACCGTAAGCACAGACAGCTCAGAGTATGCCACAGGCGACAATATCATCGTTTCAGGCACCGTCGGGACAATCAAGGCAGGACAGCCTGTTTTGATTCAGATCCTCGACCCAACTAACAATGTCGACAGAGTTGATCAGATCACCGTAATGGCTGATGGAACATACTCTTACACATTGCGTGCTGGCGGCATAATGAACACGAGCGGTACATACACAGTCGTCGTGACATATGACGGTTCTAGCAAAGAAACAACATTCGAATTCACTGCTACTGGAAAACCTACCGCCAACACTGTCCCACTGACAATTGACGGCAAGACATACGACATCGAATACTCTATCAGCGGTGGATCACTCAAATCATTGACAGCAGACGTAGACTTGGCAACACTCACTGCACAAATCACGTCAACCGCTGACGGAAACCTGACACTCAAACTTCCAAGAGAAGTCATGCAGGCACTTTCCGTTGATGGACCGACTGGCGGCACTGATATAGAGTATGCAGCATTTGCAGACCAAGTACCAACAATACTTGACGAAACAGCAACAACAAGCGAATACAGAACAGTAAGCATCATGTTCGAGATGGGAACTTCTGAGATTGACCTAGTCGGTACATGGATAGTACCAGAGTTTGGTACAATCGCCGTAATCGTCTTGGCAGTTTCAATCGTCGGAATAGTAGCTGCAGCCAGATACAACAAGTTCAGCTTCATGCCAAAGTTCGGCTGAACGACTTTTTCTCTTTTTATTATTCAAGTCCTAGTGTAAACTGAAAATGGGGCCTTCGGAGGGATTTGAACCCTCCTCAAGCGGTCTCTGCCTTCGCAGGACCACAGCCGCCTATACTAACCAAGCTATACTACGAAGGCCAGCGGACTTCATGCAATTGCTACAGTATATAATTGTTAGAAAGACGATTTCAGAAACCCGAGTCTTACCGTCTCCACTCCTGCCTGCTCAAGCCTGTCTCCAAGCGCGTTCATGCCAATAGAATCGCCGGCCAAATGCCCCATCACAATCAGATTTCCCTGCAGTTTTTCTTCGCGCATCTTTACCAAGTCGCTGTAATCCACGTGAAGATATATCACAGTGTTTACGCCGTGCTCAAAGTACGCCTTTGCAATATTGTAGCCGCCGTTTGTGCCTGCAGCAACTACCAAAGCCCAGCGTCCAGCCTTGTTCTTTTCGCTGCCAAACCTGACCTGGACCTTAGTCTCTGCATTTCTAAACTCTGCAATACCAGAGATGGAATTTACAATGTCGGAGACCAATTCTGTCTTGCCGGATTGTATTTGCTCAAAGATTGTCTTGCGCATGTATTCGTCGCATGGCTGGTGTATGTTCACAAGCGGCATGCCTAGTATCTCGGCAGCTCCTACAACATCGCTGTAGATGTCGGCATGGTTCCGAGTCTCCACGCGCTCTTTTAGCTTGTTGACGGCGTCTATCGCTATTTTCCTTGGGACTCCGTGCTCTGTCATGTACTCGACATGCCTGTCAAAGACTTTGTAGAAATTTACTGACGCCACTCCAATAGGATGGTGGGCCACAACCGCGTCGCAGCCAAGGGACTTGGCCATCATCAGCTCTGCAACTCCAACGTCGATAGCCATCAGGACCTTGCCAATGTTTCTGCCCCGCACATGGACTGCGCTGTCGGCAGGCATCTTGCTCCAGCCGGCTATCTCCAGGCCCACCTTCATTATCTGCTCTGTGGTAACGGATCCCATGGTTCTGCCAGCTAACTTCCATTTATTATGGCTATTGACTCAAGACTTAAATCTGAACAGGCCTGCTTTCAGGCCATGAGCTGCGCAGACGAGTATTTTGCACACGAGATGTCTGACAACCTTATCCAGATAACGCCGCAGCTAAAAGATAGGCTAAAGAAAGCAAAATACGGAGTCTACAACCACTCTGCAGTGGAGCTTTGCCACTGGACCAAGAAATCCTTTGCAAACGAGGGCAGCTGCTACAAGCACAAGTTCTACGGAATATCCACACACAGGTGCATGGAGATGACTCCTTCTGCCATGAACTGCGAGAACAGGTGCATCTACTGCTGGCGGCCGGCTGAATTTTACGATACCCTGCAGATGCCAGAGGAGCTCGTAGATGAGCCAGATGCCATAGTCCACAACCTGCTTGAGGAGCGCAGGAAGTTGATAATGGGCTACTACGGCAACTCTAAAAATGACAAGACCAAGCTTGACGAGTCGCTGTTGCCGGCGCATTACGCAATCTCGCTTTCCGGAGAGCCGACGATGTACCCGAAGCTGCCGCAGCTTGTCAAGTATCTAAGAACGCTTGCGGCTACAAAGTCCATATTTCTGGTAACAAACGGCCAGGAGCCAGACATGCTAAGAAGGCTGGTAAAAGAGGACGCCCTGCCAACGCAGGTCTACCTTTCTACCAACGCTTCAAACAAAAAGATGTTTTCGCAAATAAACCGTCCTAGACACAAAGACGCCTGGGAAAGATGGCTTGACAGCCTCAGGCTGCTATCGGAGATGAACACCAGGACCGTGCTTCGCATGACTATAATTCGAGGCTACAACAGCGACGACAATTTTATCGAGGAATTTGCAGGCTTGATGGCGCAGGGAAACCCGCATTTTATCGAATTAAAGTCTTACATGCACGTCGGCATGTCGACCCAGCGGCTTGAAAAAGGCGACATGCTAGAGATGCACGAGGTGCGCCATTTTGCAGACGAGCTCGTACTCAGAATGCCAGCATTTGGCGTGATGGACGAAAGCGAGATTTCCAGAATAGTCGTCCTGCAGAACAAGAACCGTCATGTCGACCGGTGGATTAGAGAATATCTGGATTAAACCAGGCTGCAAATTTCTCCAGTGCTTTTCTTCTATGCGAAAAGTCGCTCTTGTTGCTCATTTGACCAAAGGTCTTGCTTGCGCCGTCTGGAATAAAGACAGGGTCAAAACCCCAGCCACCTTCGGTTATTTGCTCGCTAATTCTGCCGCTTACGGCCCCCTCAAACACCTTCAAGTCCTTGCCGTCGCAAAATACCATCATGGAGGTAAATACTGCCGACCGGTCCGGAACACTGTCAAGCAGTTTCAGTATCCCGGCATTTCCAAGCGTCTTGAAAATGTACGAAGAATACGGCCCCGGAAAGCCTTTTAGGCTCTTGATAAAAAGGCCGTCGTCTTCCACTATTACTGGACGGTGGGCCTTGTCAAATGCATCGCTTGCCTTTTGCTTTGCAATCTGCTCCAGAGAATCTGACTGGACTTCAAGTAATTCTGCCTGAAAGAACTCTGTTGATATGCCATGCAAAGACAGGATCTTTTGAACTTCGTAGAACTTGTTCTGGTTTGTGCTGGCAAAGGTTACTGACTGCAAGGAAGCTTGTATGTTGGTTGATGGATAAAAATCATCATACTACGCGGGCGTACCTGCCGCGCTGCTCGATTTCGCGGACCTTTTCTACGACTCGGGCTGTTTGTTTTTCTCCTGCAACCTCCAAATAGCCGGCCAGAAAACTTTCAAACGAGTCTTTCAGCGAAACATGGGCGCTGGTAAAGGCCTCCTTTATCAGCCGGACGTCTACTGCCACGTCTTCAATTCGCTGCGAATAATATGACAGGCCAAAATCCAGCAATACAAGCTGGTTTGAGACAACAAAGTTTGAGGTAGTCAAGTCTCCGTGGATGATGTTTTTTGCATGCAGCATCGCGGAGTACGAGCCCATCTTTTTGCACAAGCCTGCTGTTAAAACGTCCCTTGCATTTGGGCCGCCTACAAACTCCATCAATATCTCGCAGTTCAGCGGATCTACAAAATACATAAACGGCGTTACAACGCCTGCAGCCTTGGCTGCGGACATCAGGCTTGCCTCATGGACGGTCCTCTGCCTTCTTACGGCCAGGTCTAGGTCCGGATGCCGGTATTGTTTTGGCAGCCTAATTTTTGAGACGGCTTTTTTGCCATGCCAGTCAACTGCAAAGATGTCAGCTTCGGCACCCCTCCGGATAAGCGAGCGCTGCAATAGTATAATTACCTGGCACAACGAGATAAAAACGTGAGTTTCGTCCCCGCAGCTGGCGAGAAGGTTATTCTAGGCGAAGATTGTTCCGAGGACAAGCTAAAGACAGGAGTGCTGATACTTACCAACAAGCGCCTGGTATTTCAAAAGACCAAAGGCAGTATGGCAACTCTGTCCAAAAAGGAAGGCGACATAATTCTGGATATCCCGCTCAAAGACATCACGTCTTTCAAGCCGGAAGGTTTTCTGGTCAAGAAATTCGTTGTCTTGGCCAACAACCAGGTCTACAAGTTTGGCGTCTTTAGCACCAGGCAATGGGACAAGCAGCTAAAACAGGCAATTGCTTCTGTAAGCTAGCCTCTCCAGCCGACGTCGACTAGGTCAAGCCGCCAGGACTGCCGAACTGTTGCGTCTTTTACCAAGACGGATTTGCCAGAAGACTGGTAGTCTTGCATTGCAGTCCATGCAATCTGCGCGCCGTTGTCACCGGCAAATTTTATCGGGCAGGAAAAAAACTTGCAGTTATGCCGCTCGCAGGCTGACTCTAGCATCTGCGATAGCCGGCGATTGGCAGAAACACCGCCTACTATTAGCATCTCCTTTCTGCCTGTAAATGATAGAGCGCGCTCTATGGCCTCGGCAAGCATGGCAAAAGAGGTTTCTTGAAGCGAGTAGCAGACGTCTTCTAGCCTGTTGCTTGCCGCGGAGTGTTTTGCCGCAGTCAGCAGACCGGAAAACGAGACGTCGTTTCCCTTTACCACGTAGGGAAGCTGTGTATATTTTCCAGAAGACTGGCCTGCCAGAGACTCTATTTTCCCCCCGCAGGGAGAAGCAAAGCCCATGGCCCGGCCAAACTGGTCTAGTAGCTGGCCGATTGTAATGTCCAGAGTCTCCCCAAAGACCCGCCAGCGCCTTTGCGAAAATACAAGCATCATGGTGTGGCCGCCGGAAACAAGCAATACAAGCGGGTCAGATGCGCCTGTGAGCATGGACCCAAGCTCGATATGCCCAAGAGCATGGTTCACCGGCACAAGCGGTTTTTTGTGAAACCCGGCAAGAGTCCTTGCAACCACCGCCCCGACCCGAAGGCACGGCCCAAGTCCGGGCCCCATGGAATAGCCGATGATATCCACGTCTTTCATGGATAGACCGGCAGAAGACAGCGAGTTTAGGAAAATATCTGAGCAGACTTCGATGTGGTGCCTTGAAGCTTCGCGTGGATGAATGCCGCTTCCTTCCGGGGCCTTGTAGGCATCCCGCGAATCAGAAAGGACTTTGCCAGAAGAATCTACAAGCGAGCAGCCAAAAGTGTGCGCAGTGCTCTCTATTCCAAGGCAGATCATTGTTATCCTCTGCTCATGGCCGAGACTATCTTTATGACGTCGCCGTGGTTTAGCTTGTGGTCCGCGCCAATCCGCTGCTTTGTCCGTGCGTCAACTGCGTACAAAAATCCCTTGGCCAGGTCTGCATGAATTGTTTCCGCCAGGTCCTTGGCAGTTGAGCCCGCAGGCAGCAGCCGGACATCAGGAAGCACGTTTCCTTTTTTGTCCATCAGCTTGAATTCATCTTCCACAGGATAGACGGTTATCAAATTCAATAGCTTGAAGCATGCGATGTTGATTGCCTCCTGCACGCCAGTCGAGCCGTATTTTTCCATCAAGCTCTTGACAAGGTCTATGGCTTTTTGCTGCGGCGCGCTGAGCGCGACGCCAAGCTTTACGTCAAAGTTGTTGTCGCCGGGCAGGTAATGCACCACGCCTTTTCTTGACGCCTTTTTGAGCATAGATTCGGCCTCAGACGCGCACGGTATGACAGTCAGGCCGGTCTTTTTCATTTTTTCAATGTTGGTCTCGGCTTCTGGCAGGTCGGCCTTGTTTGCAGCAATGATAAACGGCTTTGATTTTGACCGGAGAATCTGGCAGAAATGCAGTATGTCTTGTTCTGTCCAGACTGTTGGCTTTTTCATGGCAAGGCCAGAAGCATGCAGTGCCGTGGCAACCTGGTGCTCCTTAATAGCAAGGCCAGACAGGCGCTTTGCAAGCATCTGCTCGATTTTCTGTCCCTGGTTTTCAGCTTCTCTTGAAGTCTTGTTCCAGTCCCTGCTTACCAAGGCAGCAAGCCAGAGGTCAAATTCTTCTTCAACAAACTTGATGTCAAACATCGGATCGCCACTGCCTGCGGGGATTGTCTTGCCGTTGCTGTCAGTAGAGCCGGAAGCATCTACAACGTGTATCAAGGTGTCGGCCTGCCGGGCGTCATCAAGGAACTTGTTTCCAAGGCCCTTTCCCGCGTGCGCGCCGGGGACAAGGCCTGCCACGTCTATCAGCTTGATTGGAGCAAACCGGTTTCCGTCAATGCACATGGAATGGACAGGATTGCATTGGACGCCAAACTCGCGGCATGGACATTTTGACCTGGCGTAGGCAACACCGACATTGGCCTCGATAGTGGTAAACGGGTAATTGGCCGAAGGCACTGCTAGCTCAGTTGCTGCGTTAAAAAATGTGGACTTGCCTACGTTGGCCTTGCCAATGAGACCGATAATCATTTTGTAATAGCCGAATTCGGCATTGCCCGAATTAATGTTTTTCAAGCCTGCCAGCAAATTGCTGGTATGGACGCCAAAGACTGGATTGAAAAGCTTGGACTTGGCAGGCACCCGGAAGGAGGATATTTCAAAGAGACTTACCGGTCAGATATTCAAGTCAATTTGCCAGGTTGCGGAGCGCGCAGCGCGTGCACCGCAATCTATTACCTGCTTGAGGGCAACGATTTTTCCGCGTTTCACAAGATAAAATCAGACGAGATTTGGCATCACTATGCCGGCTCGCCGGTTTTTCTGCATGTAATTGATAACGACGGCTCTCTATTGCAGATCAAAGTAGGAGGTGAGCAGCCGCAGGCAGTAATAAAGGCAGACTGCTGGTTTGCAGCAAGCGTGGAAAACAGAGACTCGTTTTCCCTTGTCGTATGCACGGTGGCCCCTGGCTTTGATTTTAGGGATTTAGAGTTTGCAGACAGCAAGCTTGCAGCAAGATACCCGCAGCACCAAAAGACAATTGAAAAATTCCTCCGATAACCGATATTAGTCCGCAAATACAACTGCCGATGTGGCAGACAAGGCTGTGTGCATAGTAAGCGGCGGGCTGGACTCTGTATGCTATGCAGCAAACCTGGCCAAGGACTGCGACATATACACGATAACTTTTGCCTACGGCCAGCGCGCAAGACGCGAAATAGACTCTGCCAGGTATTTTGCCAGATTATTAAAGTCAAAGGACCACAGGGTAGTTGACATCAGTTTCATGAAGTCTCTGTACGGCAGCAGCAACGCCCTGACGGACAGAAAACAGGCCATCTCTGCAGGTTTTGCGCAGAACCTTGTAGTGCCAATCCGAAACGCGATTTTTATCACGATTGCCAGCGCCTGGGCGATGAGCATCAACGCCAGGGTCGTTGCATACGGCGCGCATACTGGAGACACGTTGCACTATGCTGATTGCAGGCCGGAATTCCTCCGGTCAATCAACGAAGCGCTGAACATTGCTGATTCTGACAGCGTGGCTGCCGGCAAAAGGCAGGAGATTGTGATAAAGTCGCCGGCCATCGACGGCATGAGCAAGTCAGATTTGCTAAAGTTAGGGCAACAAGCTCTTGGCGACAAAATATTTCGGACGTGGAGTTGCTACTCTAACGGCAGCAGGTCAAAGGGCAGGTATATTCACTGCGGCCGTTGCGAATCGTGTATAAATAGGAAAAATGCATTTACCCTAGCAAAGATAGATGACAAGACCCGTTATGCTGCATAAGCCAAAGCCGCGGCAAAAAAAATCATTGGGCCGGGTAAGGCTAAGTGAGATTTTTACAAGCATCGAAGGCGAAGGCGTCTTTGCTGGCACAAAGACGATGTTTGTAAGGTTGTCAGGCTGCCCTCTAAAATGCCACTGGTGCGATACCGCCTACGCCATCCCGATGGACAGCGGCAATGATTTTTCAATCAGAGAAGTCAACGAAATGATAGCAAGCCAGCTGCAGCCAAGCACGTACAAGGTAAACTTTACCGGCGGCGAGCCTTTAGTACAGCATGAAGCGGTAATAGAGATGGCCAAATTTGTCCGGCAAAAAGGCATCAAGACGTATCTAGAGTCTGCCTGCCATGATTCATTGCGGTTTGCCAAGGTTCTGCCGTTTATCGATATCTGCAAGATAGAGTTCAAGCTGCGCGACTCTAGGGTTGTAGACGAGAAAAGCTATCCGGCCCTCCTCAAAAGCGAGTTTGAGTGCCTGAAAAAAGCAGTTGCAGCAAGCAAAAAGCCGTTCATCAAAATCGTGGTGACCAATTCATCGGACTTGCAAGAGTTCAGAGATATAGTTACCAGGGTATTTAAGATTGCAGAGCCTAAAGACATAGCAGGATTTATAATACAGCCGAGCTACCAGACAGATGAGCCAGTATTGGATAGGCTTTTTGCCTTTTACGACTCTGTCTTTCCGTTCTATCCACAGGTCCGCGTGATTCCGCAACTGCACAAATTCATAGGAGCCAGATAATACAGCAAAATGCAGAACGAAAAACCAATCAACAAGAAAAAAGTCTCCAAGCTTATCAGGCAATTGCTGATAGAGCTTGGTGAGAATCCAGACAGGGAGGGCCTCATTGGAACTCCCAAACGGATGGCCGACATGTACGAGGAGATTTTTGCAGGATACAGGATGGACGCCGAGCTGGACGTCGCCTTTAGCGAGGATGCAGACGCAATAGTCGCCAGGGACATACAGTTTTACAGCATGTGCGAGCATCACATGCTTCCGTTTTTCGGCAAAATCCATGTAGCGTATATCCCAGACGGCAAGGTGTTTGGCGTTTCAAAGCTGGTCAGGCTGGTAGAAAAGCACTCTCGCAGGCTGCAGATACAGGAAAGGCTGACCAAGCAGGTGGCCGACGAATTGATGAGGATGGGAGTAAAAGGCGCGCTGGTCATGGCGGAAGGGGAGCACCTATGCATGAAGATGCGCGGTGTTCGAAACGACAGCTCTATTATGACAGTTGCGTATCGCGGCGTGCTGGACCAGAAGGAAGTCAGAGAGCACATCTTGGCGATGATTCAGAACCCCAAGTCAGAATTCAAGTCGGTCTGACATTTTTATATAACAAAATCAGAGGATCTAGGCAGGATGAGCGGCAAGGACGAATCTGTCTTTTCAAAAGAAGCCATGATGGGCACACAGGCCGGCAAGGAAATAATGAAGCAGGCCCTGCTTCGCGGCAAAGGCTTCAAGCAATTCAACCAGTACAAGGAAAAAGCAGAGCTTGACTTTCAGTCCTTTGAAGAGCGGTTTGTGCTGTCGCTTAGAAACGCAATGAACTCCGACGCGAGCCCTGCAAGCACTATGGACAAGTTTGCAGAAGAAGTAGGAAGCTCCGAGCTTGTCCCGGAAAGCTCCGTCCTGCCAGCCATCAAATCAAGGCTGGAAGACGTCGAGATACTTAGGCAGCGGGTAAGAAGCATACTTAACTCTAATTTTGTAAAGATGACTTTTCCAGTATTCAGCGCGCTTTATGACGGATCCGAAGAATATTTTGGACCCGGCGAATCAAAAGAAAAGAAGCAAGCCATTGTAGACGGGCACATTATAGCCATAGACCTAAGCGAGCCGATGGACAGAATTGTAGACAAGGACGAAGATTTGGACTATCTTGAGGACTACAAGTTCATGAATCCATACATCTTGGCGATTGCCAGGCAGAAAATTTCACAAGGCGGCGATGCCGTGCTAAAGGCCTTTGAGGACGGATTCAAAGACGCCAGAATCGGCCAGTACATAGACGTGAAACTAAAGATGCGGCCATCGTCTATCAACGATGAGAATATGAACGAATGCTACAAGAAATACCGCGCAGTGATGGGAACTGCCGGAAGAAACATGGCGCTAAACAGACGGCCGCTTTCTGACATATTTCACTTGGGCATGGCCAAGGCAGGTGAATGCGTCGGCTGCGGCAACGAGATAGAAGACGCGATTAAAAACGGCGCGGTAAAAATTCCGTCTTGGCCGCTGTACTTTGCTCTTAACACGGGCGATGTCAGACGCGGTTTTGAGCTTACCATGGCAAAAAGCGAGCTGTACCTGCAAGAGGCAAAGATTGCCCTTGATATGCTGCCAGAAAACTTTACTCTAAAGCCGTTTCTGGAATTTCTGTTCTTAAGCGTAAGGCATTACAACCAGCACTGGTACAACGAGCTTGTCAAGCGCGCGCCTTTGGCTGATTTCCAGAAAAAGATGGAAGCCGCGGTGAAGTAGATGTCTTCTGCTCTGATGTGGTCTGAGCTTTACAGGCCAAAAAGAATAGAGCAGATGGTCGGCAACGAAGACGCGAGGATTGCAATAGTAAAGTGGCTCGCAGGCTGGGTCAGCGGAACAAAACCGCTGCTGCTAGTTGGCCCGCCTGGAACTGGCAAGACCACGCTGGTCCATGCGATGGCGCGGCAGTTTGAGTATGACTTGATAGAGATGAACGCCAGTGATACTAGAAATCGTGACAGCCTGCAGGCAAGAATAACGCCGGTCCTAAACAACGTGAGTTTGTTTGGAAAAAAACTGATGCTTTTCCTAGACGAAGTTGATGGCATTTCAGGAAGGGAGGATACCGGCGGCCTTGACACGCTAATCGACTTGATGTCAGAGCCAACGGTGCCTGTCATCATGGCCGCAAACGCAAAATCTACAAAGATAAAGGAGCTGGCCAAGGCCTGCAAGACAATAGAGTTCAGCCCCGTCCCGCCGCGGCTTCTGCTGATGTTTCTAGAGTATGTCCTTTCGCAGGAAGGCAAGGCTTTGGGGCATGGAGACAAGATTTCGCTTGTAATCAACAGCAGAGGAGACATCAGGACCCTGCTTAACAGCGCGCAGTCAAGCGTGGCTGGATATTCTGGCGCGAGAAAGGAAATTACAGAGATAGACATTGCAGACGCGATAAACGGCTATTTTTCGTCAAGCGACAGGGAAGTGGCTGCTGAGCTGCTTGCAAAGGCAGACGCTTCCTACCCAGACCCGAGGTATGAGGCCGGCAATCCAGAAGCGCGCCGAAAAGACATGATTGCTGCCTTGTTTTCAAGTATAGTTTCATCCAGAACAGACCCGAACAGCATGGTAGAGATGCTAAACGTTCTTTCAAAGGCAGACGTCATTGTTGGCAGAGTGTCAAGAACCAGGCGCTGGAGCATGCTTCGATACGTAAACAACATCATCGCCTACGGGCTGTACAGCAGTTCTAGGGGCAAGGAAATCAAATACAACCAGTATGCAATGCCCTGGCCGGTGATGGGCCCGGTATTTGCGCGCTCGCAGACCATAAGAAAGCTGACGTCTTTTATCGCGCCGGTCATGCACGTTTCTAAGAAAACCTGCGCTGGCTTTGTACTTCCGTACCTTGTACGCGTCATAAAAGACGAAAAAGTAGACCCGAAAGATTTTGCAGCCCTGAATTTTGACGACCAGACGCTGGCTGAGTCGCTGGCCAAGGAGATAGAAAAGGCAAAATGAGCGAAGTCTGGATCAGGCTTTTGGTCAAGTACAAAGGCAAATGCGCCTTATGCGGAAAAGATATTCAGGCCGGCGAGTACGCCCTCTGGTCTAGGACAGCAAAGGCAATAAAGCATACAAACTGCCAGGTTGGGACAGAAAAACAGCCTGCAGTAATGGAGCTGAATTGCTTTGTTTGCGGCAAGCCTGCCGGCTGTTCTGATTGCGGTTTTGAGCAGGACTGCAACAGAGAAATAGTCTCGCAGGCCTGCATCTGCAAGACATGCCTTTCTGACGCCAAAGCTTATGAGAACTACAAAAAAGCTTTTCTGGATAGAATAGCAAAACTTAAAATCTGATACATGTCGACAGTCACTGTCCACATGTCAAGTGAATACGAGCACAACGTAGGACAGCTTTTGTCCGAGAAAAGGGCCGCGATGGAAGTATTGAAACAAAACCCAGACAAGAACAAAGACAAGATTGCTCAGCTGGCACTGGAGATAGAATCTCTCGAGAGCATGTTTGAAAACTATAATCTGGGCATGAACGTCTTTCGTCGGGCCCAAGGCGGTAGGCACGGATTAAGAGAATAACTAATTATCAAGAATAATCAGCGCAACCATGTAATGAGTTTATATAGATAGTAGCGCGTTATCAGCTCGATTCCCATGCACGAAGAAAAAGTGAAACGTCTAGCATCAATGAAAAAGTCCGCGGAAGGTGGTGGCGGCAATGAAAAGATTGAGGCTCAACATTCAAAGGGTAAGTTGACGGCGCGTGAGAGAATTGCCCTTCTGGTTGACGAGGGTAGTTTTGTGGAGATTGACAAATACGTCACTCACAGAAGCGATGACCCGTCAATTCCCAAGTTTTATGGCGACGGCGTTGTTACTGGCTTTGGCACGGTAAATGGGCGTCAGGTCTTTGTATTTTCATACGATTTCACGGTTCTCGGCGGCTCTCTGGGCGAGATGACCGGCAAAAAGATAGTCAAGACTATGGACCAGGCAATGAAGGTCGGTTGCCCAATTATTGGAATCGTGGACTCTGGCGGAGCAAGGATTCAGGAAGGTGTCAGCAGCCTTGACGGCTACGGAGACATTTTCTTCCGAAACACCATGGCATCGGGAGTCATTCCGCAGATTACTGCAAGCATCGGCCCATGTGCAGGAGGAGCGGTCTATTCTCCAGCCATGACAGACTTTGTGCTTATGGTCGAAAACGTCGGGCAGATGTTCGTTACAGGCCCAGACGTGGTCAAGGAAGTGCTGAGCCAGGAAGTGTCTTTTGACGAGCTTGGCGGAGCAAGAGCGCACGGAAGCAAGTCCGGTGTGGCCCAGTTTGTTGCCAAAAATGAGTATGACTGCTTTGACAAAATAAAGAAACTATTATCATTTATTCCACAGAACAACGCTGAAGAGCCGCCAGCAGTAGAGCCAACCGACGATCCAAATAGAATCGATCCAAACCTGATAAGCCTGCTACCTGAAAACCCCTACCAGCAGTACGACATGAAGGATATCATAAAGTCAGTTGTAGACAACGGCGATTTCTTTGAGGTCCACGAGCTGTTTGCGGAAAACGTGCTGGTGGGTTTTGCAAGGATGAACGGAAAGACAATAGGCTTGATAGCTAACCAGCCGATGCTTCTGGCCGGCGCTCTTGACATAAACTCTGCAAACAAGGCCGCAAGGTTCATTCGATTCTGCGACGCATTTAACATCCCCATTGTCACGCTGGTTGATACGCCTGGCTACCTGCCTGGAACTGACCAGGAGCACAACGGCATCATCAGGCACGGAAGCAAGATGCTGTTTGCGTATTGCGAGGCCACCGTTCCAAAGATAACCTGCATAATCGGCAAGGCCTACGGCGGAGCCTACATAGCCATGGGAAGCAAGAACCTGCGAGCAGATGTCAACTATGCTTGGCCAAGCGCAGAAATTGCAGTGCTCGGTCCAGAGGCAGCGGTCACCATAACGCACAGAAAGACCTTAAAGGACGCCCCGGATGCAGCAGTACTGAAGAAAAAGCTGGCCAAGGAATACAGGGACAAATTTGCAAACCCGTACCTGGCGGCTGAAAAAGGCATCATAGACCTTGTAATCGACCCGATGGAGACAAGACCCATGATTATCCGCGCTCTGGAAGCCCTGGCAAACAAGAAAGAAGCAAGACCGTGGAAAAAGCACGGCAACATCAACCTGTAGTGGTGCTAGAGAATGGTAAACAAAATCAAAAGCATTCTGATTGCCAACAGGGGCGAAATAGCCCTTAGAGTAATCCGCGCCTGCAAGGAAATTGGCATAAGGTCCATTGCTGTATACTCTGACGAAGACGTCAGGGCCACCCATGTAAAGCGGGCAGACGAAGCCTACCACATCGGAGCCGCAGCACCGTCCCAAAGCTATCTTAACATGACAAAGATAATCGAGACTGCAAAGGCGGCTGGCGCCGACGCAATCCATCCAGGATACGGCTTTTTGTCTGAAAACGAGACGTTCTCTGGCCTGTGCGAGAAAAACGGCATAATATTCATCGGTCCAAGCGCCAAGACCATGGAAGTAACTGGCGACAAGATGAAATGCAAGGCAGCTATGAAAAAGGCAAGGGTTCCCACAGTTCCAGGCAGCGACGGCATCGTTGAAGACGTTGAAAAGGCTGCAAACATTGCCCATGAAGCCGGCTATCCAGTCATGCTCAAGTCTGCCTTTGGCGGCGGAGGACGTGGCATCAGACTCTGCCAGAATGAAAAACAGCTTCGCCAGGAATTCGAGATCACCACGGCCGAATCAAAGGCAGCCTACGGCAAGGCAGCGATGTTTGTTGAGAAATATCTGCAAAGCATCAGGCACATTGAATTCCAGCTTCTCAGAGACTCGCATGGCAACGGAAGGCACCTCTTTGAGAGAGAATGCTCCATCCAGAGACGCCATCAAAAGCTTATCGAGATGTCACCGTCTCCGGTGGTTGACCAAAAAACCAGAGAAAGGATAGGCGAGATAGCAGTCCGAGCGGCAGACGCGGTGAATTACCTTAACGCAGGCACGGCAGAATTCTTGCGAGACCCGGAAGGCAACTTTTACTTTATCGAGATAAACTCCAGGCTCCAGGTGGAGCACCCGGTGACGGAGCTTGTCACAGGACAGGATCTAGTCAAACTCCAGATAGCAGTTGCCCAGGGAGAGGAAATCTCGTTCAAGCAGGAAGACTTGAAGATGAACGGCTGCGCTATAGAGTGCAGAATCAACGCAGAAGACCCGTTCTACGACTTTGCCCCGTCAGTAGGTCCCGTGCCGTACTGCAATCTGCCTTATGGCCCAGGCATAAGGTGCGAAACATACCTCTACCCAGGCTGCACAGTCTCTGGCTACT
>QCWB01000109.1 GCA_013114715.1 Nitrososphaera sp.
ACACGGCTCGCTCTGGAACGGCAGGTTGTTTGTAAATGCGTAAAACACTATTTCTGACTCGTAAATTTCGCAGAACGGCTTTATCTTTCGTAGTGCATTCTCCGACGTGTCAGGGTCCATCCAGCCTATCTTGTGTGTGTCGCCAGATGTTACATTGATGAGAAACGTCTGCAGCGTGTCGTCCAGGTTGTGTCCGGTGGCTATCACGCTTGCGCCGATGTCCCTTGCGGCATGGTCCATTGCGCGCCTTCGGAATGTCCCGCAGATGGAGCACGACGACGTCTTTTCGCCCTCGCGCATCCTTAGCGATTCATCCAGTGTGAGATCGAACAGATCCTTGTAAGAGTATACCGTGTGGCTTACGCCAAGGTCGCCGCAGAACTTTTTGACTATTTCCAGCGCCTCCTCCCTGTACCCAGGTATCCCCTCGTCGATTGTCACTGCGTGGATTCCAAAGTTGTGGTTTTCCGCCATCTTGGAGAGTACATGCAGCAGCGCAAGCGAGTCCTTTCCCCCGGATACTGCGACGCAGACAAGCTCGCCGTTCTGTATCATGTTGTGCTTTGAGATTGTTTTTGCAGCCTTTCTTAGGATGGAGTTTGAAAAGCATTCCGAGCAGAGGCTCTCGCCGGAGTACTTTCTAGAGTATGCTGCCGCGTTCTCGCACCTGTCGCATTTCACAGTTTATTGTTTTGGCGACCTAAATTTAACGCCTACTCAATTATCTGTCTGAAGTGAACGAGTTTGCTCCGCTGTATTGGTGGTCAGGCGGTGAACAAAATGTTACTTTGTAATGCAAAATACTTATGTATTACTTTTACTATAGTAATACCGTTATGGTAGATGTGGTTACGGTTACAAAAAAGGGCCAAGCAACCATACCAAAAAACCTGAGAGAAAAACACAAGATAGGAAAGAAAGCACTGGTTGTGGATACCGAGGCAGGAGTGCTTTTCAAACCGGTCTCGGATCCTCTTGCGGAAAAAGGATCCCTTCGGACTATGTTCAGTGACAAGACATCATCTCAATTGATCAAGGAATCCAGATCTGAGGAATTCAAGAAGGAAAAAAGATTGTTGAGGAAAGATAAGCGGTGAACGTGGTATTTGATACTCAAGCATTATTGATTTTTTACCTAGGTGAGGCTGGCGCGGGGCGAGTTGCGGATCTGCTCAAACAGGTTCTTGACAGAAAAATATCTGGGTACATGAACATTGTGAATTTGGCAGAACTCTACTACATTCTGAGTAGGAAGAGTAAGAAAATAGCTGAGGAGAAGGAAAAAAGTCTCAGAAACTTCGGAGTCAAGATGGTTCCAGTGATTAATGGCGTACTGTGGAAGGAAGCAGCAATTCTGAAGACTAGCGGATCGATGTCTCTGGCAGACGCATTTGCAGCAGCAACTGCCAAGACCATGAAATGCAGGCTGATCACTGGATCTGATCCGGAATTTGACAGTGTGGCTGGGATTCAGATTGAACGGGTGAGATGATCTATTTAGATTGTAAACCAGCCCGACTTCATGTATGACAGGGCTATATTCAGCCCGAACAAGACAAAGGTGAATCCGTAGATTGCCCACATGACACGGTTTACCATGATGTCGGACATCTTTTTGTCGATTATGCTGTGGATGAACTTGCCGCCGTCCAGAATGGGCAGGGGCAGCATGTTGATTATGCCTATGAAAAACGAGATCATCCAAAGCCACAGCAGGAACATCGACAGCTCAGGGCTGCTCCACTCGATAAAGTTGTAGATCGGCTTGTAGGAAATAGAGTTGTCACGGATTATTCCGATTAGTCCCTTCTGGGGATCGTCAGGTGACGGAGTTATCTGTATCTGGAAGTTCATAGTCTGTCCGCCGCGCAGTGCAGTTACCGCCGCAGTGTCCCCCGGTGCAAGCTTTACCTTTGTAAAGTCAAAGGGGGTGACTATCCGTATGTCGTTGATTGACGTGATTATGTCGTTTGGCAACAGTCCTGCCTTTTCTGCCCCGGTTCCTGGCATTATGGAGAGCACAGTTACTCCCTCCGGTATCTCGTAGAATGCGCCCCTTATCGGGTCCGGCACTATTATTGCAAAGAACGGGTTGGTAAGTAATAGTGCGCCAAGGGCTAACGCAAATATCACGTTTGACGTTGCGCCTGCTCCTATGACTCGGAGCTTTGAGATCTTTTTTGCCTTGTTGAACTCCTCATCGTCCGGCTCCACAAAGCCTGCAAACATTGCGATAAATATCGCAAAGCCGCCGGTCTTGATCCTTATCTTCTCAAGCGTTGCGACTATTCCGTGCGCCCCCTCGTGTATTACAAGTACAATCGGTATTGAAAGCAAAAAGTACAGAATGGATGACGCAGATGTGAGCGTGACGCCGGGTATCAAAACTGTAAGCTCTGAGAACTCTTCTGGTCTGTCAAAGAACTTTGTGACGTTGTCGATTAGAAACCAGAATCCGAATCCCATCATGATGAATCCCGCAATGACGCTCACGTCGGCAAAGACGCGTATTCCGCGCCTTGTGCGGCCAAGTATCTTTGTGAGTGCAGTCTGCACCTGCGCGTTCTTGTAGGTGAGGCTGTACGGCTTTACGTCAAATCCGTGCTTTTCCAGCTTTAGCGCCTTTGCTATGACCAGTATTATTCCCCATGCAATGAGCACATAAATTATAGAATTTTGCGCCAAAAAATCTAGGTTCAAACTAATTGCTACTTTTTTTAATCACGTACATTTATCGGTTGCTATGGTTCCAACAGTGATAATCTCGACATACCCTGACAAAAAGTCGATATCAAAAATTGCAAACAAGGTCGTATCGTCAAGGCTTGCAGCGTGCGTGAACATTACAAAGATCTCATCGGTATATTCATGGAAGGGCAAGATAGAGAACGCAGAGGAATTCCTTGCAATTTTTAAGACCACTCAGAAAAACAAGTCAAAGCTGAAGAAGATTATTCAAGAGACGCATCCCTATCAAGTGCCGGAGATTGCCGAAATCGACGTGACCGGTATCAACAAGCCGTACATGGAATGGCTGGTACGGTCAACCAGCTGACTCTATTGGGAACCGGAGAAGGGAGACCATTCCGCCAAGCCCTGAGACCTGCATGCCGATGTCCGTGCTTGCATCAAGTGCGTACACCTTGACGCCCTTTGCCTCCACCTCGTTTAGGAACTCTATGACCTCTGCTTCATTATGAGTCTGGATTATCTTCTCAGAGAAGACAAGCGACTCTATTGCGCCGTACTGGTTTGCCCTCTTTGTCTCATCAAAGCCCATCGTGAACTTTTTGCTCTTGTGGTACGCCTTTATCATTATCTCTTCTAGGATTGCTGCGACCTTTGCCAGCTTGCCCTCGCCTAGTATCTGGCGCATCGACTTTGACTTTATGAAGGTGTAGATTCCGTCCTCGCCGCCCGAGTCGATTCCCTCGACTATTTCGATCTTGTGCTTTTTTGCAAGCGGCGCCTTTTGGACAAAGTTGTTGAACTGTTTTTTCGTCTCGCCCGGCCCGAAAATCACTATGGTATCTTTCTCCCTGAGTATGGTCTGCATTGCCTTTAGCATGTTCTCAAAGAACGGCTCGATGTTAAAGTTCGTCTTGTACTGCTTTCCGCCGGATCCCGAATACAGGTTCTGCAATAACTGGAGGTGCGTCCCCTTTAGCTTGCCGATGCCGCAGTCGCCCCTGTCCACTGCTACTAACACAAAGCCAAAGCCCTCGTCTCTGGACTTGATCAGCTTCTGCTCGATTGGCAGCCACTTTTTCTTTGATATGTTCAGCGAGTCGTCGATTTTTACCAAAAGGGAGTGGTGCACGCCCTTTGAGACCTCCTCGCTTGACGATTCCGTTATCGTTCCGTGGACGCGCAGCCTGTCAAAGACCGAGTCCAGCGCAGCCTTTTCTACGTCAAGTGCGATTCTTATCTTTACGCGCTCGCCCCTGTCAGGGCGTGCAAAGTCTTTTTCCTGCTTTATCACTCTGGTTGTGTCTGCGACTATTCTGTCCCCGGTTTTTATTATCCTCCTTAGCGTGAGCAGGTCGTCTGGCTCTTCTACAAGAAATGATATCGTCGAATCGTCAATGGTTTTTGTGATCATTAAAAATCGCAGAGTCTATGCGGAACTATGTTCTAAGTTCTTCTTTTTGAGGTACTGGTCCACCCATTCAGGGGTTATCACGCCGCCCTCTGACAAATTGACAAGCGAATTCGGGGACGCCTCGCCTGTCACCTTTCCCCCCTTTCTTCTAAGCTGCCTCCACTTTAGCGCCGTGTTGCCGCTCTTTGAGTTGTAGATTATCCCAAGCACGTCGCGCGCGTTGACAAACGTGATGTCCCTGACCTTTTTGAGCGTGACCTTGTCGGCTGCCTCGACGTATATTGAGCCAAGCGACTCTTCGCGCTCCGGAAACACCTCCTCGTCCTCGATGTAGCTTCTTGGTATGTAGGAGCTGCAGGTGCTGGCTATGACAAATCGCCTAAAGCTTTCCAATGAGGCAGGTACGTCTATTGCAACCATTTCCTTTGACTGATTATTTTACCTTTAAAAATCAAGCGAGAATGCGGCAAACCCTGGTTGCAGTATGGTCGGTTTGCTGTGAATGCACGAGGCATGCCTAGCATACAAAACATCTGACGAGTCATTAATTAAACACGAGACCATATTAAGCACATTGGCAAAGTCCAAAACCGAGTCTGCACCATTATCTGACGAAGAGATATTGGACATTGATGAGTTTTATTCAAATAAAAGTGACCATAAAATCCGTAGTCTTGATGAATTATTGGAAGAACTGCATAGTGATTAACGCTTGTGGAGTTTTGACAGACAATCGAAATTTATAAAACAGTATAAGCAACTACCGCCTCAAACTAAAAAGAAAATTGATGGGCACTGTATAATCTAGCCATTTCTGAAAATCCTGCTCATGTTGGAGAATACAAACATTCAATGAGGGTTTGCGTATGAGGTAGGTACAAACAGAATAATATACTCGATAAGGTATAATGACGGCGTAATTGAATTGTTGAGAGTTTGCGTTCACAAGTCTTTACGGTAAAGACTGACGTTCCTTGATCTCTCAACTAGAAGAATCATAGTCTGAAACCAAACAACTCAAAATCTTAAAAATCCCCTCTTGCCAGTTACTGTTCGTAGGCGTTGATGAGATTATCCCTTTGATTTGATGAAATGGATCTTGAGTTCTGAGCCTCACT
>QCWB01000008.1 GCA_013114715.1 Nitrososphaera sp.
CCTAGTCCCAGTCCAGTTACAATGGATCTTACTGCCGTACTTTCTATCTGAGACGGGTCCACCTGTCCTGAAGTTATGATGCCAAAAATAATAAAAGCCCCCAAAGTAGCGAAGATGTCTGTCAAGGCTGATTCAAGGCTTAACACTGCTTTGGTCTCTTCTGTGATTGGAAGTCTTCTCACAAGACCAAATACGATTATGGAGCTGCTGCCCCCCAGCATTACTCCGAGCAGGAGGGACGGAATCCATTCCCATGATAGAGCGTAAACTGCAACAACTGCTATAGTAATAACGGCTGATAAGAAACTGATTATGGCTAGGATGAAGGCGTAATGAGCCGTGGTTATCAGGTTTTTTATCGACAAATGAAGGCCACCGTCAAACATGATCAAAATTAACGCAATAGCCGCGAAATAGGGAACTATTTCTACGGCTGTTTCCGTGCCAATTATTCCGAGAACTGGACCCACAACGACACCAAGCACCATGAGGAAAGCGACGTCTGGGATCCCGGTCCTTCGAAAGAAGGCTTCACCAAATATTCCCACGATAATTATTGTTGCCACCGCTAAGAGTATCACTTCTGGAGAAGCGATCGGAGGAAGCGGAATTACATCCGGTTCGACTGGCAGAGGCAGAGCTGTATTATTTCCCGCAAGGTTTGCGCCTATCTCCGCCACGAAATTTGAATGACCTTTAATGAATTTAGGGTTTTTGGTTAAAGCAGTTATTTACTACAAATAACGGTAATCTCCTTATGTATTACTTGGAACAATGGATTCTGAGTCATGGTGTAAACAATAAATCATTAAAAGTTCAAATTGCAATAAAATATCATGACAGAATACCCGTATGAACAAATCCGATCTCTGATGGCAAGCTCTGACCAAGCGATAAGTTCCCTTGCATCAATAACCGACAATCTAATAAAAAGAATAGAAGCTTTGGAAAAAAGACAAACTGAGCTGCTTGAGGAAATAAACTTACTCAGAAAGAGATAGTCTGTAAAACACAAGTCTTTAAAATTTCTTTACGAATGTTTTATTGAATGAAGTTTCTTTTCATCTCACCTGAAGCGCTCAGTGTTGATCTTGCCTACAGAATTGTTCAGGAAGGAAATGAAGTAAAGTTTTGCATTCTAAGTGAAACCGAGAAAGACGTCGGAGATGGCTTTGTAGACAAGATAGATAGATGGGAAGATTTCGTCGATTGGGCCGATGTTATCATGTTTGACGACATTGGCTTTGGAAAAGTAGCTGATAGGTTGAGATATGAAGGAAAGAGGGTTGTAGGTTGCTCTGCCTATACAGATAGGCTTGAAAACGACAGAGAGTTTGGTCAGCAAGAATTGAACAAAGCGGGTGTTACCACATTGCCAAGCTGGATGTTCTCAAACTTTGATGATGCCATTCAATTCGTGAAGGACCATCCAGACAGGTATGTTGTAAAACCAAGCGGCAAGGCACAGAGCGAAAAGGAGCTTCTCTTTGTTGGTCAAGAGGCAGATGGAAACGATGTTATTAACGTTCTTGTCCAATACAAGAAATATTGGTCGTCAAAGATCCGCATATTTCAGTTACAGAAATTTGCATCAGGTGTAGAAGTTGCCGTTGGCGCCTTCTTTAACGGACGGGACTTTTCTTCTCCGGTAAATATCAATTTTGAACACAAACGCCTTTTTCCTGGAGAGATAGGGCCTAGCACAGGAGAGATGGGTACCCTGATGTTCTGGGATAACAACAGCAAGATTTTCCAGCTCACTCTTGAGAAGATAAAACAAAGGTTGTCGGAGGCAGGTTATGTTGGATACATCGACATAAACTGTATTGTCGACAGCAACGCTATCTATCCCTTAGAGTTCACTTCTAGATTTGGTTATCCGACGATATCTATTCAGATGGAAGGAGTTACAGAAGAATGGGGTAAGTTTCTTTTTGGCCTTGCTCAAGGACAATTCCATAGAATCCTTACGAAGAAGGGCTTTCAGGTAGGAATAGTAGTAGCAGTGCCACCATTTCCATTCACGGACGAAAAGACATTTCGCAAGTTCTCAGAGGACGCGATAGTACTCTTCAAGAATCGAGATGCTTCTGGTGTGCATCTTGGCGAGGTAAAGAATGAGGGAGGTTACTGGCGGATAGCAGGTAGATCTGGATACTCGCTTGTCGTGACGGGTTCAGGAATAACAACAGAAGAAGCCATAAAACAGGCTTACAGCAGAGTCGCAAATATCATGATTCCAAATATGTTTTACAGGACAGACATTGGCGAACGATGGATAAAAGACAGCGATCTTTTACTTTCATCTGGATACCTATGAGTCCTTTTTAACCCCTTGCGCTTATGGGTTTTCAGATGATAGTTCTGGATGTTGTCCTGCTCGTTGCGTTCTTGGCGGTCCTTGCAAGAAGCGCAATGTTTGCGATAACATCTTTAACAAACTTTTCCAAGATACTCGGGATAAGCGAGTTTGCAGTAGGCTTTCTTATATTGTCTATTGCTACTTCCTCACCCGAAATTAGTGTCGCCGTTTTTGCAGTCTATTCTGGAGACATAGGATTGACTCTTGGAGACATCTTTGGCTCAAACGTGACAAACATTGCCATGATAGCCGCGCTATTTTTGCTTATTTCGCCAATCAAGAAAGTTGAGCAAAAAACTGTCCGGAAACTGTCGACAATGCTTATTGTCACTGCACTGATAGCGCTGGTCCTGCTTGGTGTGCAGGATGGTAGCAGAATCGTAGGTATCGCACTGCTTGGATTCTTTGGGTTTTTTGTCTATCAAATGATAAAGACAAGCAAAAAAGAACCGGGCATTGTAAAGGAAGCCGGCTCTCCTTACAAACAATTCTTGTTCTTCTTGATAGGGATAACGATTGTAATAGTTAGCGCACGTATAGTAGTAGATAGCGCGTCTTCTATTGCTGAATACACAGGTATACGCGAATCCGTACTTGGAGCAACCATTATCGCCGTAGGGACTTCCCTTCCAGAGCTAGTTGTAGATATAGTTGCAGTGAGGAGAAGGCAATTGGAACTTGCACTTGGAGACATTATAGGCTCATCAATTTCGAACATTGCCCTTGTCCTTGGATTGGTGCTTGTTCTATCCGAGGTGACTGTTAACTTTGGCATACTCTCTACGCTGATAACGTTTGTAGTGCTCAGCCACTTGGGGATGTTTCTGCTGCTTAGAACCGGGCGAATCACCAGGTGGCAGAGCTTTGTCCTGTTTGCGATATACGGCTCATTTCTGATAGCGATTTACGGATTGCAGACGATCATCAGCGGATTTGGTTAGGTTGATAAGTGCCGCCTTGTATACAAAAGCTTTGTTAAGACAAGACACACATCAAGATCATTGACCGATAAGGACCGTGATGAACTCGTACGTGATTATGGAACAGTTCTAAGAGAAAGTGCAGTGCTTATTGCATTTTCTGGAGTGCTTTTTGGGTTCCTTTTCAATGTGGCAGTTAACATCCCGACAAATTTTTCAGAGATTAATCAAATTTCATTGCTAACAGCTCTCTTTTCTATAACCATAGCCATTTCATTATTCATCATGCCTGTGATTTACCATCACATTCAATATCCTTATACGGATGTTGAAAAATTCAAAAGAAGAAGTCACAGATTTATCGTGTTTGGTATGGGACCTGCAATAATTACACTTTACCTTGGTCTGGAAATTGCACTATCCGTCGTTCTCGGCGATCTTGCTTTCTTCATTGCTGCCGCACCATTCGTTGCCGTTTATGCGCTTTTCAAAGCTAGAAAATGGTAAAATGAATACAGATTTAACAGCCCTTAGGTATCAAGAACAATGTCTTCCATATTGGGTTAGACATTGCGTTGAATTGAGGGTAGAACTTTGCATTCCAGTCATATTGCCACACTTTTGCAACTTCTATACTGCAATTCTATATACAGAATATTGTTGCATACGATATATAATTAGGCGGGCTATTTTGAACATCGGAATGAACAACCCTTTAAATGAACAATATAACCAAGATATTTTGTCTACGGTGCACACCTTGCAACAAATGGTGAAAACATGGTAGAGACGTTAGACCAGACGCATACACTCCTCTCCTATGTAAGGGGCAGCCTGATGAATGCTGTCATATCTTATGACGGAAAAAAGGAGCAAGGATTCGTCTTTTCCCTGCTTAACCCGCCGGTACCGCTTGGAGGGAATATTGTTTCACTAGATATTCAAGTAGATGAGATTCCCGTTCAGAGAAAATCCATTCTGATTTCTACATCAGAGGAGGTAATCAACGCAAGTGTCTTGTCCGATAGAAAGCCGATCCCCTTCAAACCCTTTCAGGGCGCAAGGTTTCTGGTACTTTATGGCAGCTGGCTTGAAGACAAAAGAAAACACAAAATTGTTATCCGAAGTCGGCTGGAAGGATTTGAAGATATCACGATTCCATTCACGTTTAGCGACTGTGTCTTGGAATCAGGCAAGAAACAGATCCATATTCCAAGCTTGGCAGATTCATTGTTTCCGGATCCTTCTGTTTCCTATGATGTTGAATTTACCAATTTTACGGCTCCACTGGCGCTGTCAGGAAAGAAAGCCTACATAGTGTGCTCTTCAAACGGCTCCCTGTCTGCCAAATGGACGTGGATGGGCGTTAGTTACGACAACGGAGGGCTCTATGTTCCGCCCGCCAGGGCGTTTGGCAGAATAGTCGTGGAAATGTCCATGGACGATGGCGTCAGGAAGAGACTGCCGAATTTTGTGACATCGTCAAGGCATGAATATGGAATGCTTTCTACCAGACATGACCTTGCAGGCTTGCAGGTCAACCGCAGGCTTGCTGTGCCGTTTCAAAATCGCGGCTTTATCATGTCAATCGAGATCGGTTTTCCAGACAAGGCGAATCTGAGCAGAACAAGACAAAGAAAACTCGGGAAAAGGAAGGTCAGACTGCATTTCATGATAGACGGCAATATCACCAGTTATGGCCTTGCTGCTATCTCTCAGAGCAATATTTCCAAGTTCAATACAAAGGAGAACTGCCTTCAGCTAAGTTCATCTGGCAGCACCGAAACCGAAAAGGTCCAGTATTTTGGAACTATCGGAATTGCGCCATCAGAACTAGCTCCAAGCAAGGTCCTGACAGATTCCTTTGATAATGATATAGAGCTATCTTACGATTTGGAAATTCATCCTGACAAAAGCGTCACTCTGGCCTTAGTTGGAGCTGGCAGCTTTTCAAACGCCAAGGATTGCCTAAAAGAGTTTATGTATATGAGGGAAAATCATGCGCGCCTTTTATCTGAAACAGAAGACATATTCAAGAAATATTCGCTATCGACGACAACCATAAAATCATCTTCACAAAAACCAAACATCAACATATCAAAAATATTAATGGCCTATGAAAAGGCCAAGAACGCTCTGCAGTATCTGAAGGCAGAATACGACGGCCTTGGCGTGGGTATTTGTGCTGGCCTTCCCAGATTCCCGAACTACTGGGCCCGCGATACAGGCTGGTCTTTGAGAGGATACCTTTCGTTAGGCGACTATCAGTTTTCACGCGCGGTCATAGACAATTTCCTTAGACATCAGGCAAGAAATACGTCAAACGGCGCATTTGCTGGGGAGCTGCCAATGATAATTAGCGGGAAGGCCTTTCTGCATGACACTACTTATGGATCTGCGGATTCCACTTTTCTATTTCCATGGGCGATACGCCAGTATGTGCTGGCAACGGCAGATCTAAAGTACCTGCAGAAAAGGTGGGACTCTATCGTTGCGCTGATTGACTGCGGAGATCTAAAGGATATAGACGGCGATGGACTTGTGGACCACGGATTTACTGGCAAGGCAGAAAAGCTTCCTATTAGGGACTCGACTTGGATGGATCACATAGACAGGCGAAAAAGCGCAAACGACGTCCAGGCCCTGTTCTACGAGAGCCTCGTCAGTGGAAGCCAGCTGGCCAAAGTTGTTGGCGATAGTTACAACAAAAAGAAATGGGCCAAAAGAGCAGAAAAACTGCAAAGTATTATCAACAGGGAATATTGGAACAAGGAAACAGGATTCTGCTTTGATACCATCAAAAAAGACGGTTCAAAAGATCCAAGTATCAGACCAAATGCCCTCGTATTTTTGCTAACTGGAGCCATCAACGATCCTAAAAGAGCAGTCTCTGTACTCCGAAGGCTTGAAGGCGATGACATGACTACCCCGTGGGGAGTAAGGACACTTAGCACGCTTGACCCAAAATACCAACCCGCGCTGTACCATGACGGGGCGGTATGGCCTCTTGTCACTGGATGGATGGCTCTTGGCGAGATGCGCTTTGGACGTTATGAAAATGCATTTAAATACATACACTCTATGGCTGAGCGAATAATTGCAGAAAACGGCATGTTTGCAGAAACATACCGCGGAGACAAGGCAGAACCGTTCAACTCGTGTATATTGCAGGCCTGGTCAGTAGGCATGTTTGTGCACGCAGTATCTGAGATGATGATGGGCATGGATGCAGACATGACTGAAAACAGGATTCAGTTAAATCCAAAACTGCCGGAATCAACAGAAAAAGATCCATTCATTTTGACGCATTACATAAATGCCAAGAATTGCAGGGGCCTGGTTGAAGCTACTGTAGATTCGTACAACAAAAAGATCACGATTGATTTGAAAGGCTGGGTTGGTAGACGCCCCGACTTTACTTCAAATGATTACGCAATAGACAGAAAGTGACTCTTTTTAAAGTTCTGAGTATAGAATACAATGATGACTGTAAGAATTCTAGGTCATGAGATTAACCCTGCACTGTTGATAATAGACGTGCAGAACGGGTTTGTAAGTGATGGCGGCTCTTACGATCACCTCGGGATGAATATTTCCAAGTATCAGAGGGTAATCCCTTCAATTTCAAAATTAATCACTGTCTGCAGAGAAAACAGCATCCCGATATTCTACACTCAGGCCATACGCGAAAGATCGGGGATTGACCTTTTGACAAAGACGCACAAAATATTGCCTGCATCAAGAGAAGAGAGGATAAACAAATTACCAATCTGCATAAGAGACACATGGGATGCAGACATCGTTGACGAAATAAAGCCTCTAGAGACGGACCACGTCATAATAAAAAGAAGGGATTCTGCTTTTCAGGATACAGAGATAAACCTCTGGCTCAAAAATCTCGGGATAGACACGCTCGTGTTTTGCGGCATAGATACATCGATTTGCGTCGAGACTTCGCTCAGGGATGGATTTAACAACGGCTACAACGTCATGCTCATCTCAGACGCGACATCCTCAGGCAGCGACAAGCACTACGAGTCTACGCTGGAAATAGTAAGGGATTACTACGGACTGGTAATGCGAACCGACGAGTTTGCCACACAATTGTTGCTGAAGCAAGACGCAAAAATCCAATGACAACCTGCAATTTATAATAGGAATCGGGATTGGCTGTACCGTGCTTTCTGCCAAGAAGAAGTTCCTTTTAGCTATTGGTGGGGGAATCGCTATAATCATTTTTGCCCTGATAAAATTGATCTTTAGCTTTTCCGGCTGACCGACCGGTCAGAGATCAATGATACACAATGGTTTTATGCAAGTTCCCGAGTTCGGTAACTCATGTTGGGAAAAAAAGTATTCATTTTCCTCATAGCCCTTACACTGGCTTTCTCCATAGTTAGCACAGTGGATCCGTATTTTCTGAATAACCAGGCTTTTGCGGAAAAAGATGATGAAGAGGACGAGAAGGATGATAATAACAGTGGCAGAGATGACGATGATGAGGAGGATGACAAGGAAAAGAGCAGCGAAGATGATGAAGATGATGACGATAGTAGCGATAACGACGATGAAAAGGATGATGAAGACGAGAACAATGGCAGAGATGAAGAGAGGGATGATGGAGAGGATGACGATGACAGCAACAGTGGCAGAGATGACGAGGATGACAATGGCAGAGATGATGAAGACGAGAAAGACGATGACAAGAATAGCAAAGATGACGATTCAAAACACGGGCTAGTCCAAGATCTTGGAAATAACAGCAAAGTCGCATTAAGTCTCAAAGGCGAGACAGAATTAGAAGTCGAGATTGAAGATAGCGACCTGCCAGATGCAACATACGACGTCCAGTTTGCGTGCACCAATCCAGATGTCGAAAAGACGTTCGATGATGGCATCACGGTTGCAGACGGCCACGGTGAATCAGAATTCGAACTCGGCCTTGCTCCAGGAGAATATTTGGATTGCACGGTCAAAGTCGACGAGTTATCGGCAGCATTTCCAAAATTCATGGTAATGCAGCAAGAAAGCGATGATGACGAGGAAGAGGATGAACGCGACGATGACCATGAAGAAGAGCAGGATTCAGAAACAGAGCTCGAAGTCAAAGGAGATAGGGTCGAAATTGAAGCAGAGTTAAAAGGCCTCACTCTAGCAGATGGCAGCTATGATGCAGTGTTCTCATGCACAAACCCATCAGTTGAAAAGACTTTTGCAGAAGCATTCAGAGTCCACGATTCAGAAGGTAAATTCAATGAAAAGTTTACCCTAGAAGAGGGAACCTACGATGGCTGCAAGATCACTTCGGAGGAAATAGTCATCGCAGTTGGATCATTTGAGATAGACAGCAACGAAGTAAGAGAAAACGCTCACGACAGAAAGCAAGAGATCGTTACCACGGTCAACGCAAAAGAGATTCATGAAAGACATGTCAAGGCAGAGCCTGCAAGCCCCGGACCGTACCAGCCAGGACAGCAATACACGTTGATTGCTGCTGGAGACGCGGTTGACGGCGACATCACGGCAGGAGCCGAAGTGGAAATTGATGCAGCAGTCTGGAAGTCCAACAGCGCAATAGTGCTGATTGACATCACTGGAGGCAAGGTAACCATAGACGATGGGACTGCAAGCGAATACGATGTTGTAGTCGGCTATGCCATTTTCTCCATGAAGTCAAACACGCTTCGCATCAACGCCCTGGCTGTAGATGATGCTGGAGAAACGCACGACCTAAGGCTGCGCGGCGAGGCCGAGATGCACGAAGACATGGCACCGGAAATGGTTCTAGACTCCCTGCACCTGTTGTTTGACGGAAACAGCGGCAAGGCCAAGAACGAATTTGGCGACTGGGAGCTGTTCTTGGACGGCGCGATAGAAAAATCAGGCTAACGCCTGCCCTTTTTTTCCATAATATTTTTGAAACAAGGACATTGCGATTACGGCCACTGCTGTTAAAGACAGGCTGTAATAAACTGCCTGATTCAGGCCAACGCTGTCCCAGAGAAACCCAAATACAACATTGCTTGCCAAAAAGCAACCTCCAAGGACCAGGTTGAAAAGCCCAAAAGCAGTTCCGCGAAGCTCTGATTGAACAAACCTTGGTACAATGGCGCGCTGCACTGTTTCTGAAACACCGGCATAAAGACCAAAGACTACAGCTATGACAAAAGCATACACGGAATTGCCAGACAGCATCATCAGCGCCGAAGATGCTGCAAATATTGTGTAGCCTAGGATCAAAACTTTTTCCTTGCCTGCTTTGTCTGCCAGAATCCCTGCCGGAATTCCTATCACAGTATGTGCAATGTTTATCACGGCATAGACAAGCGGAATCAGGCTGTTGTCAATTCCTAGGTCAGCTGCCCGAACCAGCACGAATGAGAAATTAAACGCCCCCAGAGAGAATATGCCAGATATTATCAGAAATATTGCAAACGGCCTGTTTGACTTTACCAGGCCTGAAATGTTTGAAAAAATCGTGCCTGCCCGCTTTTTGCCGGCCACTTCCTTTACAAAAAATACCAGAACAACTAGCGCGATAGTCCCGGGTACCAGAGACATTAAAAACACACCACGGATGTCAATGAATTGCAAAAGCGCAAAGGCAGCCGCCGGGCCGACAATTGCTCCCATCTGGTCTATCGTGCGGTGTAGGCCAAACGCCCTGCCAGTTTTCTCCTCCGGCACAGAATCTGCTATCAGCACGTCGCGTGGCGCAGTCCTTATTCCCTTTCCAATCCTGTCGCCGGCCCTCACGGCAAAGGCGTCAAGCCAGTTTGTGGCGCCGGCAAAAAATGGCTTGCTTGCAGTCGAAACAGCATAGCCTGCAAGGACAAAGATTTTTCTTTTCCCGGCCTTGTCTGAAAGCGAGCCGGACAGCATCCTAAAGGCATAGCTGGTCAGCTCTGCCGAGCCTTCAATTGCGCCAAGGACCGCCCTTGATATGCCAAGCGTGCTGACCAGAAAGACAGGCAGAATGCCAAGCACCATCTCTGTGGAAATATCCGTAAAAAAGCTCACAATTCCAAGCGCTGTAACGTTGCGCATTCCACTGCCAGCTTTGGAACTCAAGCGCAGGCCTCTTGATTCAAAACAAAAGATCTGCCAGACGCCTGCTTTTATAGCAGCTGCCCTCTCCCCGGCTAGACTTGCCGGCTAAATCCGGCTGCAGAGCAAAATAGTCATGGAGCTTGATTGGTTTATTCAAAAACATCTGGATAAAGAACGCAGGCATATCCACAGATGGGGCAATCAGACAATATGCAGGCATATCCAGTATCACGTTTTGGCAATTGAAAAAGCTCCAAGGACCATTCCGGAGATAGACTCTGCTATAGAGATAAAGAGAAAAGAGATCAGATTAGCTGGCAGCCTTTCTGAGAGGCAGCGTCTGAATACAGAGTATGACGCCCTGGAATGGCTAAGAGGTGCAGTAAAACACTACAAGCGAGGCTGCCTGTCAGAGTACTACTGCTAAAGAGCACAGGTTAAGCCCTAAAAGTCAGGCTGTAACAAATTATCGTATAACGGATCTATCATAATTACATAAGGGAGCATGAAGAATTGCAAGGAAAGACACCGGCTGAAATTGCAGGTATAAAGATTGAGGGCAGAACAAGTGGATCATTGTCATACAGAATGCAAGTAGCTGCAAAATTGACCGTAAAAGCTATAGCTGACAACCCCGCATTACTGGCTATGCCTTATAATGTGTATTGTGAACATGGCGGTAGAAGCGTTGGTGTCGGGAGAACAAGAACTGAAGCAGATGCAATATATAGAAAGTACAGGACATGTCTATCACATAGACGCAAAAGCCCATTTGCTGCGATGTTTGAATTTTAGTTAGTCAAAATCCCCAACCAAAAGAATCACTTTGCTTTTTGCGTTTGCGCTTGCCTGAACTGTTACCAAACATATTACTATTGAAGCCAAAAAGGTCGTCGTTTGATTTATGGCGTTTCGATCTTGACGATGATGCAGATTCTCCACAGAGTGTGGAGTTATTCAATCCAAATGGACCGCGTTGCCGTTTAGGCACTTTCTCATATTTACCGGTGAACAAATTTTTCTCTAGCTTCTCGCCTTTTCTATTCTCTACACTCACTTCAAATCCTCCAAAACCATTATCTCTGTAACGTGCCACTTTCAAACCTCTTGTCTGTTTTTGTCGCTTTGATAAAGGAGAATTATTTCGCTTTATTTCCCATTTTTCTTTACGGGTTTTGCCCGTTAGCGGATCGGATAATTTTTCACGCTCAAAATCAGAGCCCACTCCTGTACGCTTAATCTTATCTCCAAACATTTCATTCTCTGTTCGGAATTGATCCTCGCATTCCTTGCCTCTTTCAACAGGATGGCGTTTTCCAAAGATACTATCAAATAATCCCAAATTTGAAAGCTATCTTGTCTAGGAACTATTTAAGCAAATAGTCATGACAGGCTTTGCATGCCAGCCCTGCACCTCCATCTTACAGGGTGGATGAAGCAGACATACTGCTGCTACGGCTTGGTTATCTCCAAGTCCTCAAACTTAACTTTTCTAATCTTCTTGTTAAGCGCCTTAACCGTCACGGGGCTATTTGGATGGATTATGCCGTTAGGGATAACGAAATTTGCACCGCCACCCTCGTCGATTGTTCTGATGCGGTCATTGTCAGAATCCCATAATCTGAGTTGCGTCTTATCCAAGAATACGTTACAGCGGTCAATGCGCTTGTTCGGATGCTGTATCCTGATTTTCCATACCTTTTCCTTTAAGACTGGGTCAGTCTCTTGGAAGCGTTGAAATTTGAAGTCGGGCTGTCTGTCCTTAAACTTGTAAATATCTATTGCAGATGCAACTTCCCCGAACATACCTCAATAACTGTGTCTAGGATATATGGAACTTCCTACATTTTAAACAAAGTCGCCATCACTCGACAGTTAACAGCCTTTCAAAACATTGTCATGACCCTTTAATTAGACAGAACCCCTCTAAAGACTGTTTAAATATTAGGCCTCCCTAATTAGGCGCACCTAACTGGCCATGAACGCCCTTACATTTGACAACCACAACACGGCAATGCCACTTTTGCAGGAACTTGTAGACGGCATCTCGCACAGGATAATCACGTCTACTATCGACGCTGCCAAGACAGCCATCCAGATTTCCACGGAAAATTCCATGCCGCAAAGCTCTACTTACAAAAAGATAAAGAAACTTCAGGATGTCGGGATTCTGGCTGTTGAAAGAATCGAGCTTGACGGCAAGGGCAAGAAAGTCTTTTACTATAGAAGCAAGATAAAGTCCATGGAGTTTAACCTGACCAAAGACCAGGTTGTTTTGCAGTTTGAGAAAAACGACATCCGCATATCGTCTGCGCTGGTACGGATGGGCCCTACAGCATTGATGTAACGTGTAGTATTATCAGTACCACAAGCAATCCTGAAAGTATAACCTGGTTGTGCACCAGTTTTGTAAAAACTCGCAGGTTCCCTGAGGAGAACCGCAGTATTATTCCGGTTATTGTCAGCACGGTCATCACAATGGCTAGGGAAAGCGAAATGGTATCCAGGTCCTCTATCAACAAGATGCCGTGTACCGCTCCAGCGGTAAATCCAATGATGTTAAGTGCCATGTGGACATTGAGCAGAGGCTTGTATTGCATGGCAAGGTCTCGAGTTATCTGGTCACCACCTCCAAGCTCCACTACAGAGATCTTTTTGACCCGATTGTAGAGTATGTAAGGCACAGTACCTAGCAATCCGGAGGCTATTGCCACCCAGCCAAGAGCCGTGACTGGATTGTCCTGCCTCTCCGAATCAGCATAAGCTGCGACTGGGGCCAGGAGCAAAATAATGAGAAAAAAAGCAGGTTTCATGTCGCCTTTGGCTTGCTGGCTTTGCTGCGAATCCGGATTACCTTGTATGCGGCATAACCGCCTACTCCCAGTATTGCAATTATCGTGCCTATGAGAACCAATCCTGTAAGCCCGCCGGATGCAGAATCATCATCATGTTCGCGCTCACGTTCTCGTTCTGTGAGGCCAAGGCTTTCCCGATCATCGTCGTCTTCCTGCGCAAAGGTTGCCAGATTAGGATTTGTTGCAAGAACCGCTACCAATACCAGTCCGGCCAGAATACTTGGTTTCATGGGCATATTTGCGGCTTGAAAAGATTTAACGAGTCTGTACTCTGTGTATTGCAGTGCAAGTAAAAAAAGAGTTAGATCGACGTCTTGAAGATCGATCCTCTCATCCTGGCCATTGCCACTGCGCCGGCCATCACTGCTGCAATCACTGCCAAGATTGCGGGGAATTCTGGCGTGACCACAGCCTTTGCGGTTTGCAGGTCTGCCTTTATCATGTCGACGTGTGCTTCTATCTCGGAGATTGGCTTTCTGTTATCTATCATCTTGACCAGCTTTTCGCGCATGTCGACTTCAATTTTTTCCATCAATTCCGGGTTGTCTGCCTTGATGTCAGACTCTATGAATTCATAGTTGTCAAGATAGGCTTCCCGTACCAATGCCCTTGCTTCGTCAAACTCGCCTTTTTCGTATTCCTCGACTGATTCATCCAACAGCAGGTTTATTCTTTCGATATATTCCCATCCGCCAAGCGTGGTTTCTGAAGAACTGAGCTTGAAGGCTTCCTGCAATTCATGTTCGACGCTTTCTACAGATAACACCAGCTGCTCGTGGCTGCCAAGCTTGGATGTTGTCGTGTTTATTTCAGCAAAAAATTCTTCCAATTCTTCTGCTTCATGCTCTGGTGTTTCGGCCTTTATCGAGTTGAACAGCACTTCGGCGCGGTGAATAAAAGCCAGGGAATCTTGGTATTCTACCTGCTCGGCAACTTTTCCATCGACCACGCCTTCTTCGTACTCGTGGTGTGCAGTATCTAGCAGTCCAATTATGACTCGTGCGGTAAAGGCTGGATCGCTTCTTTCAGAACTGCTGACTACAGACTCGACTGCCTTGTCAAGGCTTGCGTTGATTTCTTTTATCTTGGTTTGTACGTCTGCGACAGACATGGTGTTGATGTTGCTTACAATATCTGTCAGATCAGCTTCAAGTTTTGTCGCAAGGGCCTCATCGTGCTCTTTGATTTCTCCCTGAATAAGTGAGAACACTTCAGAGATCGGGTGACCTGCATGGGCTACTGCCATGTTAGGATTTTCGGCCTGCCTGTTTTCAAGAGCCTTTTCCAGGTGACCTCGGATAAACTCGATGTTGGTTACAAATTCCACCTTCTCCTCGCTTTCTGCAAATGCCGGCTTTCCGGCGGCCACAGAAAATATTGAAAATGCAAGGACAGCTATCTGTGCAATGCTAGCTTGCTTGTTCATAAGGCAAACGGCTTTTCCAGTGCTTATAAACCTACGAGGCGATTTTCAGACTATAGAATACAAACGAATGCTTTTATTGTCGAAAGCGAGCTGAGATTTAGATGGTAGGCGAGACGATAGCAAACTTTGAGTCCTATGTTGCAGTGGCAATAGGGCTGTTTGCAGTCGCCCTGTTTGCGGTAATGGTTCATGAAAAACTCGATTCCAGCCAACAACAGCAGCACAGAGCTGCAAACAGACAGTGAGTTAGACAGGCTTGTCACAGAAAAGTTTGCCAGAGAAGGCTTTGAAGAGCTAACCACGATTCAGAGAAAAGCCTTGCCAGTAATTGCAAGACGAATCAATTGCCTTTTGGTTGCTCCTACCGGCTCTGGCAAGACAGAGGCTGCAGTCATGCCAGTATTTACCTTGCTTGCCAAAAACAATCCCGGGGACGGCAGAATAAAGGCCATCTACATCACGCCGCTAAGGGCGCTTAACAACGACGTTCTAAGAAGAATCGTGCATTATGCCCAGTCTGACGGCCTTCGAGTAGAGATAAGACATGGCGACACGACAACTGCTGCAAGAAAAAAGATTGTGGACAACCCGCCGGACGTATTGATAACAACACCGGAATCGCTGGCAGTCGTCCTGACCAACGAAAAGATGCTTGCCGCGTTAAGAGCTCTCCAGTTCATCATTGTTGACGAAGTACACGAGCTTGTTCCAAGCGAACGTGGCGCGCACCTGTCGCTGAGCCTTGAGCGGCTGCAGATGGCCTCTGAAAAACAGGTTACAAGGATAGGCCTTTCAGCAACGGTCGGAAACCTAAAAGAAGCAGCCAGGTTTGTCTCTGGCACGGACAGGCAGTACGCTGTCCTGACCGACAGCGCTGCAAGAGGCTATGAAATCGAGGTAAGGCATGTCAAGGGCTCGCTTAACAACGTGGCCCATTTTATCCTAGATTACGTCAAACAAAGCAAGATTGAGGGCTCCGTCCTTTTGTTCACAAACACAAGAGACGAGGCAGAGTACCTTGGGATGATAATGAAGGGCCAGTCTGAAGTCAAAGTCGACATCCACCACGGCTCGCTATCCCGGGAGATGCGCGAAGAGACAGAGCATACGCTTAGGGCCGGGGAAGCAGGAATCGTGGTTTGCACAAGCTCCCTTGAGCTTGGACTTGACATCGGCTCGGTGGACCTGGTAATACATTACGGCTCGCCAAGGCAGGTATCAAAACTGATGCAGCGGATAGGCCGAAGCCGGCACAAGCAGCGGAGCTTTGCCAAGGGTCTGGTTGTGACCAACAATGCCGATGACGAGATCGAGGCTCTGGCGATAATAAACAGGATGAAGAAATCCTCGATCGAGGAGCAAAACATGCATGAAGATGCGCTTGACGCCATGGCACATCATCTGGTGGGACTTGCCATGCAGACAAGGGATCCGGTCAAAGTAGACTATGCCTTTGACCTGATTACCAGGTCGTATCCCTACCGAAACGTCAGCCTAAGAGACGTGGAAAACTGCATAGAGATACTTTCAAGCCACAACATCATCAAATATGACAGGGACAACAGGACCTTTGTCCGGAGAATAAAGGCATACAAGTATTATTTTGAGAATCTGTCGATGATCCCCCATGTCCTGAAATTCGAAGTTATTGACAGTATCAGCAAGCGCAGGATAGGGACCTTGGACCAGCAGTTTGTCGGCGACTACGGCGAGAAGGGAAACGTCTTTGTCCTAAAGGGGCAGCAATGGCGTGTCCTTGCAGTCGACGAGGGCCGGTTGGTAGTCAACGTCGAGCCGCTTGGAGGCGCGGCGATCAACATCCCCTACTGGGTCGGCGAGATGATCCCAGTAGACATCAAGACTGCGCAGGAAGTAGGCAAGATAAGAAACCTGGCTGCAAAAAAACAGCTGAAAATATCCACGTCGATAATGGACGACACTCTTGCAGAGCTAAACATAATCCCGGACCCAGAGAACATTGTAGTTGAGAGCCTTACCGTGCGAAACATGCTTGTCGCGCATTCCGTGCTAGGAACAAAGGTCAACAATACCGTTGCATCGCTCCTCTCGACGATACTGTCCTCGCAGCTTGGCTACATGGTAGAATCGAGGTCTGACGCCTACCGCATAATGCTTACCTCAAGTGCCAGGATGACAAAAGGTCGGGTGGAAGCAGCTCTGGCAGACGTCTACGATCTGGAGCCTGTCATCATCGCTTCTCTGACAGGCACGCATCAGATAAACTGGAGAGTATGGTCAGTGGCCAAGCGGTTTGGCATGGTAAGCAGGGAGGCCGTTTATGACAAAAAAGTTGCAAGGATGATCTACGACAGGTATGCAAAGACCCCGGTCAGCTCCGAATCGATAAGGGAGTTGATGCACGACAAATACGACATAGAGCAGGCCAAAAAAGTGCTTGACGACATCAAGGCCGGCAGGATAAAAATTCACTGGCTTGAGGTAACCAAGTTTTCTGACCTGGCAAAGCCCATAATGGAGCATTCATCAAAATCTGCTGCAGCGCCTCTTAGCATAGAAAAAGGAGTCATAGACCTGGTAAAAGAACGACTTGAAAAAACAAAGCACAGGCTAGTCTGCATCCGCTGCGGTAAGTGGGAGCGATTGCTAGAGACAAGGGAGGCTCCAGACGAGATCGTCTGCCCAAAATGCCGGTCGCAGCTTGTCACGGCTACGTTCTGGTCTGATTTTGATCTATCAAAGATAATCCAGAAACGTCTGGCAGGAGGCAAGATGTCAGAAGAGGAAGACCATCGCTTTGAGCGCGCCTGGAAGGTTGCCTCGCTTGTCAACAATTTTGGCAAAAAAGCCCTCGTGGTGCTGGCAGGCCACGGAGTCGGCGCGGATACCGGGGCTCGGATACTTCGCAACTACATAGACGACGAGCTGATGTACAAGAGCATCTACGAAGCTGAAAAACAGTACGTAATTACGCGTGGATTCTGGAACGACTAGCCAAGGTGCAGTATTGACGAATACGGCCGCATCGTCAGTTCTGGCTTTGCTTCTCTGCCAGGTCCTGCGGTCGCGCCGACAAGCCTGATCCTGTCTCCGACTGCCAGCTTGTTGACCGCAGAGCTCTGGTTTCTCCAGCCTACCAGGCGAATCTCGCCGGTGTCGTCTCCAAGCAGGGTAGAAGTTACTGGCACCATCTCGCCGGTCTTTGTGCTTACGTCGGCTGTTTCCGGCGCCTGCAGGACTATGGCTTCAAGCACTATCGGCTCTGAATTGGCAGCGATGTTCTTTATCTTGGACTCGGAGAGGCTTGGAAAAGAACTGTCGTCGTCAATTACCCTGATATACGAATCTTCTTTTGACAGCGTGATGGAATTTCCAAAAACCCTGCTGGGCACGCATTCTATCATTGCGCCGGCCTGCAGCTGCGCAGGACTGGCAAGCGAGTTGTCTACGGTCAATACCAGAGCGCGGCCAGACCTGTCTATTGCCAGGCAGACAAAGCTGCCCCTTCCAGTCTCCTCGCCAACAGAGATAATTCGAAGCGGCATGACGTCTACGTCCTGCTGAGAGCCGGAAAACTCTAGCACGGTCCCCTCGTCGCCGTGTATCTCAAAATCCCCGCCTCCGTACTGGGGATTTCCTTGCTTTACCCGAACTCCAATCAGGCGGACCTTGGTTCCAGTGTTAAAGACCTTTGGTATGCGCGACTCGTCGACGTTCCAGATTACTGCCCGCAGAGTCTTGCTGTTTGACTCGTTTGAAACCTGCAGCTGCAAAGACTTGCTTGGCTCGCCGCGCTGATTAACAAAATCGGTTATTCGTGGATTGGAATTAACCACGCCGGAAATAACTGCCGAGTCCTGGGTCTCGTTTATCTGGTCTATGCCAACTGTCAGGGAATCTATTGCCGAAATAGAATTGTCGTCTGGCACCACTTCAAGCGAGCCGTAGCTTCCAAGGTTCACGATAGCCTTGCCGTCTAGGCCCGCTCTGACGTAGCCTTTTACCACTTTGATGACATCGCCGGCCTGAAGGCCCATCTCGTCTGGCAGGCTTGTCTGCTTGTCCCACAGCTTGACTTTTACTTTTGATTCCTTGTCAAATATCACTACCGTCCTGGTGGTAGACTGCTCGTTTGTCTCTTTTCTGTTGAATTTGTGTATCGGGTAGATGTTCAGAATCCTGCCAGTTACGCTGACGTCTTTGGCGCCGATGTAAAGATCCTTAATTCCCGACTGGGTTTTTGGTATGTTGTCAAAGGATATTCCCAGGTCTGCGGCTACCAGAAACAAGGCTCCCTGATCTGTGAGATAGCCGGCTCCAACCTTGCGCTTTTTCTCGTCTATCATATCGCGGATGCTTTCTGCGTTCAGGTCAGGTTTTTGTTTGAGTATGATGTTGACCATTTCTGCAAAATTCAAAGACAAAGGCCTCCCAGTTAGAGACACAATTGTTTAACTTGCCTATATATCTTGAGAGAGTTGCTGCTTGCCGAGTTTTTTGTACCTGATTGACCGGCGTGCTGCTCCAAGGCCGCTTTTTATTTCAAAACGCTTTTTGGCTTTTTCGTCGTTTTTTCTGAAAAAGGTTTCATGCTTGGCCAGTGCAGGATTGAAAAATCCGATGTAGCCGCCGGGATTGACGCCAAACGAGGTCAGAGTCTTTCCATCATGGGTGGAGCCAAGAAAATCGTTTCTGCCCTGAAATTCGTCGCCACCGGTAAAATAAAGCGGCAGCAAAAAGTTGGATACTGCTATTCCGTCGATATCGTATGACTCTGATTGCACTGCATCGCAGGCCTCGTACCAGTGAAAAACATCCTGGCCGCGCGTTACAGGATGCGGGCCAGCAACAAGCAGGTTTACTTCCGGGTCAAGCAACATTTCTAGGGACTCGTGAGAAAGAGTCGCAGTCCAGCTTTCATCCATCTTTTCTGATATGCTGGTAAATACAAAGCCGTAAGGTATCCCATGAAAGTTCTTGTCATGGTATCCCATAGCCTTGACAGAATCTGACTTGTCCCAGATGTAGATGATGGCGTCTCCGCGCATGTCTATTGGGTTTTGCCGGTTTGGCTGTTTTCCGCTGCGCCCTTCCAGTCGGAGCATTCCGCCTATGCTCCAGTAGGGCTCAAAATCCTCAGATATCTGTCGATTTATTGCCCTTATCGCATCCAGTATCTGCTCGTCTTTTAGCTTGCCGTCCGTGTGGTTGATGACAGAGATTATCATGGTTATACGGTAAAGGGCTTTTGTGCTTCGTAGGTAGGATTTTTCTCGCCAATCATGTAAAAGTTTGGCGTCTGATCCGGTGGCATGCGCCGAACGATTTTCTTGTGGAATTTCCGGTAATCTCCTCGGAACCTGCCGTTGTTCCAGACTGCCAGTAGCTCAGCAGTAAACTTGCTGTTAAAAACTCCGTCTGAAGACAGCTGGTTATCCTGACAGCCGGATATCAACAAGACCGAAGCCTTGACTTTGCTTCGAGATTCTTTTAGGCTGCTATCCCTGAGTATGCTATCGTAGAATTCCTTGTTGGCACGGTATGCGCGCCTGGCGACGTCTGCCGGCATGAACTTGTATTTTACATTCCGGTCGTCTGTGTTGGTGTTTCGGATCTCTAGCTTGTCGCTGTAAAAGGCCTGCTTGGTAACCGTGCCGCTGTGGCAGCTGTCGGACATTACAAAAACCCGGACTCCCTGAGCAAAGCGCTTCAGGTAGGAATGCAGCTCGTCATCAACAAGCTCACCGTCGTAAAGGCACCAGGTCTCGTCTTCGTTGTCCAGCTCCTCGTCATTGTTGATGTCTGGAAGCTGGCCGCCGTGCCCGGAGTAATAAAGGACGAATATATCGCCGGCCTTCAGGGCCTTTGCGGCCTCGACTATCTTGGCTTTTACCTTTCTGCGCGTGGCATTTTTTGTAAGAAGCATGGTCGCCTGTTCAAATTTCTGCGCTTTGGCCATCTCTGTAATGTCTGTTGCATCTGACTCGCAGGCGTTCAGATCGCCGGACCAGCCGTCGTATTTTTTTGGATCGACAGCGTTAAGGCCGATTGCCAAGGCGATTCCTTTTGTCAAGACATGACCTCCGGTTTTGCTTTGCAGATATCTAACATTCTATGTTCTATTATCTTGATTGGTAGTATAAAAAAATGCGCATAAAGACGTACATTGGCTTCGGATTTTTATCGAGTCAGCCGGATGCGTGCAATCCCGTTGAGGTACTGGATGTATTCCACCACAGGGTTTGCTGCTGAATCTGGCAGTTTTGCTTGCATCTCGTATTTCTTTAAACCATGGGTTATGATTACCACTGCTCGCTTTTCTGGGTCGTACCTTGCTTCTATTTCAGAAGCATCTGAGACTCCACGGATTTCGGCAATAACTTCGTAGTAGTCGGGCCCTTCTATCACTTCAGGCACGGAATCTGGGACTACATCCTCTATCTTGGGGCGCACTTTTTTCACGGCAGGTTTCTTGAAGGTAGGTCCCTTTCCAGCAAGATTTGCCAGCTGTGGCAGGACGATGGCCCTGCCGACAAGGCCGACTGCAACTCCTGCCACAAATCCGCCGACGTGGGCAAGGTAAGCAACGCCGCTGGTATCTCCAATAAGCACAAAGATCACCTGAAGCACGAACCAGAAGGGTATGAAGGCAAGGGCAGGTAAGCGCAACGGCGTGATAAAGAAGGCCATAACCAACGTGGTGATTCTAGCCCTTGGAAACATTACCAGGTACGCGCCAAGAACACCGGATATTGCCCCTGAGGCGCCTACTGCAGGAACCATCCCATCTCCTGTGGATGCTGCAAAAAAGCTGTGCGTCAGTGCCGCTGCGGCTCCCCAACCAAGGTATAGCAGGATGTATTTGACGCGGCCAAACTTGTCTTCTAGGTTGTCGCCAAATACGAACAGAAACACCATGTTGCCAATTATGTGGGCTGGCCCTCCATGCATGAACATGGACGTGACGATGTTAAGCGAACTGGCCGGAAAGTTTGAGAAAAGCAGGTCCGGGACAGTTCCGTAGGTCAAGAAAAGGTCTCTTGTGGCCTGCTCATTGGTAAAAAAGCCTGTAACAGCTGCCTGCCAGATAAAGACTATTGCGTTGATAGCGATAAGCCCGTAATTCAGGTACGGTCTGCCATGAATCCGCGGCGTATCATCGTGTATTGGCACAACCATTTTGCAGGCCTACTACAAAAGCAATCCCATAGGAAATAAGTATTTAGCTAAATCCGAAAGGATTTGTGCTAGGCAAGTCGCCGCCACCTTTCTCGCTGTGCGCTTTTCTCATGTGTCTTTGCATTCGCTCTTTTTCGTCAAAAGTCATGCTGCAGTACTGGCACTTGAATGAACTTTTGCCATCGTTTTCTTTTTTCTTGAACAGACCCAACAGTAATATTCTGTAAACACTATTTCATTAAAGTTGCGGATTATTCCATCACTATCATAGTCAGAGTGGACTTGACGCCGTTAAGCTTTCGGAGCTTCCAGGTGACGATTTCCTTGGCCTTTTCCATGGTGTCGGCTTCAACCTGCGCCACGATATCGTAGACCCCGTAGACCTGATATACTTCCTTGACCCCGTCAATTTTTCTCAGCTCATTGACTATCGAGTCTTCCGATCCGAGCTCGGCATTCATTAAAACAAAAGCTTTTGGCATGATATGATCTAGTTTCCGGCGTATAAAAACATGGATACCTAGACCTCGTGTTTTAGCTTACTTTCGTCAAACGAGCCGGCCGTCTCCCACTGGTATGCAAAAAAGTCAGAGCACCATTCCAGAAACTCGGCATGCTCGCCGTAATACATCATGTTTAGGTCTGGCTCGCCTTTCTGGTTCGGAAACAAGACGCAGCCTTGTTTTTCGTTAAAGATAACCATGATTCGAACGTCTGGCAGCATCCTCCTCTCGACAAGGCCCTTGGCGATAAAGTTCCGCCATCCGACTTTCTGGAGCAGCTGCGTCCGGCCCTTTGGGACGACAGCATTGCTAGAGAAGATATAGGAGAATTTTACGCCCTGCTCGACTCTGCTGCTAACTGTTTCAATAAGGTCCAGCGGAACCTGGGCCATTATCTCCCGGATGTACTTGTCAGAGCCGCTGTACAGGTCCTTCCAGCGCTGAATAATGGCCATCACGCCGTGAACTGTTTCGCATCTCCTAAACGAGCCGAGCCGCTGCACAAATTTGAGCGGCAGGTCCCCAAGGCTGTGGTCAAGCAAAAAGTCCCGATTTTGATACAAAAAGTCATAGCTTGGAACCAGCGAGAATACTGTCCTGCCGTAGGAGGTGAGAACAAGCTCGCCCTCCTTGCCCTTGGAGACTAGGCCGGACTCGATAAGCCGAGTCATGTTCCGGTGGGCTTCCTGCATGGTGGCATCCAGATCTGAAGCAAGCTGGGAAAGTCGATAATCTTTCTGGTTAAGCTTTTCTAGCATAGATAGGCGCAAATCTCCAGCCAGCTCGAAGAATAACGTTCCTACGCCTTCGTTTGGTTCTTCTGCCATAACTCAGGGAGGGTTACAATACACATGTTTAAAAATCTGTCAACAGGAACGATTATAATTTGGATTGGCAGGCATATCCTAGATACTGCTATGGGAGATAAGAAATCCATTTCTGCACTTGTGAGCGGCGGCGAGGCCAACGCAGGCCCGCCTCTTGGTCCGGCATTGGGTCCAATGGGCGTAAACGTGCTCCAGGTTGTAAATACCATTAACGAAAAGACAAAGGATTTTCCAGGAATGAAAGTCCCAGTCAAGGTGGAGGTTGACAGCGAGACAAAGAAATTCACAGTTGAGGTAGGCATTCCGCCAACAGCTGCACTTGTAGCCAAGGAATCCGGCATACCAAAGGGATCTGGCACCGCAGGCAAGGACTATGCTGGAAACCTGTCCATGGCCAGTGCCGTCAAGATAGCCAAGATGAAGATAGACAGCTCGTACGCCAAGGACATCAGGGGCGCGACCAAGGAAGTAATTGGCTCCTGTGTGAGCATGGGTGTCAAGGTAGAGGACAAGCCAGCAAAGGAAGTCTATGCAGACGTCAACTCTGGCAAGTTCGACGAACTGTTCAAGTGATTTTTTTCACTTTGACGAAACCGTAATAACGTAGTAATGTCTATTCCGGATGTCGTTATTTGATTAAACTAGCGGTACTTTTGGCTGTTTTGCTGGCCATGTCGGCATTTGTAGTGCCAGCCCAGCCTATTTCAGGTTATTCCAGGCAAGTTACCATAGATGACAGCCCCCCAAACAGGGTGGAGCAGCTGCCCAGTCTTGACGCCGTCAATATCTACGGATACACCGTGCCGAAAAGCGCGCTCAGGACCAATTTTGATGCCATAAATCTTGGCGAGATGCAGTACAACGGCACGCCCAACCGTACCCTGGTATTGGGCAACGGAAACATTGGCGCCGTAGCTCAAAACTCGCACATCGTGGGTCTTGGCGGCAATGCGCAGAACACTCCGTTTCTTGGCTATGCCATGTCCAAGACTCCTCTTCCTGCCGGAACTAGTTTTATGTATATCCCGGACCAGCAACTCCAGTTTGACAGCATATCGTACAGCCAGCCGCTTGATTACTCTGCGCCGCCAAGCCCCGGCAGGTTTTCTGGCTCATCTGTAGTTGGTTCGGACATTGTAGCTGAAAAGTACGATGTAACTGGCAAGGGAGTCAGCGTCGCAATAGTGGACACTGGAACGGACTTTTCAAACCCGGACATGCAGCACGCCGTCGCAAGAGACGAAAACAACATCCCGATAATGCTTGACGCAGACGGCCAGGGAATAGTGCTTACGCGCGCCAAGTACATAGCCAATATTGATGAAAAGTCAGGCAGAATACTGAACTACGAAGGCAAATTGCCAGAAGGAATCACTTCCGACGTCTATGTAGACGAGAACGGCGTTTTTCTTAGGACCACAGAAGGCAAGATCCCTGTATACAATTCCATCTATCCGTTCTTTGGAGAGCCGGTGCTGGAAGGTGAGGCCAACGTGGACTGGAAGATAGGCAACAATACCCAAGACTATATCAAGTCAAAAAGCGGCATCTACCGGATGGGGGTCGTCTACGAGCTTCACTTGCTGCTTGGATACCTTACCATAGAGCTGGTCCCGGTGCTAGTTGTGGACAGCAGCGAGGCAGGGGTGTATGACACCATCATTCCAGACATGTCTTTTGGATGGGCGCTGCGTGCTGAAGACTTGGCGGACTCTAACCCAGAGCTAGAGTATCTGCGCACCGAACCTACGTACGACTTTACCGATGAAAAGCCCATCAAGATGGGCGATGGAAGCGAATTTCTGATTTATGACCACGACAGGGATGGCTATCCAGACTATAGCATTGGAACCGCCGGAGCCAGGGTCCTAGATATCTGGCGCGTGATGGACAACAAGACTAGCACGATTGCAAGCGACGTAGGATACGGAGAACAGATAGAAGCGGAGCTGCTAGAGCCGATAGACCCGGCCGGTGAGTACTTTGGCATAATGTACGATTACGCGGGGCATGGTACCAGCACAGCTGCAACAATCGCATCAAAGGGCGAGCATTTCTACTCTATTTACGGCGACGAAAACAAGTACCAGCTTGCAGGCATGGCGCCGGACGCAAAGATAATCCCGGTCAAAGCCCTCTGGATCGGCGACACGATATACGGCTGGATGTACGCCGCAGGCTTTGACCTTGACGATGGAAAATGGAAGTATACCGGCGACCATAGGGCAGACATCCTCAGTAACAGCTGGGGAATCTCCAACTTTCCACTTCTCAAGGCCGGCCCCGGCTATGACTTTCTAAGCATGGTGTCCTCGCTTCTGGTTCTGCCAAGAGTCCTTGACAGCCAGTATGAAGGAGCAGTGGTGGTAGACAGCATTGGCAACAACGGCCTTGGATACGGAAGCGTCGGAAGTCCAAACGCGTCTCCACTGGCAATTTCGGTGGGCGCAACTACAAACAACGTCCACGTAGGATATGCAGGCTTTGCCAACATTACCCGGTTTGGCTCATCTGCTGGCGCGTACGACGATGTTGCAGACTTTTCAAGCAGAGGACCAAGCCTTCTTGGAGATCCAAAGCCAGAGATAATGGCCATCGGCTCATACGGATTTACGCCGGCTGCAGTAACAATCAAAAATCAGGAAGCCCGGCCTGGCAACCCGAGAAACGAGGCGACCTTTACCTTGTTTGGCGGAACCAGCATGGCTGCACCAATGGTAGCAGGCGTTGCCGCGCTCGTCATTGGCGACATGAAAGACAGAGGGGAGCCTGTAGACTCGTTTGCCGTAAAGAGCATCCTGATGTCGTCTGCCAAGGACCTAAAGAACGACCCGTTTGTGCAGGGAGCCGGCAGGGTAGACGCAGTCTCTGCCATAGAGCTGGCCAGAGGCTCTAATGGAAGATTCCTTGTTTACACTGACGACACGGTCAGAAATATCCTCGCTACAATGCTGCCGGCCTTGTCCACGTATGATATTACGAGAATAGTCGGCGATGACTACCAGCCAATAACAGAAGATTATGTAGACGAGTTAAACTACAGAGAATCCAGATGGTTCGCCGGCCAGATTGAGCAGGGCCAGTCTTCACAGACCCAGATCACGGTCGAGAACCCGACAGACAGTCCAATCAGGGTAGAAGTTTCAGGCGTCGTAGAAAAGATTATCAAAACACACCAGCTGGAAAACCAGACGCAGCTGTTTGAAAAGGACCCTACCCACGATGCGCAGGAGTTTGGATACAAGCCAAACTACTACAACCTGACAAAGTTGCTTGGCAGCCAGATTCCAGAGGACGCTGACCTCATGGTAGCCAGGCTGAACTTTCCGTTTTCCAGCTTCATGAATTCAACTGAATTGTATGGAGATTATTTGCGCATCGCGTCTCTTTACGCCTACGACTGGCAGGATGCCGACGAGGACGGCACGGTTGCGTACAAAGAGATAGCCATGGTCAACCGCGGTGGGTCTTGGGGCACAGTGCAGGAAGTCAGAGTGTCCGACCCGGCTGAAAAATTTGCAGACACACCTGTTATTGGCGTGTATCCGGTCCCATCAATATTCTCATTCTGGCGCGGCGATAGACAGATAAACTCCACTGCGATGAATTACACGCTGACGCTAGAATTCTACAAGCGCCTCCCGGACAGAAATATTGCCTTTGACCAGGGCATTGTCCCAGAAAAGGCTTTTCTTAATATCGGCCCGCACAGCAAGCAGAGTATCGGGGTATCCGTCCTCACAGACGACAAAACCATCCCAGGCGTCCATTACGCAGAAATAGTCGCCAAAAGCTCCGCTGGCCAGACAGTTCTGATGCCCGTCAGCTACGTTGTAACCAGCAAACAAG
>QCWB01000110.1 GCA_013114715.1 Nitrososphaera sp.
CTACCCGATAACCTGTGCGCAAAATATTTCGAATTATGCTGTATTTCGTCCCGGTGTCCAAAAGAACGACGCAGTCCTTGTCTTTGTCGCCGTATTGCCTGACCTCTGCGGTGGATACTTCTGGCATGAAATTCAGACCTTCATACTTTGCGGCCGAGATCATCTTCTTTAGCTTCGAGTTTTCTACCGGGCCATCGTCAGAAACGGAGACTATTCCCATCATTACGCCTTTGACGCGCAGTTTTTTTGTAAGCTCCCGGGTGTCTATGCCATAGATTCCTGGGATCTTTTCTTCGTACAGCCATTGGTCCAGAGTCTTTGTGCAGGTCCAGTGGCTTGCCACATCCGAGAGGTCGTGGATTATCAGGGCCTTTGCCTGTATTTTGTCTGATTCAAAGAACTTGGGCAGGCCGTAATTGTCTTTAACGTCAAAGCTTGGTACTCCGTAATTTCCAACCAGCGGATAGGTCATACAAAGTATCTGGCCTCTGTACGATGGATCAGTCAGGGTCTCAGTATAGCCGACCATCCCGGTGTTGAAAACTACCTCACCGGCAACCTGTGTTGGATATCCAAAGCCAATACCATCAAAAACAGTTCCGTCTTCAAGCATCAGTTTGGCTGCATAGCCAGAATAGGTCTGTTGAAGTGTAGGAATTTTTTGACCCTCACCAACTGTTTTAAAAAGGGAATTTAAGTTTTGCTTTGCAAAAAAATCCGATAATTGGCAGATTTCATTAATAAAATACAAACTGAAAACCATTCGTAAAGTAATCAAATATTCCTGTCTGCAAATTTACTCGAGTTCGCGGCTTTCTGTCTGGAAAATTCTTGGTCAACCACTTACACTGGCCAGCAATTCAACGAAAGTGATCCTGTGGAGGTTTAGCATTCAAAAAGTACATTCTCGTTTGGATCCTAACATTACCTGAAAATTATTAAAATAAAAAGGAAAAAGGAGGGAGGCTTTAGTCCCACTTGCTCCACGCGGCCATCCATCTGTATGTCCACGTGTTGAGTTTCGATCCTAATGCTGCCATTGGCACACTCAATACTGCTCCTGCGCCTGAACCCAGTGCTACAGGACTGTTGTAGAACTTACCCACCTGGGGCTCTATTGGTGTCATGTACGCGGGCAGTGTCGGTCTAGGATACTTGAAGGCAACTTCTAGCGGATCTCTCACCAGCAACAGGTTGACCATGTTGAACAACGGAAGGGACAGACCGACTAGACTTCCACCAATCAGTATGGCGGCGTGCTTGTTACGTCTTGTAGCCCAGTACGACAAGTCCAGCAACATAGCCGATGGGATCCACACTGGCGTTACGACAAAGTCGTACGGATAGCCTAGTGCGAACCACGCGCCTTTTGCGACCCATGTGTAGATGGTCATGATTGTGGCGTAGTATGTGGCTGTACCTGGAACCCCTGTGAAGAGCATGTAGTATATCGCACCAACGACAAGCATTGTAGATTGTCCGAGCGAAAATACCACAAAAGAGGTCCACATCCAGTCTGTGTAGAACAGGTAGTCTCCTGTGTTGATGGTTAGCAGAGTGCTGTTGACAGCAACCACTACTATGAATAAGTAGTGCGTAGTACGTCTTAGCCAAACCATAGGCACTAACCCATGCTGGTAGTATATAAAATTTTATTTTTGCGGCTTTTTCAGGACAAAAAAGTGCAATGCAATGTACACATAGTGATTATATCGCACCTATGCCAGCCGTAGTCAGCCTAAGCCAGGCCGTTGGGCCCTTTCTGATTTAGTGGTTTGGCTAAGACAGAAGAGGGCCCAGCTAACCATGGCAGAGACAGATAGATTTCGACGCGTATTTAAATCCTTATAGGACACAACCGATCAGTAAATTCTGTCTTCTATGTACAGCTGTAAAACACTATATCCCTTCAATTATTGGCTTTAGGTTCTCGGGAATCTCTGGCAGCTCTGTGTGGCTGACATTGTTTTGCAAAACATCCGGGCCGATTCTTCTGACTCGCTGCGTGGCAATCAGAGTATCGATGCTCCTTTCAATGTCCTTGATTGACAGCACGTTTTTCAGTTTTTCTTTTAGAACATTTTCAGAATCGTACTTTGTTATTGCGTATTGAAGCAGAGTGAGTTTGTCATTGTAGGAAAGAGACATACAGTTAAGCAAAAGATTTTCAGATATAAAGTCTTTAAGTCCAAGCCTGACAAATATCATTATGGCCGATGCCCTTTCACGATTAAAGGAATTTCTGGAAAATGGGTGCAAGGTGCAGAAAATCCAGCCGCCTGCTTTTGCCTCTGACGCAGAGACAAATCTGGTGATGGTGACCATCGTCTGCCCAGACGGCAGCAACCATGTCATAAAGGCCTACCGCGAGGAAGCTACGGAACTTCGAGAATATCTGCGCAGGTCAGCTTTACAATTGTAAAGCCCTGTCATTAAATAACCGATCTGGACTAGAATTTCTATTGACCTCAACTGAGACCCAGAAGAAGATGCTGCTAAAGATAGGCGGCATGCATTGCGCTGGATGCGTCAACTCTATACAGAGATACGTCTCTAATATCCACGGCATCTCAAAAGTTGAGGTCAACCTGGCCAACGAACGTGCAGTGGTGGAGTATGACTCGGCAAGAGTAAGGCTGGATGACATTGAAAAGGCAATCGAGCAAGTAGGCTATTCCGTGGTCTACGAAAACGTCATCCTCAAAGTGGAAGGCATTTCAGACTCTTCTGATGCGCAACGCCTAGAGCAGAGCCTTGCACGGCTTGAAGGAATCCGGCAGGCTTTTGTAAATTACGGCAGCGCGCAGGTAAACGTGCGCTATAATCCTGCGCTCGTCTCCCTTGAAGACATACGAAGAAAGATAGCAGACAACGGCTACTCTATACTGTCAGAGACTGAGCAGGCCAGCGCGTACGACATTGAAGCGCGCAAACTCCGAAAATTGTTACTAGTTGCCATCGGGTTTGCGGTCCCGGTAGTTATTTTCAGCTATCCAGAAGTTTTCGGATTTGTCCCGCTGGCCCGGACGCCGGCAGGAGCATACATCGCGTTTGTCTCTGCAGCAGTCGTCCAGTTCTTCACCGGCAGCAGGTTTTACTCTGGGGCATTTCGTATTGCCAAGCTAAAGTCTGCAAACATGGACACGCTGGTGGTGCTTGGTACATCCGCCGCGTTTGCGGTCAGCGCGTTTAACACGTTTCCAGAGCCGATGTGGCATGGCATATACTACGACGCATCTGCTCTTGTAATCACATTCATCCTGCTTGGCAAGTACCTGGAGATAAAGACCAAGGGCAAGACAAGTCTTATCATCCGCAAGATGCTTGAATTGCAGCCCAAGGTAGCCAAGGTAAAAAGGGCTGACGGAACAGAAATAGAAACTCCAGTAGCGCTTATTCAGACCGGCGACATCGTAATTGTCCGGTCTGGCGAAAAGATACCGGTTGATTCAGACGTCCTGCAAGGCGAGTCTTCTGTCGACGAGTCTATGATAACCGGTGAGTCTGTACCAGTGAACAAAAAGTCTGGTGATCAGGTCATTGGAGGCACGATAAACAAGCAGGGCATGCTCCTTGTCAAGGCCACAAAAGTCGGATCGGAATCATTTCTGTCGCAGGTAGTCCGGCTTGTCGAAGACGCGATGGGCAAAAAGCCGGCCATGCAAAAGCTGGTAGACAGAGTAGCTGGCTACTTTGCCTATGTGGTCATGGCTGTCTCTGCAGCCACGTTTGCAGCCTGGTTTGCTTTTGCAAGTCCTGGAGATCTGTCTACAGCAATAATCCCGACTGTTGCGATACTGGTAGTCGCATGCCCCTGTGCCCTTGGACTTGCGACTCCAACTGCCATCATGGTCGGGATGGGCAAGGCGGCTTCAGTCGGCGTGATATTCAAAAGCGGCGACGCTATAGAAAACCTAAGCAAGATAACGCATGTAGTATTTGACAAGACAGGCACGCTTACCGTAGGCAAGCCAGTCGTCACGGACGTCATCTCGGTAAAGCCGGAGATAGGCGCATTTGGCAACCAGTATTCAGACGGCCAGTCAAACGTGCTTGCTCTGGCCGCGACTGCCGAAAACTATTCAGAGCATCCGCTGGCCAAGGCAATAGCAAGCAGGGCAAACGAGCTTGGCCTGCAGCAAAAAGACATATCAGATTTTCAGGAGGTCCCCGGAATGGGTGTCATGGCAACCGTAGACAGCACTGCCATCAGGGTAGGAAAAAGAGAGTTCCTCGAATCACTTGAAATAGACACCTCTGGGGCTATCGAGACTGCAGGAAAACTGCAATCGCAGGGCAAGACGGTTGTCTACGTGGCCGTGGGAAAGGACGTAGTCGGAATAATCGGGCTGCTTGACACGCCAAAACCAGAGGCCAGAGCGGCAATAGCAGAATTGAGAAGCCTTGGACTCGAGCCGGTTATGCTGACTGGCGATAACAAGATGACCGCACAGGAAGTGGCGCGTCTAGTCGGAATAGACCGGGTGTACGCTGGCGTCCTTCCTTCAGGCAAAGTAGATGTAATCAACGAAATACGCGGACAAGGCAAGGTTATTGCCATGATAGGAGACGGGATAAACGACGCGCCTGCGCTGACTGCAGCTGACGTCGGAATAGCGGTTGGCTCTGGCACGGATCTGGCCATTGAAGCTGGAAGCGTGGTTCTTGTGCGGAACAACATCCACGATGTTGTTTCTGCCTACCAGATAGCAAGAAAGACGGTAGGCAAGATAAAACAGAACCTGGCCTATGCTTTTCTGTATAATATCGTGCTTGTCCCGGTGGCAGCCTTGGGACTTTTGTATCCTGCGCTAGCAGGGCTTGCCATGGCTGCGAGTTCGGTTTCCGTGACTACCAGCTCGTTGTTGCTGAAAAGATGGAAGCCAAGGCCAGCTTAAGTGCTAAAACAGATTCTTAGATTCAAATTAAAAAAAGAGAAGGTTACGACGTAACCGTAACCGTTCCTCTCATGTAGGGGTGTATTGCACAAAAGTAGTTGTATGTTCCTTCTTTGTCGAATTTTATCTGCTTTGACTGACCATTGCCAAGTATTCCAGTGTCAAAGATGTTGTCTGGTGTGGGTTGTGCGTTGCTTGGGTCTGCATCGGTACTTGTCACGGTGTGAAGA